>JAQWWC010000112.1 GCA_029249645.1 Pseudomonadales bacterium
AGCTTTTGTTTAGCTTTTGTTTAGCTTTTGTTTAGCTTTTGATTAAAAGCTTCACACGGCCTTTAAAACCGAGCAACAGCCCTCTATTTCCTATCATTTCAACCCTAAAATTCCGACGCGAACCCAACCTAGCTTCCGCCATCACACAACCCAAAAAAGCCCTTAAATTGCTTCCGCTACTACACCGAATTCTAGCACAATAAGCCGTAAAAACCTACCGAGCCCAGACCGAACCAACCTATGCAAGTCATTGTATTTAATGGTTTTTAATTAGCGTCGTTAGCGTTAAACTAAAACCCCTCACCCGGTGTGGAAAAGGACTCGACAGTATGGCCAATCTTGAGCGCCTACAACCCCATTGGCTGCTGCCCATCCGACCGAGCGGGACACTTCTGACGAATCATGATTTGATCCACCAAGGCGGTCGAATCATTGACATTCTGCCCCGCAATACGGCTGGCCAACACTATCCCTTGGCCACCTGTTTGCCGCTGCCTGGCAAAGTTCTCATGCCAGGACTCGTTAACTGTCATGGTCACGCAGCCATGTCGTTGTTGCGCGGCTATGCCGATGACTACAAACTTATGACCTGGCTCAATGACTATATTTGGCCGGTAGAAGCCAAGGTAGTGAGCCCAGAGTTTGTCGAAGCTGGCGCTTGGCTCGCGGCAACCGAAATGGTTCAGTCGGGTACAACCTGCGCGGCTGACAGTTATTTCTTCCCTGAATCAACAGTCGAAGGCTTCGCAAAGGTTGGTATACGCAGTCAAATTACAACACCGATCTTGAACTTTCCAAATGCCTGGGCAGATTCCGAACAACATCATGTCGATAAAAGCCTTAATTTTTTCGAATGGGCCGTCGGGCGGCCGAACTTAACGATTGGTTTTGCGCCGCACGCCCCCTACTCTGTATCGGATACTGGCTTTGAGCAGATCCTTCGGTATAGCAACGATCTCGATCTAATGGTCCATCTCCATCTGCATGAATCGAAAGAGGAAATCACCCTTCATGAGGCCGAAAGCGGCAACCGCCCCATAGCCAGGCTCCAGGCATTAGGACTGATCAATTCACGCCTTCAAGCTGTGCACATGACCGACCTCACAGAGCACGAGATCAACCAGCTGGCCGCTGAAAAGGTCCGTATAGCCCATTGTCCGGAATCCAATCTAAAGCTCGCCAGCGGCATCTCTCCGACTCACACCCTACTCAAACACGGCATCATTGTTGGGCTCGGCACCGATGGCGCAGCCAGTAATAACGATCTAGATATGTTTCAAGAGCTTCGTGCGGCGGCAATGCTCGCCAAAGTCACCAGCAGCGATCCAACCGCCTTGAACGCCTTCAGCGCGCTGGAAATGGCAACCATGGGTGGCGCCGAATTTTTGGGCTTAGCAGACTTGATTGGCAGCCTAGAACCCGGGAAAGCCGCCGATATGATTGCCGTTGATCTGAGCGACATTCGACATCAGCCGGTGTATCATCCGATTTCTCAGTTGGCCTACACCGCAACCGGACAAGATGTTACGCATACCTGGGTTGCAAGCCAATTATTGTATGCAGAACGACAACACAACTCGTCAGATGTCACCGCGCTCACCGCCGAAGTTGCACGCTGGCAGGCCAAAATCCAAGGGATGTCATGACCACCTCAGAGAACGTTGATCCGATCGAAATCCAGAAGTTCGAGGACATGGCGCGTCGCTGGTGGGATCCTTCTAGCGAATTCAAACCCTTGCATGCCATCAATCCACTTCGTATGCGCTACATCGCTGAACGAGCCGATCTCGCTGGCAAACGCGTACTGGACATCGGCTGCGGCGGTGGATTATTGACAGAGGCTTTGGCACAGGCAGAGGCCTCTGTCACGGGCATCGACATGGGCACTTTGCCGTTACAGGTTGCCAAGCTCCACCAACACGAGTCCAATCTCGAGATCGAGTATCTTCAGTCCACCGCAGAAAATTATGCCGAGCAGCACGCAGGCACCTTCGACGTTGTGACCTGTCTTGAAATGTTGGAGCACGTACCCGACCCTGGGTCCATCATCAACGCCTGCGCGAAGCTTTTAAAGCCTGGGGGCGATCTATTCCTGTCAACCATCAATCGCAATCCGAAGTCTTACCTGTTTGCGATCATCGGCGCCGAATACCTCCTACAGCTATTACCCAGGGGCACCCACGACTACCAAAAGTTCATCCGGCCCTCAGAACTCGCCAGCAGCCTTCGAACCCACCAGTTTGATCTGCGGGACCTTAAGGGCATGACTTATAACCCGCTCACACAGCATTATGGTTTGGGCGAGGACACGGACGTTAACTATCTGATGCACGCGCGTTATGAACCCAATGCACTTTAAGGCTGAACCCAATAGCCTTGCTGGCCGCGTCATTCTGATTACTGGCGCCACCTCTGGCATTGGGCGGAGCTTGGCGTTAGGACTCGCGCAGCTTGGCGCGACGACGCTATTGTTAGGCCGCGACGTTGCAGCGCTTGAAACGCTGTTTGATGAAATCAAAGCAAGCCATTATCCCGAACCCGGGATCGTGCCGTACGATCTGAGTCACGAAGATCCCGAGCGACTTGACGCCCTCAAGCAAGTCATTAGCGAACGCTATGGCGCCTTGCACGGCCTCATTCATAATGCTGCGATTCTCGGTGACCGTGTCCCATTCGAACATTACAAAATGACCACCTGGGCTCAGGTATTCCGCACGAACTTCGAGGCCCCAGTTGCAATGACTCAAGCCCTTCTCCCCCTGCTCCAGCAATCAAGCGAAAGCGCACTAATTTTTACGAGCTCAAGTGTTGGGCACTCGCCGAGAGCTTACTGGGGAGCCTATGCTGCCTCAAAATATGCCCTCGAAGGTGTTGCGACTTTGCTCAGTGAAGAACTCGAGAACACTTCTGATATTCGTGTGAGCGTGGTCAACCCTGGTGCTACCCGAACGAAAATGCGCCAAGCGGCCTTTCCCTCTGAAGACCCAGAGACCGTCAAACCGCCGGAGGACCTCGTTACACTTTACGCCTACTTGCTAACCCCTAAGTCGAACGCGCCGCGCGGCCATCGCTTTCAAAGTGACGGCCATCATCACCCGCTCGAGCGCCGCGCTAACGATTAGACCGGCCTTTGCGCGGCTGCGTCATTGGCGGGGGCGTTAGCCCACCCAGCACATAAAGATCCTGCTCATCTTTACCAAGAATCTCACTGTAGCGACCCGACTTTACCGCGGCAGGAATAAAGAAACTGCCAAACCGAACTCGTTTGAGCCGACTTACCGTCAGCCCTTGGGATTCAAACAACCGCCGAACTTCCCGGTTGCGACCCTCGGTCAATGCCACGTAATACCACTGATTTGCCCCGGACTCATCCCGACCCTTTCGGATATCAGAGAATTTCGCAACACCATCTTCCAACAAAACACCATCGGTCAAGGCCTGTAACTGCTCATCGCTTACATCACCCAAGACCCGAGCCGCATACTCACGATCAATATTATTACGAGGGTGCATTAGCCGATTGGCCAACTCACCATCGGTCGTTAGCAACAGAAGCCCACTGGTATTAAAATCGAGCCGGCCCACAGAAATCCAACGTTGATTATTCAACTTTGGTAGCCGATTGAAAACCGTTGGACGCCCTTCTGGATCATCCCGAGTGCAGATTTGGCCCGTCGGCTTGTTGTAGAGCAAATGCCGATGTTTCTGCGAAACCTGCATAATCGCTTTACCGTCGACAACAATCTTATCTTCGATCCCAACGCGATCACCGATCGTCGCGACCTGACCATTCACCATTACCCGGCCGGCCTCGATCCAACCCTCCATCGTTCGGCGACTGCCGAAACCCACGTTTGCCAACACTTTTTGCAGTTTTTCAGTCATCTCGACAGCGCCTGTTTGGTGGCCTTAATGCGGCATATTATCGTCATCAACATCCTCCGAGAAGGCCGCTTTCAGGATATCTGCGTTTGTATCGCCCTCTGGTGCAGCTGCAATTTCCGGAGCTTCAACGGAGGACTGCTGACCACTTTCCGACGCGTCCACGGACCCAGTATTGGCTAAATTATCGTAATCGTCAGAGGAACGGTCACCGCTGAACAGGGCATCCTTTGCAACCCCAGTTTCGTCTTCGCTGACTGTTTCGTCATCGGCATCATTGTCATCTGAATCGTCGTCGTCATCGTCTAGGACCGGCGGAGCCATTACGCGACGAATGTTTTCTCTAATGGTGTCAACGGTGGTTGCAACCTCATCGAGATCTGCGTCTTCAAAGATCTCAACCTCAACATCCTCATCGCTCAGGACGATGGTTTTCATTTCAATTAAAGGCTCATCCAAGTCCAAACGACTTGTCATCTCATCGAGATCTCGAATTTCTGACAAGGTCGGCAATTCATCCAGATTCGCCAAATTGAAATAATCCAAAAAACTTTTGGTTGTTGCATACATTGCAGGCCGACCAGGCACATCGCGATGGCCCACAATCCGAATCCATTCCCGCTCGAGCAGGCTGCGAATAATATTTGTTGAAACCGCAACGCCTCGAACCTCTTCAATATCGCCACGGGTTATCGGCTGTTTGTAGGCAATCAAAGCAAGCGTTTCAAGCAAAGCACGGGTATAACGCTGGGGACGCTCTTCCCAAAGGCGACTTACCCATTCGCCGTATTCGCTGCGAACTTGAAATCGGTATCCACTGGCAAGCTTCTTCAGCTCGAAGCCTCGACCATCACAATCGGCTTCAATCTCTTCTAAGACCCCGCGGACCTCATCTCGGGTCGGCTGGTTCATTTCGAATAACGACATCAAATTATCGAGAGATAATGGACTTTCCGAGGCCATGATCGCGCCTTCAATAATTTGCTTTAATTTCTTTTCCACAGTCATAAATTTTGCTCTGCATTGTCATCCTCGACCGTCGCCATTCGAAGCCGGATGTGAATGGGCGCAAACGGCTCGGTCTGAACCAACTCGATCAAGGATTCTTTAATCAACTCCAGCATCGCAATGAAGGTAACGACGACGCCCGCTCGACCTTCTTCAATACTGAACAACTCAATAAAAGGTTGGTACTGATCCCCACGCGCTTGAATTCGATCCAAGATATGCGACATGCGCGCTCGCGTCGACAACGG
>JAQWWC010000113.1 GCA_029249645.1 Pseudomonadales bacterium
ATTCATCAAAAGGACTGCCAAGGGATGCGTCTATTCATCTCAGGATCAGCCCCCTTGCTCGCGCAGACCTTTCAGGAATGGGAGGCCACAACCGGTACGGTCATCTTGGAACGATACGGCATGAGCGAAACTGGCATGAACACCGCCAACCCACTTGATGGCGCAAGAAAGCCCGGCACCGTTGGTCCACCCTTGCCAGGGATTGAATGCTTGGTGGTCAATGACGCAAGCGAAGCACTGCCTGCAGGCGAAACCGGTAACCTCTGGGTTCGCGGCCCGAACGTGTTTCAAGGCTATTGGCAAAATGTGGAGAAGACGACTGAATCCTTTACGTCTGATGGTTACTTTAAAACCGGGGACCTGGCGGTCATTGATGACGACGGCTACATCAGCATTGTTGGTCGTAGTAAAGATCTGATTATTACTGGCGGGCTCAACGTCTATCCAAAAGAAATCGAATTAGTATTGGATGCCATCGATGGCGTGATGGAAAGCGCCGTAATCGGTCTACCCCACCCCGATTTCGGGGAGTCTGTCTGCGCCGTGATCGTTGCTGTTCCGGAAGTTGATTTAACCGCAGAGCTCATTTATGACCAGATCAAACCCCTACTGGCCAACTTCAAGACCCCGAAGAAAATTTTCTTTTTACAGAACCTGCCTCGAAATACGATGGGTAAAGTTCAGAAGAATCAGCTGCGAGAGCAATTCTCTGACGCAGCACACAACCCATGAGCACCGCATTAACGCGGCCCACCACGCGGCTCGCGGTACTTGCTTCCGGTCGCGGGAGCCATCTACGGAACCTTTATAAGGCGTGTAGCCAAGGCGTTCTTGATGCCCAGATCGGCCTCGTGGTCAGCAACAATGTACGCAGCAGCGCTTGGCACTTCGCCGTGAGTGAGGACTTACCGCATTGGTTCTGCGATACCAGTAACAATACAAAGGGCTCGGCGGTAGATCAGGCGCTGGCCGCGTGCTTGATCGAGCATCGCATTGATTGGGTGATCACCGCAGGCTACTTAAAAAAAATCGGGCCGACCACCCTCGACGCCTTCCCCAACAGAATCATTAATATTCACCCTGCCTTGCTACCCAACTACGGTGGCGCCGGGATGTATGGTCAAAACGTCCATCGCGCGGTGCTCGCGGCCAACGAACGCCAATCTGGCGCGACAGTTCACTACGTTACAGCCCGCTACGATGAAGGCGCGATCATTGCCCAGAATCACGTTACTATAACCCAAGGTATGACCCCGGACAGCCTGGCAGAAACAATCTTAAAGATTGAACATCCTCTGCTCGTTCAAGCTTTACAAGGACTATTGACGCACCATGACTGATCAGAACGTTGCTTTAATTCGAAATCCTCGAGCCCCAATCGCTTTAATGACCTGCGAGTCAGGACGATCGTTTGCCGAACGCGTTGCGCAATACCTCGAAACACCGTTACTCCCAAGCAAAGAGATCTGGTTTGCTTGTGGTGAGGGCAAAATCGAAATCCAAGCCAATGTTCGTGGTCACGACCTCTATATTTTTCAAAACATGGTGGGGGATCAAGACGATAAATCCATCTATGACCGATTCATCATGTTGCTGCATGCCGTTGAGGCCGCAGCCTTAGCCGATGCCCAATACGTTACAGCTGTCACGCCTTACTATCCTGGCGCACGTCAGGACAAGCGCAAAGGTCGAACTCGAGAAGGCATCAGCGCCAGCCTGTTCGCCCGCATGCTGCAAAGCGCTGGCGCCGATCGAGTTGTAACAGTTGAGATCCATAACGATGCGATCGCTGGCATGTTCAACCCAAGTCAAACTCATCTTGAAAATATTTTTCTGACCAAACAGTTTGTGCCTTGGCTAAAGGCCAACGGCTTAACCGGTGACGTCGTGGTCTCACCAGACGTCGGCTACCTCGAAAATGCGCGTACTTATGCCGAAGAGCTGTCGGCGGATCTCGCCGCCTTGTCAAAAGAGCGAGACTACTCAAAGCCCAATACCGTTTTCAGATCCACGCTGATCGGTAACGTTGAAAACAAGAATGTTCTACTGGTTGATGACATTATTGATACAGCGGGATCAGTCGTGGCAGCTGTGGAAACGCTCAAAGATGAAGGCGCTCGGGACATAACCGTTGCCTGTGTTCATCCCGTCTTGTCTACACCCGCGTGGGCGCGATTGCAGGGACTCAAGGACCGTTCAGTGACAGAAGGTTGGTGCTTCCGCGTCGTTGGGACCACGGCGATTCATCACACAAAAACACCTGATTGGTACTTCGAGTTTCAGATCGAGAAATTGGTTTCCGCCGTGCTGGAAAAAATCAACCTCCGCGGTAGCGTCACTGGGGTGCAAGATCATCGCGACTGACAAGCTGTTGACCTCTCAGAGGGACAGGCTATTATTGCCCGTCCAATTTAAACCGATTGCCGCACACCGAATGATTGCTAGGATCAGAAAGCGTTACGGCGACCCAAGCCCAACCAGGGGAGCAACCCATGAGTCGTGACCGTTCTATTAATCCGGATGCGGACACCTTCTCGTTTGTAGCAGCAGAACATGCTGTGCTCGATTTTTGGGCGAAGCAAGATGTCTTTCAAAAAAGTCTTGCTCAAACCCGTGATCAAGACCCTTACATTTTTTACGATGGCCCACCGTTTGCGACGGGTCTTCCGCACCACGGCCATTTAGTTGGCTCAATTTTAAAAGACGCAGTGCCCCGATACTTCACAATGAAAGGCCGGTATGTGCAGCGTCGGTTTGGCTGGGATTGTCATGGCCTGCCCATAGAGCATGAAATCGATAAATCACTCGGGCTATCATCTGCCGAGGCAGTCGAGAAGATGGGTATCAAGGGCTATAACGACGCCTGTCGCGGCATCATTCAACGCTATACAGACGAGTGGCGCAAAACAATCACACGTATTGGCCGCTGGGTAGATTTTGATAACGACTATAAAACCATGGAACCCTGGTATATGGAGTCGGTTTGGTGGGTCGTTAAACAACTCTGGGAAAAAGAGCTGATCTATCGCGGTGAAAAAGTCGTGCCCTTTTCAACAGCCCTTGGAACCGTTTTGTCGAACTTCGAGGCGGGCAGCAATTATCAAGAAGCCCAAGACCCTGCGGTTACAGTGTTGTTTAAGTTGATGGATCAAGACGTTTATATCGCGGCCTGGACCACGACGCCTTGGACACTGCCGTCGAATCTTGCGCTGTGTGTGGGCAGCAACATCGAATACACCAAGGTTTATGATGAGGCGCTGCAAGCAACGATTATCATTGCCTCGGAGCGTCTTGCTGCCTACGAAGGAAAAAAACAACTCAAAGCGGTATCGACCCTTATGGGGTCAGACCTTGCCGGGCTGCGTTATGAGCCCTTGTTTCCGTACTTTGAAGATCTTGCTTCAGAAGGCGCTTTCCAAGTTTTAGCTGACGATTATGTCACGACAGACAGCGGAACCGGGATTGTCCATCAAGCGCCCGCCTTTGGCGAAGACGATTTTAGAGTCTTGAAAGCGGCCGGGATTACCGCCCTAGTCTGTCCAATTGATATGGACGGCTGCTTTACCGAGGCAGTTTCAGATTTTTCAGGCCTTCATGTTAAAGATGCAGACAAACCCATCATGCGCCACTTAAAAGCCTCAGGCCAACTGTACCTGCAAGAGGTGATTCAACACAGCTACCCATTTTGCCCCCGCTCCGACACCCCTATTATCTATCGCACTATTGATTCTTGGTACGTCAAAGTAGCCCAAATTAAAGATCAATTGGTTGAAGCTAATCAAAATATTCGTTGGGTACCTGAGCATATTCAAAATGGCCGAATGGGCAACTGGCTCGCAGGCGCGATGGATTGGGCGATCTCGAGAAACCGTTATTGGGGCACGCCCCTCCCGATCTGGATCAATGATGCGTCTGGCGCGGCAAAGTGCATCGGATCGATCGAAGAACTCAAAGCATTAACGGGCGTTGAGGTCGCAGATCTGCATCGCGAATTTGTCGACGATTTAACCTTCACGCTGCCCGGCGAAGACGGTACCTACCGCAGAATTTCAGAAGTTCTCGATTGCTGGTTCGAGTCTGGCGCAATGCCTTACGCTCAATTGCATTACCCCTTCGAAAACAAAGAATTGTTTGAAAAGGGGTTTCCTGCGGAATTCATCGCCGAAGGATTGGATCAAACCCGCGGCTGGTTCTACACCTTGATTGTTTTGGGATACGCTTTATTCGAAACCAACCCGTTTAAAAACGTCATCGTTAACGGCATCGTGATGGCAGAAGACGGTAAAAAAATGTCCAAACGGCTGCGCAACTATACGCCGCCTGACGCGCTCATGGAGGACTACGGCGCAGATGCCTTGCGGCTGTATTTGATAAATTCAGGTCTTGTTAAGGCCGAAGAGCAGCGCTTCAAAGATGCTGGCGTTAAGGAGATGACCCGTAGGGCGTTATTGCCGTGGCTGAACGCCTATCGCTTTTTAAAAACCTACACTGAGATCGATGACTGGACGCCCGGGGCCGTGACGGAACCCAGTCCCAACATTATGGATCAATGGCTGCTGTCGCGACTGCAAACGCTCAAAGCCAATATCGCGGAAGAGATGGAAGCCTACCGCCTGTATAACGTTGTGCCCGCACTATTCGATTTTATTGAAGAATTGACCAACTGGTATATTCGACTCAACCGGGCTCGGTTTTGGGATGACGCTATGACCGCCGACAAGGCGCATGCGTTCAACACCTTACACACAGCTGTTTACGAATTCACCGTTTGCATGGCGCCCTTCGCACCCTTTTTGTCTGAGACCCTCTACCAGGCGCTGCCAGGCATTGACAGCGCGCCCGAATCCGTCCATCTCTGCAC
>JAQWWC010000114.1 GCA_029249645.1 Pseudomonadales bacterium
TTCGATCTGTCAGGCATTCGAGCGCGCCATACGGATCCGGCTTTGATAGAGATGGCGGCGGATCAAACGATTAATAACGACGAGTATGTTCAAGAGGATTTCAATACCGCTGAAACAACCGGTGGCCGAGTGGCGCTGCGGGTTGATTTGACCGAAAACTGGACGGCAACCGCAAGTGTGATGCGCCAGGAATTGTCCTCAAAAGGGGTCTGGGATCATGACCCGACCGAAGTGGGTGATCTCGAAGTTGTACGGTTCCAGCCAGACACGAATGATGATGAATGGACGCAAACGGCTTTGGTAGTAGAAGGCAAGATCAACGAGATGTCGTTGACCTATGCATATTCAGATCTAGATCGTGAGTCGTATCAGAATGCAGATTACTCATTGTACTCGGATCCCAGCAATGGCTCGCCCGGTTTTGTTGTGGGATATTATGCGTGCTACGTCGGTTATTTTGGCGTCTGCGCAGATCCGACGTTGCTCTACACGGGTGACCAGGAATGGGCGCGTGAAAATCATGAAATTCGTTTAGTGTCTGCTCAAGACCAGCGGTTGCGTTGGATTGTTGGCGCGTTTTATGAAGAAGCGAGCCACGACTTTGACTTGGACTGGCACGTGTTAGGCTTAGCCACAATTACGCCGGAGACGACGGGTGCCGGCACGCCAGCTTTTGTTGAGGGGCCAGACATTTATTGGACGACCAATCAGCTGCGTGGCAACGAAGAGACTGCTTATTTCGGTGAGATTGCGCTAGACATCACTGATAATTTGACGGCGTCCTACAGTGCTCGTTATTTTGATTTTGAGTCTTCGCTTACAGGCTTTTCTGGCACCATCTGGTGGCCGAGTCGGTTTGGGCCACGGGGCGAGCCTGAAATTAACAATGATCTTCGAATCTCTGAATCGGACAGCGTGAGCAAGTTTAACCTGGCCTATACCGTCAATAATGATCTGATGGTGTACGGGACCTACTCTGAAGGGTATCGTCCAGGTGGTTTGAACCGTTTGAGTGTGACAGCCATTGCAGGTGCTTATCAGGCGGATATTTTGACCAGCTACGAAGTCGGGATGAAAGGCACATTTGGCGATGGTCGACTGCGGTTGAACGCAGCCTACTACACGCAAGAGTGGGATGATTTCCAGCTTTCTAAGATCGATACCTCCGTGTCTGTCTTAACGCTGACCGATAACGTCGGTAATGCTGAAAGTGATGGGATCGAGATCGAAGGCAGCTATTTCATAACCGATAACTGGGACCTTAATTTTGGTTGGTCTTGGATTGATTCTAAATTAACGGAAAGCTACTGGGTTAATCCTGCCGCAGAAGCGGCGGGTGCGGCGCCAAACGCGCCAGCGGGGAATGAATTACCACGTGTGCCTGAGCTCAAGTGGAACTTGTCGTCTCGCTACAACTTTAACATCGGTGGGATGCCAGCCTTTGTTCAGGGCTCTTACACGTCGGTGGGTGAGTCTTACAATCTGTTGTACGACATCGACAGCACAACTCGAACCCGTAAAAAGCAAGGTGACTATCAGGTGGGTCACATGGCGGTTGGGATCGAGCGGGATAGTTGGTCTGCTGAGCTGTACGTGAAGAACATCACGGATGAGCGGGGCGAAGTGTTTATCAATGGTGCAACTTATGATCAGCGCGTGACCTCTAACCGACCTCGTACGGTTGGGCTTCGGTTCCGTCACAAGTTTGAGTGATCAAACGGGTTGATACCCCTCAAACCGCTTGCTTAGGGCATGCCCTAAGGCGTTGGACAGCGCGCGGTTTTGAGATAATTCGTCCTACTAATAACCGCGTCGTATGACGCGGTTATTGTTTATGGGGCAGTGCGGCGACCGCCGCTGGTTTTGCCGGGCCGTTGCGGGCCTGTTCCTAAGTTTAATGCACTGGACTGTCACGGAGGCTGAAATGACCGCACCGAAAACACTCTTTGTTGTGATGGATGGTATTCCTGCCGATGTAATCGAGCGGGTTGCAACGCCCAATCTTGACCAGATTACGGCCGGTGGCGGTTTTGGTCGCGCCTATGTTGGCGGTGAGATCGGCGGGGCGTCCGAAAGCCCAACTATTTCGGCGGTGGGGTATCAAAGTTTGTTGACCGGCACCTGGGCCAACAAGCATCAGGTGTTTGATAACGATGCGGCTTCGCCGAATTATGCCTATTGGGATATTTTTCGGATGGCCAAGACCCATTCGCCCGGACTCTTAACGGCGCTGTTCTCGACTTGGGAGGACAATCGCACCAAATTGATTGGCGATGGCCTGGCTGCTGCCGGCGGTCATAAGTTGGATTTTTACTTGGATGGCCTTGAGCACGATGTTGAGCGCTTTCCAGAAGATCGGGCGGCGACGAACATCAAAGCCATCGATGGCTACCTTGCTGAGCAGGCCGCTGAGTATCTTTTAGCGAAAGGCCCAGATCTGAGTTGGGTCTATTTCCAATACACCGATGATGTGGGTCATCGAGTCGGCGACAGCTCCGAGATGGATGCGGCAGTAAGCTTTACGGATGGTTTGGTGGGCACGCTTTGGGCGTCGATTAAAGCACGGCAAGAGACCTTTGATGAAGATTGGCTCGTCGTCATCACCACAGACCATGGGCGCGACGCCTTAAATGGCAAAGGGCATGGCGGCCAGTCCGAGCGAGAACGCAGCACCTGGATTGCGACCAATAGCGGCTGTTTGGCTGATCGATTTTACGACACGCCAGCGATTGTGGATATTGTGCCCTCGATCCTCGCGCACATGCACATAAAGGTCCCGGATCCTATCCAAGAGGCGCTTGACGGTAGCAGCTTTCTCGCCTGTTAGCATTGTTTTGATCCGGTGCCGGTCTTCGAGGGACGCTGACTTGAAATGGGGTCGTTTGGGTTAAGGGCGCAGGCCAGCCGCCTGTTAATCGCCCCGGTGTCAACTGGGCATAGCATCAAGGCAAAACATCAAGGCAAAACATCAAGGCAAATCATGAATACGTTGAAACAGGCTGAGCTAGTTGCCCAAGTTTGGCCGGGGGCTAAGCTGCGATCGGCGCTTCCTCTTACAGGCGGGGTCTCGGCGCAAGTGTATGCCCTGGAAGTTGCGCACAGCGCTGGCGCGGTGGCGCGCGTGGTCTTACGCGAACATTCGCCAGTTGAAAGCCATTACTCGGCTGAGCTGGAATTTGATCTGCTAAAGGCTTTACACAGTTTAGGCCTTTTAGTCCCTGAGCCGTTGTTGTTTGATGCTGGTTGCACCCTGGCCGCCAATCCCTTCGTGATTATGACGGCAATACCCGGGTCCAGCGTGATACCGACCGGTAATGCCTTCGAGTACATCGATGAGATGGCCAGCCAACTCTTCAGGATTCATCAAGCCCCGATCCAGAATTTGCCAACCTTGCCGAGCCGGCTGGACCCACTGCCCGAAGTTTTTGAGTATCTGCCGGCGGCGGCAGAGTGGGGTAGTCTTAACGCGGGATTGCGCGCGCTCACCGATACAGGTTTCAAGGGCGCGCCCTGCTTGCTGCATGGTGACTATTGGGCGCAGAACCTGTTGTGGGAGCAGGGCCGTATTACTGGGATCTTAGACTGGGAAGATGCAGCCATTGGCGATCCGTTGTCGGATGTGGCTGGCGCGAGCGTTGAGTTGCGGTACTTGTTTGGCCTTGAAGGCATGCAGCGGTTTATTGCCGCCTACAACGCCTTGAGTTCGGTTGATCCAACGCGGCTTGCACTCTGGCAAGTCTATGTTGCGGCGGCTGCGCAGCATTTTATGAGCACTTGGCAATTGGCGCCGGCGGATGAAGCGCATCGGCGCAGGGCGGCGCTGGCTTGCCTACGTGAAGCCGAGCAGGTGCTGTGGGCGTAAGCTTTTAGCCTTAGGCGGTGGATGCTGTTAGGGTCGCACTCTAAATTTTCGGGTTGGCTCGGGCGAAGCCCGCAATGCGCTGTGCGCCGGTAAGCCTCAGCGCTTGGACCTGTGCTGGTGGCTTTGATCTTGGCGAAGGCTGGGCTGCAAAGACAGCGTTTGGCACCCTGGGTGGGTTCCAAACCCGGATTCGGATAGCGGCCGCTTCATATCTAATGCGACGGGTTACTTATCAGGCAGATGCCAGACATTAAGCGGCAGGTAGGGCGTTCACAAAAAGGAGATCTAGGCAGACGACTCGGCTCTTAACGATCGTTTTAACCGGTTTTGTATTATTGCTGCTGGGCTATTTGGGAAATGATGTCGCAATTGACGGCCCGAGTCCTGCTCAAACTGAATCTATTAGCCGCGTTAAGGCGGATGCTGAGGCGTCATCGACGGGTATCGATTTGCAGGATTTAGAGGCGATCCCCGTCGCGACGCTGGCGGCTAAGCTCGATGCACGGGTTGCCGCAAAAGAGGCGATCCAGGTAGTGCTCAATGAGCTAGAGGATCTAACCCGCGGCGATGAACTCACGATCCAGGGTCTTCGATTTAAAATCACCCGCGTGCCGAGTAAGGACCCTGCCGTTACCGGTCGTTATGTCATTGTCGCCGATGAGCGTGAGTCGCCTTAGGCGCTGATAGGCTTGGATGCGGTTCCAGTGTGAGACGCAAATCAAGGTGCATCGCGAGTGGCCTAAACGAGTAACCAGACTTTATGGGGATCAGCATTAAGTAGCCAGCGGTTTGTCCTGATCGCCGCTTTGGCAGTTGGTTTCGATATTACTTTGTTCAAGTGATCAGAGATCTTGAGGGTCTTGGTCGGTACAGATTTGCTAACTCAAGGAGATCAGCTGTTGCGCTTTTCGCTTTTAAGTCTTAGAAAATTGGTTCTTTTTAGGCGCTGCTCGAATTACGGATTCTTTGGGCCTGAGAGGCGTGCTCTGCGTGAAAACGCTCTGCTATCTTTGTAGGATTGACGCCATACCAAGCTTTGAAGGACCGCGAAAATCCCGTTGGGCACGCGTATTGAAGATAATCGGATATAGAATCTTGGGTTACCGCCTGTTCAAGGAGTAACAAGGCTTGGTCCGCCCTCAATTTGGCTTTAATCGCAACAAAACTGCTGCCTTCGCTCGACAGTTTTCGTTTTAGGGTCGCCTCAGAGACCCTGTTCAGGGTCGCAATGTCTTTCAGATTACAGGCTGCTTTGTTCTCGAAGGCCTGTGCAACTTGAGCCATGACCAATCTTGTATATTGCAGTGGCTCATCAGCTCGATTGGTGTCGTTCCGCAGTGTTTCACCTAGCAGCCTATAGTCTGCGGGATTGCTGAATGGGTTAGCTTGCTCAAGCACCGTGCGGTCAAAGACAAAAGAGAAAGGTAATTTCTTAAAGACCTCGGGTGCAAGGACTGATTTAAGCGGATGCTCTTCGTCGTTGATGGCTGAGCCAGTAGGATCTTTGGAAGAATCTTGGTTGTTTTTACGAACCCTGCGAAGAAAATCGCTAAACTGGTCAACCACGCTCAGGATGTGCTCTTTAATCGGCTGAGTTGTCTCCACGTGGAAATGCACATTAATCTCAATGACGTCACTTTTTTCAACAATATTGGCGGTGAAGACATTGTTGTCGATGCTCGCCAAGGCCATGGTATTGCGCGCGCAATGAGTGAAGGTTGGCGCTGTTAAAATATAGAGGGCTCTGACTGTGAAGTTTGCACCTAAGCCAGTCATTTTTAATTGTTCACGCAGTGCTGGAATTGCACCTCTTTTGGTGAGTGCATCGAAGACTTCCTCAACCAAAGTGAGGCTGATGCGGTTGCCGAAACCGGAGGGCGAATGCATTTGTTGGTCTAATGCAGCTGCGATTTTTTCATGCAGAGGGCTGTCGATTAATAAGCCCTGTTTGTGAGCTTCTCGGACCATTAGCACAAAATTGTTGCCAAGATAGTGCACTGAGATTCCCTGTTCCTTCGAACGTTTATTTAAACTTGATATTGAAAGGATTTGCAAGCAAGCCCTTCGCAACAAGCATTGCGATCATTTTAGTTTTGTCAAAAGGTGTTGTTCTATCGCGCTTTCAGTTTGCTCCATAGTCTTAATCTGCTCGTGTAAACTTTTGAGATCGCATCGTGTTTTATAAAGGATTCTAGTGATAGATTCGATGTCCTCAGAAAACTGACTGCTAAAGTACGATCGATCATTGATCACTATCTCAAAAGTGGGCGCTTGGTGCCCGTGTTGCGCCTTCTGATATCGAGGCAGGGTAACAGTTCGGCTCATGCAAGCATCTCCGTGATCTTTACTAGAGGCTACACGGTATGGTTGCAGACATATTGTCTTTATAGATCTTTTAGTGTTCGGAAACGATCTAAAGTTAACATGAAATGAATTTATTTGTGAATTTTCATTTAATTTGCCTCTTTTCGTTCAAAAAGGTTATGGATCTAGTCGTCATTCGCAAAAGCTTATTGGTTAGTACAGCCTGGTGGGCGCCAGTGTGGTAGCCAGAATTGGACTTGAATCTAATGCGGATGCAATACAACAGGCACCTCGGATATCCCGCGAATAAAATTATTCGGTAAGCGTACTACGTCGCCCACAATCTCGACCTTTGAAAAACGGGTCTGGATCTCTTCCCAGAGCACGCGCAATTGCATTTCAGCAAGACGGTTGCCCATACAGCGGTGGACGCCAAAGCCAAAGGCCACATGTTGTCGGGCATTTTCGCGGTCAATGATGAACTTGTCGGCGTCAGGGAAGACCTGCTCGTCACGATTACCCGAGAGATACCACATAACAACCTTGTCGCCTTTCTTGATGTGCTTGCCGCTCAAGTTATAGTCCTCAAGGGCGGTTCGGCGCATATGAATCACAGGGGTTTGCCAGCGGATCATCTCCGACACCATGTTGGGTATGAGGGCGGGGTCTTCGCGCAGCTTTTGATATTCTAAAGGATACTGGTTCAACGCGATCGCGCCGCCACTAATGCTGTTACGGGTGGTGTCGTTGCCGCCCACAATGAGCAGGATGATGTTGCCCAAGAGCCCCATTGGATCATTAATCAAATCTTTGGTGGCCTCACCATGGGCCAGCATTGAGATTAAATCGAATTTTGGCGGCTCGGCAGCGCGTTGTTGCCAGAGCTGATAAAAAGTCATCGCACATTCTTGCAGGCCGGCTTGCCGCTCGGCCATATCGATTTCAACCCCGGTTACCTGAGGAATGTTGGTGGTGATATCCGACCAGTAGACTAATTTGCGACGATCCTCGTACGGAAAATCAAACAAGGTTGCCAGCATTCGCGCCGTGAGTTCAACCGAGACGCGATCAACCCAGTTGAAGGGTTCTCCTACCGGTAGGTTGTCGAGAATATCGATTACGCGCTCTCGGATTAGGGGCTCCATGGTGGCAAGGTTGGTCGGTGCAACCGAGGGGGTAACGGTTTTTCGTTGTTGATCATGGCGCGGCGGGTCCATAGCAATAAAATTCTCGATGCCCCCGTCTTCTTCTCGGGGTTCGACGATTGAAATGCCTTTGGCTTCGGAGGAGAAAACAGCGTGGTTGGTGTCGACTGCCTTGATGTCTGCGTGGCTTGTAACGGACCAATAGGGTCCGTTTGGGCTGTCTTTACAATAGTGAACGGGGTCTTCTTGACGTAACCGGGCAAACCAATCTTGCCACGTATCATCCCGAAACCGTTCTGGGCGGCTGACATCGATATCCTCTAAGGCTTGGCTCATTGCATCTGCTGGTTGCCGGGTTGCGCTCATCTGATGTTCCTGTTGATGGGTTCTTCTAACCTATGCTCTGGGTCGGCACGAGTCAAACCCATACGGTTGAGACGCCTGCTGGGCGCGGCGTTACCGAGCGCTTTATTGGGCTATGCGAGTTGATCCTTGCAGGCTAAGCTCAAATTACCACAGTAAAGCGAGGCGATCATGATGAAGGTAAACCTGTTGCGACAAGTCGGTTACTGCTTAATCTGGGCAGATCTGTTTTTAGTGTTTTTGGCCGGGCATGCGATGTTTGTTGATCCCGCGGCGAGTGGGGCGCAGTACCTGCGCGAGTACTTCTTTGCAGGCTTTGTCCTGGTGGAATGGATCCGAAGCTGGGGTGGGTTTTTCGATCTCTTCTTAGGCTATTTTGTAGCGTTGCCGGCGGCGGTTTTTTTCTTAATTCGCTTTACGGGTTCTTCGCTGATCGGGGTGCTGCTGGTGCGTTGGAGCAGCGCACGCATGCAGCCGGGTTAGTCGGTCTGTTGGCCCAGCGTAAATGCATCCAGCTCTGGGGGATAAGAAACTTAGCAATAGGCTCACAGCTGGTTTTATATTATGTTTAGGTCTGCGGGGGCCGAGGCCTCAGCCAGGTGCTTGTGGTGTTGACCTTGTCGCCAAGGTCATCGCCCGTGGCACTCAATAACAAGCGTTCAATTGATTAAAAGGAATACACAATGGAAATTGCCGGAAGTAGTGGTTTGTTTGTTGGTGGCGCCTCGGGGATGTGTCGCGCAACGGCCACGAAGTTTGCAGAGCGGGGCGGTAACGTCGCTATTTTGGACTTGGAACAAAGCGA
>JAQWWC010000115.1 GCA_029249645.1 Pseudomonadales bacterium
TACCCGCTTTTTGTTTCTCGAGCAGTTTTTTCTTTCGGGTGATATCGCCACCATAGCATTTCGCTGTGACATTTTTTCGAAGCGCTTTAACCGTCTGACGCGCAATAATCTGTCCACCAATCGCCGCTTGGATCGCTACATCAAACATTTGCCTCGGAATCAGTTCCTTCATCTTGCTGGTAAGGGCCATACCTTTACTTCTGGAGTCTTCTGTATGAACGATAATCGCCAGCGCATCGACTCGATCGCCATTGATCAAAACATCTAAACGCGCCAGTTTCGCCGCTTGAAAGCGCACAAAGCTATAGTCAAGTGACGCATAACCGCGTGATACAGATTTAATTCTGTCAAAGAAATCCAGAACGACTTCATTCATTGGCAACTCATAAGCCAAGGAGACTTGCTTACCCACAAACTGCATGTCTTTTTGAACGCCACGCCGCTCCTCGCACAAAACAATCACGTTGCCTAAATGCTCCGAGGGCACCAAGATATTCGCTAAGACAATCGGTTCCCGCATTTCTTGAATACTACCCATGTCGGGTAGCTGCGATGGATTATCAACGCTAATGACCTCATTTCCCTTTGTGAGCACCTCATAGACCACCGTTGGCGCGGAGGTAATCAGATCCAGGTCATACTCGCGCTCTAAGCGCTCCTGAACGATTTCCATATGGAGCATGCCCAGAAACCCACAGCGAAACCCACTGCCCAAGGCATCGGAGCTTTCTGGCTCATAGATCAAGGAAGCATCGTTCAGGGTGAGTTTTTCTAGGGCATCTCGAAAATTATTAAAGTCATCTGCACTGACCGTAAACATGCCGGCATAGACTTGCGGGCTGACCCGTTCAAAGCCAGGCAAGGCCTCGGTGCCTGCCCCAGGGCTCACAATGGTATCCCCAACAGGTGCACCTCGCACCTCTTTAATCCCGGCCACAACAAACCCCACTTCCCCTGACGCAAGGGCGTCAGTTTCGGTCCGCTTGGGCGTAAAGATACCAACCGCATCGGCTTGGTGGGTCTTGCCGGTTGAATGAATAATAAACTTATCTTTCTTTTTAATCCGGCCCTTAATCACTTTAATGAGCGAAACCACACCCAAATAATTGTCGAACCAAGAGTCGATGATCAGTGCTTGGAGAGGCTCTTCCCGATAATCTTTTGGCGGTGGGATCAGCTCAATCAAACTTTCCAACAGGTCCCGAACGCCAATACCTGTTTTAGCACTGACCGAAATCGCGGCACTGGCATCAATACCAATAATTTCTTCAATTTCCTGACAAACCCGCTCTGGTTCTGCTTGGGGCAAGTCAATTTTATTCAAGACCGGCAAGACCTCGAGGCCCTGCTCTACCGCCGTATAACAATTCGCAACCGATTGCGCTTCGACGCCTTGGGCAGCATCAACCACGAGCAAGGCACCCTCACAGGCCGCCATTGAGCGGGATACTTCATAACTAAAGTCGACATGCCCAGGTGTATCGATGATGTTGAGCTGGTAAACCTGACCATCCGCTGCAGGATAACTCAGGGAAACGCTTTGAGCTTTGATGGTGATCCCGCGTTCGCGCTCGATATCCATCGAGTCGAGTACTTGGCTCGCCATTTCTCGTTCGCTCAGGCCGCCGCAAAGCTGAATAAAGCGGTCGGCCAAGGTCGATTTCCCATGATCAATATGGGCGATAATCGAAAAATTTCGGATAAATTTAGGATCCATCAAAACGGTACTAACCCTAGGAAATGCGGCGGAGTCTAATGGAAATCGCTGGATTTCGCCATCAGACTTCCCGGATCTTGTCGCTAAGAATCAATCTTTATTGCGATAAATTGTGGCTGTTTTGCCCGAATAATTCTAACAGGCAGTGCAACACCCACCGGCAGCGTCGACATCACAGTGTTAAAATCAGTCACGGAATCTACCCATTGGCTGTTAATCGTTGTGATCACATCTCCGGCGGTTAGATTCGCCGACTTCCCTGGACCTTGCTCGACCTTAATTACTAAGACTCCTTGCGGTGCGTCGAGGGCTATTTTCTCCTCCGAGCTCATCGCCCGCACCTCGAGCCCTAACCGATTCCGAGTGGATTCTGATCTGGCTTCGGTGGATGCCAGCGACATACCATCCGCATCAAGCTCACCCACCTTGACCGCCAATTTAACTGACTCTCCACCACGCTCCACCAAAAGGTGCGTCTCTGAACCTGCTTTAAAACGCCCGACGACATGCGGCAGATCAGAGGACAGATCGATCCCTCGTCCGCCGAATTCGACTATAATATCCCCCTCCCGAACACCCGCCGCCGCGGCTGGGCTATCAGCGAACACCCTAGTCACGAGCGCGCCGGCTGCACGATCTAAGCCAAACGACTCTGCTAGATCACGATCTACTCGTTGGATTTGAACACCCAACCAGCCCCTCGACACCGAGCCTTTATCTTTGAGTTGTGCCACCACCTCCATCGCCACATCAATGGGAATGGCGAAGGACAATCCCATGAAGCCTCCTGACCGAGTAAAAATCTGAGAGTTAATGCCAACGACTTTACCGTCTAAATTGAACAAAGGCCCACCTGAGTTGCCGGGATTAATCGCAACATCGGTCTGAATAAACGGCACATAGTTGCCTAGATCGTCTGGCAAACTCCGACCCTTGGCACTCACAATTCCCGCTGTCACCGACAACTCAAACCCAAACGGCGAACCAATCGCCATAACCCACTCTCCGACTTTCAGAGATTCCGAGGATCCAATTGATACCACTGGTAAGTCCGCGGCATCGATTTTTAAAAGCGCCAAATCAGAAACCGGATCAGCGCCGATTAATTCTGCTACCCGCTCTCGGCGATCGCTCAGGGCGACAATAATTTCGGACGCACCCTTCACCACGTGATGATTGGTCAAAACGTACCCATCCGATGAAATCAGGAATCCTGAACCGGTTGCTGGCCGAGGCGTTCCACGCTGCTGGTAGTCCCTAAAAAAGCGCCGCAACATCTCTGGCACTTCCTCTTGATTGTTTTGAAGCGTATCTGGATCTTTTCGAATTGCCGTAATGTTTACGACAGCAGGTGACGCCTCCGTTACCAGGCTTGTAAAGTCAGGCAAACTAGCTTGTGCAGAACTGTCAAAACTGAGGACACTCAGCAGCAGAAAAAGGCTGCCTAAAACGATTTTATTTATGACAAACACGGTAAGTCCTCTCTGCTACGAATTCGAATCAGTGATTGGGCATAGGCTCGACAACTGACGGTACCAATGCCCAATCCAACGATGGCCAACCCCAGTTGCAGCCCTTCATGCACCACCCAAAAGTGGCCGAGCCCAGCGCCGAGCAGCAAACCCACTAGTGGCCATCCTAGAGAATTCGCCATCAGCAAACCCAGGTCTAATGCTTTGATATCAACGCCAACAGGGCCCTCATTAAGCACTGTTTCAACCGGGATGCGGTGGGTTTTCCCTTGGCAGCCCGCTTTGTAGCAACCCGAGCACGCTCGGCCTGACTCGACCTCTGCAAACCGCGCATTGTTTTCATCAGTGACCAGCCGCGCGGGAATCGTCAAAGTTAGCGTCACGATCCCCTGCCTTGTTGGTTGCTTGATTTCAAAAACGGACCATCCTAATACGGTTAACCTTTAATATAGGATTGGTTCCACAGACTCGGCGAGTCTTTGGGCCGTCGTCACCGGTAACCCGCCAATAATCGTAACCTGACCTTTGCTTTTTCCTAATGCGCGGGTCACGATTGTGCGACCTTCGACTTCAGTGGCAAGATTCGGCAGCCCACGCTGGGGCTCAAGAAAGACCGAAAAAGTCACGACTCCATCGCTAAAATGCAACCGATTGCCGGACTGCCGCACGACCTTAAAGCCGTCGGGCAACCACTTCACTTTAAAACTGGGTTTCGTGTTTTGATCGATAAAATCATCGGCTAATCGGTGGCTAACCGTTTGATCGGGATCGATCGCAGTCAACAGCGATTGCGTATCCGGCATAAAATCGATGTCAGAAAATGCGAAGACCTCTTTTACTCGGCCCCGCTCAACCAAATGAGATTGGAGCAATAACCCAGTTTGGTAATCAAGCCAAAGCAGGTATCCAAATCGATCCGCATTAACCGGCTGAATAGACAACCTGATTGCACGCCGATCGGCGATACGATCCTCGCCGTGAAGCGCGATATGATAAAAATGACTCGACTCGCTGATCAAGGCCGTAAACGAATGACTAAACGGCCCAAGCAGCACGTGATGCCGAAGGTCACCCGGATCGTTAATGTCGTGATAGCAAATAATCTGATCTTGCGAGCGCCGGATATCGATCTTTGGCCCGTTAAGCTTTAAGATTGCCTCGCGAGGCGCGTCCCCCGACGCATCGTGAACTATCCGCATTGTATTGAATTCTTTACCTCGAATGTAGGTAAAAGTCCCCGCGTATGTTTCATCACTGAGCGCCGAGGCCATTTTCTCTAACCAATACTCGGGATTCTCAACGCCCAACGCTTTAGACGCCGTTTTCTTGTTTTCAAACTGTTCTTCAAGCTTTTCTGCATCAACTTCTGTCTGTTCGGCCTGGGTTGAACAGACGAAACTGGCGGCCAGGATACCCAATCCCAGTTTCAACAAAAGCTGATTAAAAACAGTCGTTACCATCTCATTAGACCTTGCAGGTTAATTTGAAGAAGTAGACGGTGGGTAATTGACGAAGACTTGTCTAGAACCCAATTGCGATAATTCATCGTGTTGCTTCAGATAAGCTCGCAATTGCGCTCGTCCGACATCATCTAGCGCTTTTAAATCTGGGTTGGCACGCATCTCATCAAACGCAACCTCACTTGTATCTGTTCTATTTAAAGCTGCCAAGGCGACACTTTGACCCTGATCACCACGCGCCTCAACAGACGCTTCGCTTGGCACAAGTGCTGGCGCCGGGGACTGCAGGCTTGGAATGATAAAAGCCGCAAGCGCAACAATCAGAACAGATGCCGCGAGCCCATAGATCCAGGGACGACCCGAGGTCGCAGTCTTCTTCTCGGGCACCACAGCCAAATCGGGCTCAGCAGCAATCTCGGTTTGAATTCGACGAAACAGCGCTTGATGTCCAGCCAGATCTGCATCGACATCTTGGCCACCTCGGAGTACGCGCCCGATCAACTGCCAACTTTGAGCCGCTTCCATCGCCAAAACAGGATCATAATCCCGAAGAAACCGACGTTCTTCGAGTGATTCTGACTCGCCATCTATCAACGCTGACAGGGTTGCTTTTTCATCACTGTTCATAAAAGACCTTTATTCTAACTAATCTGACTAGCCGCTCTTTCTCATGATGTTTCTAACCGCTCTTTTCTAACCGCTCTCTTCTAACCGCTCTCTTCTAACCGCTCTCTTCTAACCGCTCTCTTCTAACCGCTCTTTCTAACC
>JAQWWC010000116.1 GCA_029249645.1 Pseudomonadales bacterium
CATGGAAACGGCACGGTTAAGGCAGTACTACGACTCAACGGCAGCTTTAGGGGATCTTCGAGCCAGGTTGTCTGAGGATTTGCGCACGGGTAAAGCCCCGTTATCAGATGAAACGATTCAACAGCACTTGCGGGCAACCGTCGTGAACCAAATTGCAATCGATCAACCCAATTACTCGGGTTTTAAGCGCGCGCTCGCGGGTGGTTCGCTTGACTTTTGAACGCTAGGCAAGGCCTCAAACCTGGTTGAGATCTGAGTTAGAGCGGGTAGCTGAACACCTGTTTTGTGAGAGCGTGATTTTGGTTCGCGGCAGGTAGAAGCAGGCTCCAAAGAAAGGCTTTAAAAAAACGATCTGCTGCACATCGTTGCCTTATGAAGATTGCTTTCTTTAAAGCAAGGCTTTGAGTCTGCGATGAAGGCCCAATCAACAGCAGGAATGATTCATTTGATGACCGAGAGTCCTTACAATAGGCTCAGGAATCATTGTGCGAATTCGACCTTCGCCTAATAGAGAGATTCGTGCAATAAAGAGAGAATAAGATGGAACAATTTTCGTTAGCGGGCAAAACCGCGTTAGTCACTGGCGCCTCGTCGGGCTTCGGGCATCACTTCGCAGGCCTGTTGGCTGAAAACGGTGCTCGGGTTGTTTTAGGTGCCCGGCGGCTAGATAAAATTCAAGCTCGGGTGGATGCGTTAACCGCCGCAGGCCATGAGGTCTTGGGTTTGCCACTAGATGTTCGGGATCCTGCCTCGGCCCAAAACTTTTTGTCTGAATCGGTTAAAGCGTTTGGCGGTATTGATATCTTGATCAATAACGCAGGGGTTGAAGCGGGTGCTAAAACGTACACGATGATTGACGATGAGGATTGGGACTACGTTTTTGATACGAATCTCAAAGCTGCCTGGCGATTATCAAAGTTTTTTACCCAATGGGTCGCAGATAACGGTACAACCGGGAGTATCGTGAATATCGCATCGATTACTGCTTTTCGAACGATCAAAGGTCAGTTTCCCTATGCCGTCTCCAAAGCGGCTTTGGTTAAGGCAACCGAAATCATGGCATTGGAAGGCGCGCGGTACGGCGTCAGAGTGAATGCTTTGGCACCGGGCTACATCCTAACCGACGTTTCTCGCGTGCTGCTCGAGAGTGAGCGTTCGGAGCAATTTGTGAAAGGCATTCCCATGCGCCGCTATGGCGAGTTTGCGGATCTTGATGGGCCGCTGCTGTTATTAGCCTCCGATGCCTCGCGCTATATGACGGGTTCTGTTGTAGTGGTAGATGGCGGGCATATTTGCGCAGAGCTTTAAATAGGTTCGATTCACGGAAAGCATTTACTTTTCGGATGTAAATGATAATAATTCGCATTAAGATTATCGCGTGCCTAAAGCACGTTTGGATGCGAATTATGAAGATGGTCAATATGGCGATGGGCGCAATTGGACGGATTGCGTCGGCAGAAACAGTTTCAATTGAACTTCAGTCTAAGTTGTATGCCTTGGGGATATTTCCGGGCGTAGAATTCAAAGTGTTGCGGCAAGCACCTCTCGGTGACCCGTTGCAGGTCCGCGTTGGGCCGTCCCTTCTGAGTATCCGAAAGCGAGACGCTGCTTTTATTGATGTTGATACGGTGTCTTAGGGGAAGAGGCGGGTAATCGTGACCCTA
Source organism: Pseudomonadales bacterium (assembly GCA_029249645.1). GTDB lineage: Bacteria > Pseudomonadota > Gammaproteobacteria > Pseudomonadales > Azotimanducaceae > UBA9926. The sequence goes on from JAQWWC010000116.1 coordinate 1,665, forward strand.
AAAACCATTGGTTTACTCGGCAATCCCAATTGCGGTAAAAGCACCTTATTCAACCGCCTGACGGGCGCGAATCAGCGGGTCGGTAATTGGCCGGGGGTAACCGTTGAGCGCAAAACCGGATCGTTAACCCATGCGGGTG
>JAQWWC010000117.1 GCA_029249645.1 Pseudomonadales bacterium
TTACGGCGGCACTTAAAACTCGGATCGTAGTATTTAAAGTTGAGGAGGTCTTGAGTGTTCAAATCTATTTTTAAAGCAGCGCTGGGGGCTTACCTGCTCCTAGGATTACTGGCTTGCGGGGATCACTTGCCGTTGTCTGGCGGGGTTTTGTCTGGTGAACCCGCGGCGGCACCAACAAATTGGGTTGGCGTCGCAGCCGATGACATCATACAGCTAGAAACTCAGGGCGAGGCACCTTACTCGGTCAATCTTTGGACGGTTTTAGTGGACGATGATCTGCATGTATTTGCCGGTGATAACTATGCCAATTGGGTCGAACATATCGAAGGTAATGCCTTCGTTCGGCTTCAGTCCGAGAATCAGGTGTATGCTTTGAAGGCAACGCGCGTCACCGACCCGGAACATTTCGAGCAGTTTGCTCTGGCCTGGGAAGCGAAATACGGCAATCGTCCACGTAATCAAAGTGTTCAGGAAACCTACTTGTTTCGATTGACCAAGCGGTGATGCAGTGCACTTGCGGTCTTATCTAGAAGGTTGGGTTTTGGCGTGAAGTTTCGCTCGGCGTCCGAGACCGGACTAAACAGGGTGGTTTGTTTTTTGGTAATCCTGGCGGGATTGGGCGGGGCCGGTTTTGGATTTCGTAGGGCCTCAGGGCGGTAAAGATTTTTATCGGTTTGGCTTGTATTAAGTTGTATTCATCCGAAAAATTGGGCGTGGGGTTGTTATTGGAACAGGCCGCAATCTTGCCGTAAGGAGGAAGACAATGAGTTTGAATGTTGCATCAGCATCAGCGCTGTGGGTCGGAAGTTATCAACGAAGAATGCCTGTTTCGCTCGATCGAATGTATGAAAATGCGCTGGATTGGGCACATTTGCCATTTTTGCATCAGCGTTCCTTTGCGAGCATCGAGTTAGTTGATGCGGGCGATTGGGGCTGGCGCGCGGCGTTAGTCTCAGCGCATGCCGCCGAGCAGGCAGACGCGTTTATTATACAGTTGAGCCTCGATCGTACGCACCGCCGGTGGATTTCCAGCACGCTAGAAGGACCTGGCGCCGGTAGCGAAATCTGGACTCATGTATTCGAGTACGGCCCGAGGGATATTGCAATCCAAGCGGATTTTTTTGTCCCAGGCGTCGCGCTCGATCAAAAGGTACGAGTTGGCGCGAGTTATCAGAAGTTGTACCAAGGCCTCTATGATGAAGACGAGGCAATGATGCTGGGACGACAAGCGGCTCTGGATCAGCGCGGAATTCAAAAAAAAGTGGATTCAATGCCACTTGATCTCGGGACGCTTGAATCTGTCCGGGCGTCACTGCCCCTTGATTTCGAGTTCAATGGCCAATCTTGGCGCCTAACCCAAGATCGTGACGAGCTCTTGGTTCATGGTTTGACGTGCCCGCATCAGCTAGGAAGCTTTGCAGACGTTGCAATAATTGATGGCACGATCACGTGCCCTTGGCACGGTTACCGATTCGATGTTCGCTCTGGTCTATGTGCGACTGGACAGGCTTGTAGTCTTCCTTCGCCGCCTGTCCTCGTAAGGCGCGGAGGCCGGCTCGAGGTGACGGCTGCCATCACTTCCTGACGCCTTGTCTGCCGCGCGTTAGGTCAAGCTATAGCAATTAGGAGCCCAGCTTGAAGCGGCGGCTTGGCTTCACCTTTAGTCTGGAGAAGAGCCGTATTTGAGCGGTGCCTGCACGCGTGACCGACGTGAACGGTGGTCTGACGGTTTGCGCTGGTTGCGCCTTTACAAATACCGTGCATCACGAAGAATTGTAAAGGCGTTGCGATCTATATGGGTCGCGTGTGGGCCTGATAGCTTGGCTCAAGATAGGCTGGGTTGGTTGCGAAAAGTCGCGTGCATTTGGTGAGCCCAAGCAAGGGTTGCACCGGGTAAAGTTTCCTGGGCAATATCGTAGTGTGCGTTGGCTAGCGCATCAAATGTTGTAAGAGAAAAGGGGTTAAAGCGTATGAAAGATATGATGAAGGCGCTGACCGCGCCAGGGGATCCGAAGCTCGCGCCCGGCGAGGCCAGAGCCCCAGGTCCTTCGACCCAAGACTTGCTCCAATCCGAACCGTCTAACGCACAAGATCCCGCGCTGTTGACCACGAGCGATGCTTTTTTAGGCGATCAGGATCTACCGTTTGCGCGCTATACCCGCCAACAGTTTTACGATCTAGAAATGCAGCATCTGTGGCCAAAAGTCTGGCAATGGGCGTGCCGAGAAGAACACATTCCAAAGGCAGGTGATTTTTATACTTATGATATCGGTTCTTATAGCGCGCTGGTCATTCGAGGCGAAGATAACCAAATTCGAGCATTTGTAAATGCCTGCCCGCATCGGGGCATGGCTTTAACCGATGCGGGCAGTTGCGGGCAAGGTAAGCAATTTATTCGATGTCCGTTTCATGGCATGGCCTGGCACTTGGATGGCTCATTGCGAGAGATTCCCTGTCGTTGGGACTTTCCCCATATAAATGATGTGGATTTTGGCCTCGATGAAATCCCCTGCGAGACCTGGGCTGGCTTCGTGTTCATTAATTTCGACAAGGCCTGCAAGCCGCTGGCCGAGGAACTGGGGGTCTTACCGGAGCACTTTAAAGATTGGGGTTTGGAAAATCGATTTGTTGCGGTGCATACCGTCAAGACATTACCCGGGAACTGGAAAATGTGTATGGAAGGCTTTTTAGAAGCTTTTCATGTTTTGGGAACCCATCCTGAGGTGATTCATACTGCGAGCTGGGCCAACACGCAGTACGATGTGTTTGGCCCAACCGTGACGCGGTTTTTACAGACGGTTGCAACAGGTAATCCGAACGAGACGCAATCTCAGGCCGAGATCTACCGGCTCCTGGGTTACACGGATGAACTGCCCGATGGTACGACGGCCCGTGAGCAGCATGCCCAGCATCAAAGGGCAGCGCTCGGACAGCGCTTCGAAACGGATCTCAGTGCGGTCAGCACCAGCATTATGTTGGACTCCATTGAGTACCACTTGTTCCCGAATGCCTGTTTTTTCCCTGGCATTCAGATTCCGTTGATTTACCGCTTTCGACCGACAGGGCTCGGCACCTGTATCCATGAGGTCTTATTACTGCAGCCCGTACCTGAAGACGCGCCAAGACCACTGCCCGCTGACCCAATTCATCTTGGGATGAACGACTCTTATACCCAGGTTCCAGATTTCCCATTAGCCAAAGTCTTAGATCAGGATACCGAAAATTTTTATCGGCAATGGGCTGGTATGAATGCGTCGATGAAGCCCGGACAAACTCTCGCCAATTACCAAGAGGCCAGGATTCGGAATTTCCACAACACGTTGGATGACTATTTGGGCGAAGTTGAGGCGGTGCCACTGGTCTTTAAATAGGTTGGCGCTGGGTTGCTGCGCCCTGAATTGAGCCCCAGTCAAAGTGCGTGCTATATCCAAGAAAAAAATAACCAAGAGGAAATGTGATGATTGTTGTGAATGCTGTGATTGAAACGACGGCCGAGAATGTTGCCAATATGATTGAGGCGATTGCCGAGATGGAATCGAAGAGCCGATTGGAGGCGGGTTGCCATGATTACACCTTCTCAGTTGAAATTAGTAATCCCGATATCATCCGAATCACGGAGAAGTGGGAATCAATGGCTGCTTTGATGGATCACTTTGGACAGGCACATATGGCTGCTTTTCAGGAAGCTATGGCCGCTCATCCACCAAAGTCGGTGTCGGCCACTTTTTATGAAGCGAAAGAGATTGCGATGCCTGCTCGGTAGGGCCTTGCTTTAGCTGCGTTGTCCTGTGCAGTTGCTGACCTCGGCAACCTATTTTAACTCAGCTGCGATCAGCATAGACCTTGAGATCGCGTTTACGGTTGCCATTGAATCGACGATTGCGCTATTGATCAAAGCCTACGGCGGAGCTTTGTTGTCTAGCGTTTTCAGGGGCGGGCTGAGTGTCACGGAACGCCTAGCCAGGATTGATCGATTGCGCGAATCGTTCGATCAGCAGGTTGCCCCAATTGACCCGGCATTGAAGCCCGGGCCGACGCATTGTTTGATCAAGTTGGGGCGCGAGAGGCCCCTGATCGAGGGCATCGCACTGTCAAGGGTTACCCTAGTGCGGTCCTTTTGGGTGACACGTAAAGTCAAGGTTATCTAGGCCACAGATTGGGAAGGATTTCAAAAAATGTGCTGATCGCTGCTTAGAGAGATGTAGCGTCACACTGGATATCGCGATTTGAAGAATTTTAAATGCAATCGCGAAAGTGATGTTTTGGCCTCCTCTCTAAAAGCGGCACTTTACTGTGTCATCGAGGCGGCAGGGGCTCAAATTTGATCTGCTTTTTCTGATGAGGATCAGGCCCCGGCCCTTGAGTCACGGATTGAGTTAATCGAAAGCGCGTTAGAAAGGTTAGTCGAATCAGAACTCAGGGTGAAGGAGGCGCAAGCAAATCAGCTTTGCTACGAAATGCAGCGGCTTGAAAAGCTCGATCGAAGGTTTCAAGCGGTGCCTGAGTAGCCAGCAGGCGGACTGATTCAAAAGTTCGAAAATGAGCAGCTAAATGGTTTTGACGATTATGCGCGATTATTGGAGATGGGCGCTCTATAGTCGTCGCTCGGGTTTTAGGTGCGCTTCAAAGCATCGGTTTTTGATGAGCGCTGAATTATAGCGCGCCTTGGTCCGAGTGAAAGAGGGGTGCCTGTTTGCAAAATAAAGCTTAATGCCTAACCGAAACCAAGAATTATAAAGATGATGAGCCCAGCAGCACTGGTTAAGAGGGTGCTCTTCCGGAGTCCCTTGGCGGTTAAGCCTAACCACAAGCCAGACAGGACAATAAACAAAAGACCAACCGCCATTACTTTCTGAAAGGTCTTGAACCGCGTTGGGCCATGTCCCTTGTGCAGTTCAACGATGGTTTTAATCCAGTCTGGTCGGACTTCAACGACCGAAAGTCCAGTGTCAGTTCGCGAAATCTCAAATCCAATGCGTGAGGTAGGGCGAGTGATAAGCGTTTTACCACTGGTTTTCAAATATTCGAAATCAGGAGATTGGCCTAATTGTTTCAGCAGGGACGAGACTTCGGCTTCAAGATCAGCTGCCTCGTCATTGAATACAACCATCTCGGGTACCGTCAGGACAATGCGCTCAGTGGTGCCTTTGCTGCCAATGAGATAAAGCCCGCCCGAAACAGCAACCATTAGCAGTATAGGCGCCAAAAATGCGGCGACGAATAAGTGCAGTTTTATGATGGTTGCGCGCATTGTGTTGGCCTCAGTACTCGGATCGTGATCGGTCATTATCCAATACAGGCGCCGACTTGGACAGAGGACAAGGCAAAAGTCTGCTTATGGTTCTATGGTACTTTTGGTTAGGACAAAAAGTGAGTTTTGTCGCATTACGGCTCGCAAGGCGTGATCAGAGCCCGAAAAGCAGTGGGGCTTTTGTTCACCGACGTCTTTGTGAGTGTGGTGATCATAAGAAAGTCAGGGCAGAAAGGGCTTTGGGCGCGCTAAAGCGCGGACCTCTGAGTTGCTCTGCAGCAGATGTGTGCTGTCGATCCCGCCGTTTCGTTCAAAACCAATGCCCCTGGAAATTTTGGTGCCCAGTGTTGCCTTTCCGCCAGAGGGTGTTGCAACGCTATGATTGTGCGCGTTGAGCGGTTAAGTTCGAGAGTATAAAAATAAGAAAAATGATTTGAGGGCGGCTATGACGTTTATTCGCGGGATTTTAATTGTGCTGATGGTCTGGCTCGTGGTGTCAGCCTGTGTAGCACCGTTCGGTTATTTCTTGTCATTACCTTGGGGTTTTGAGCAGATTGACTTAATTGGTAATCAGCTGCGGTTTATGGCGATTCGGTCGGCAACGTTTTTGACGCTTTCGTACTTTATCTTTAATTATTTAAGGCATCGCAAGCCGTTATCGTCCGTTGCACCACTCCTGGTTTTCAATAACTTCCTCATTGTTCTGGCCAGCGTATCGATGATGATGGGCACAACCGTTTGGCAAGATTGGGCGGCCGTCGGTATCTTATGTTGTTTGGTTCCGATCCTCCTTATCGAGCACAAAAAAGAATCCAAAACAATTTTTGTGAGCGACTGGTGAGGTTTGGATACGCACGCCCGGGTTCAAAAAGCAGAGCGAGTATTGAAGTCAGTTATTTTGGTTGAAGCGTTTATTAGGGCCTCGAGCCCACATCAGAGAGACGCCGCCGGCACGCTCAATTGGTTTTGGCGTGACGCCGTTCGAGGGTTGTTCCGAGCGCGCATGGGTCTTAAGCAATGCGTCATTTACGGGACCAATCATTGGACAGCAGAAATGCGTTAAAGCGCGGGTAGAAATGTTTGGCTCGGGCCTGGCGCTCGCCGTTATCTAAGATCAAGAAACGGCTCGGAGCGGTAGAATTGACTCGATCCAAGGAAAAGGGGCAACTGCGCGGTGATTTAGGCGCAGGACCTATGGTATTATCTGCGCCTTTATCAAAGCCCCAACCTGAGCATTAGGCAAAACCATGTCCGTGAATACAGATGACCTGCGAATCGATTCCATAACAGAACTGTTGGTTCCCGATGCGTTGATTCGTGAAATCCCGCCGTCAGAGCAGGCTCAGCGCACTGTCAATGATGCGCGAGAGGCCATTCATAATATTTTGAATGGTTCGGATGACCGATTGCTCGCGGTTGTCGGGCCCTGCTCGATTCACGACACCAAAGCGGCACTCGACTACGCGAAGCGCCTCAAGGCGACAGCAGACATCGTGCAGTCTGAAATTTGTGTAGTGATGCGGGTCTACTTTGAAAAACCTAGGACAATCGTGGGTTGGAAAGGTCTGATCAATGATCCGTATCTGGATAACACGTTCCAGATCAATGAAGGATTAAGGCTTGCCCGAGGCTTGTTGTCTGAGTTGGCCAGCATGGGTCTGGCAGCTGGAACAGAGTACCTCGACTTGATTAGCCCGCAGTATTTGGCAGACCTTGTGTCTTGGGGTGCGATTGGCGCGAGAACTACCGAGAGCCAAACCCACAGAGAGCTCGCCTCAGGTTTGTCTTGCCCCGTCGGCTTTAAAAATGCGACTGATGGTGATGTACAGGTCGCTGTGGATGCAATCCGGTCGGCCTCTTATCCGCATCATTTTTTGTCCGTGAGTAAACAAGGCCGCTCGGCCATTGTTCAAACCAAAGGCAATGAAGACTGCCATATTATTTTGAGGGGTGGTAGACGCGCGAATTACGATATGTTCTCCGTTCAGGATGCTGCTGATATGTTGCATAAAGCGGGTTTACAAGCGCGTATCATGATTGATGCCAGCCACGCCAACAGTCGAAAAATTCCAGCTCGGCAGATCGACGTCGTCACCGATATCGCGACCCAAGTTGCTAGAGGTAATCAAGCGATCTTTGGGTTGATGATCGAGTCCAATATCGAATCAGGCCGCCAGGATGTTGTTGACAAGGCGGCTTTGAAATATGGTCAAAGTATTACCGATCCCTGCATCGCTTGGGAAGATACCGAGACGTTGTTACACGAACTCGCGACCGCTGTGCGCACGCGCAGGAAGCACGCGGGATAAGGCGCTTTGTAGGCAAGCCACTTGCCCAATAAGGTCGCTCGGGTTTTCCAAACCGAAACGCCTTGCGTTTAATCTAGTAGTCAGTCGATCAATAGACCGAATGAAGTAGGCGCTTCGTGTTCTTGGCGACCAAGCGCCCTCCTCATAAATTATCAATAATTGAATAACGATATGCTAATCAATGCTAGTGGCTTGCGGCCCGATGCGATGGAGGTGTTGATGCGAGTGTCGCTGATGCTGCGCTCAGCAAGCCTCTTAAGATGAAATTTTTTTCAAAGGGTTGGTCCAAAGGATTTTTCGATACGTATTTGTGAGGGTGTAAGCGGGTTGGCTTGAAATTGAAGTTTCAAGAGAAATTTTCTGGAAGAATCGAGTTTGGTTCTTGAAAAGATGCACCGCTGCCACCATATAGCCTTCGAGTCTCAAAAGGACTTTGGTAAAACTTGCAAAAGGAGCAAATCGTGTCCAAAAGACGCATCGTAAAATTAACTTCCGTTTCACTAGAATTCATGTTGGTCGCCGCCTCTACAATCGTCGTCGCCCCCTTCTTTATCGGATAGCCCGCAACGTGTGACGCGCGCTAGCAGTTCAATTAAATTTGGCTCGCAGCATGCGTAGCAAAGCGTTTGACGTTAGCGCACGAAATCAATCACGACACTCAGAGCACAGACGGATGACGAATTGTCGCAATCCGCAGCTCGGGATCAGTGACGACGCCTTTCGGGGATCCAGGCGGGCTGCATTGCTGCCCTCGCGCTCTAAGCGGTGGTATGCTGGCGGGTAACTTATCCGTTGGACTGCGTTCGAGGCTTTTATGACAGTGATTATTTCAGGATTTATCGACTTCCAATCCCACGAGAACGTGCCGGAGATACTGCGCTCTGCGAGAGCGCTGGTTGAAGGTGCGCTTGCTGAGGAGGGGTGCATCGCTTACTCGTGGACGGAAGATCATTTGACGCCGGGCCGGGTCATGGTCTACGAAGAATGGACGACGTCTGAGGCGTTATCGGCGCATCTCGCGAGCCATTGGTACCGCGATATGGGGCAACACTTAGCAAAGTTTGATCGACTGCCCATGGTCAAAGCCATCAAAAAGTATCGAGTTGACTTGGAAGAGCCCGTGTACGACGAGACTGGCGTCGCTCGCGGCGCGTTTTCGACGTCCTAGATCTGAAGGCAGGCGACAAAAGGGCGTTAGTCGCTGCAGGCGGGCGGTAAATAAGCAAGGCGTAACTGCAAAGTCAGGTATTGGTCTTTAGCACACGTTCATAGCGGGTTAGAGATTAATAGGCACGCCAAACTGCATCTGCAGCAGCGTTGCAGGTAACACTTGCTGGCCAAGCTCAAAGGCTTCGGTTTTGTCAAAGTTCGGCATCAGCACGTTTTGTTCAACGCTACCAAGATCACCAAACAGGTCATCGTGATGAATCGTGTAAACACGTTTAGGATGGCGTTGGGTCACCATTTCATCGAGATAGGCTAATTGGTGCGCTTGGGATAAATCGGGTAATCCACCAGTACCCAGAAAAACGGCGTCCACCTTAATCCCGGCTAGCGCATCTGGCACAAAGCCTGCACTGCCTTGAATCAGCATTCGGCCGTTTGGGTGCGTGATCACGAGGGTATAGGCCTGGCCAAGTTTCCAAGCAGTATATGGCGCGGGTAATGTTAGGGGCTCGGTAATCGTGCCAGAGATCGCACTGTTAGTCGCCAGAGGGGCGTGCTGCGATGGATAAAAATTTACCTCAAATGCGCCAACCGGATACGTCGTCCCGGTTTCAATGACTTTGATTTGGGAAATGGGTAGCCGCGATCCCGCAGCAATGTTTGCGGAGGTTGTTGAACCCATTAGCTGTGCGCCGGTCTGTTTTGCAATTTCCGCGCTGTCTAAGGCATGGTCGAAATGAGAATGTACGGGTATAACCGCTTCTAGGCGATTGATCTCGAATCGAGAGAGCATGCCTTTGATAGCCGCGAGGTCGGGTTCGATCATTCGCTCAAGTGCAATATCCAGCAGACCGGGACGTGAGAAGTAGCCATCGATTAATATTTGGGTCACGCCGTCGTCGATGAGCAATGTGGTGACGCCAAACCAGGTGACCGTTAGCGTTTGCCCTGCCTCGGCGGGCTGAGCGTAAGCAATCCCAATTTCAGACATAGAGGGTTTTGTTAGCAGCCAAAGTGCGCATAAAAACATCAAAGTGCTGATGATTAGGAGAAATTTCTTCATGTCGTAGACTCATTAACGCCAAGTGTTGAAAAATTTTGAAGGGGATTATCCGGCAAGACAATGATAGCGCGAGCGCAGTTTGCGAAAACGAGCCGCGGGCCGTTGTTGGTTTTCCAAGCATAAACGCTTTTGCTGAAGCCGCGAAATCACAAGGGCGGGTGTTGGTTGGTAGCGGCCGTGTTTTTTTGCCAATGTTTTTTGCGGGGTCGAATCAAATGAGATGTTTTTTGGACACCGCATGATTTTTGAGATGCTAGCGCAATGACCTATGGATGCTTGTTCCGGCCCTGCATACCGCAAATAAAAACGCTTTATTTCTGCAGCAGGCCTCGCCCAACAAAGTGTAAAAAGGCGACCCAGATGAGGGCATAGGCGAGCACAAAGCCCCATTCGAAACCCAGATAACCAATGGCAATGCCAGTAACCGGCGTCATTGCCAGGAAGTGTCCGCGTACCCAGCTATTGGTTGTTGCGCTAATGATCAGAGCGCTCACAAAGGACAATAGCATTAGTGCCGAAAAGATGTGGGTGGACCATGCCGCGCCCGTGATCACCATAAAAGCGCCAATGACGAGGCACGCGACGCCCGTTGTGCTGTGGATAATGACATCCCAAGGCAGTGCATTTTGCGATTGATTAGAAGGGTTTGGATTAGTTTCAGTCATAACGAGTTCGTTTTTAGTGATAGCTTATCCTGACCGGATTAGAGGGTAAACCAATCGACTTCGGACAATCTAACGCAGTTCGGTCGATATCGCCTTAGCGGCGCTGATGGCGAACGTGCTCTGTGCGGCGCTCAGCAGGAATCAGCTCAGATATCGCGCGCGTAGATGGGATAAAAAAGCATCGGTTGTCAGGGGTGAGCCCGTCGCATCCGTCATTAATTGATCAACGGGGACAGCGCTGCCCCGATTGTGGACGTGCTTGCGTAGCCAACAAAGAAGACTGGTGAAATCACCGTTTGCGATTTGCTGCAAGGTCTGGGGTTGGCTCACCTTCGCGGCTTCAAATAACTGTGCGGCCATGAGTGCGCCCAGCGTATAGGTCGGAAAATAGCCAATTAATCCAGCAGGCCAATGCACATCCTGCATGACGCCATTTTGATAATTGCCCGCTGTCGATAGGCCAAAGTAGTCCGTCATTTTTTGATGCCAGGCCTGCGGTAGGTCTGCCACTGTTAAGCTGCCATCGATCAGGGCTTTTTCAAGCTCGTACCGTAAAATAACATGCAACGGGTAGGTTACTTCGTCGGCATCGACTCGAATGAAATCCCGACGCACCGTTGTAATGTGCCGGTAGAGGTTATCAACCGACCAAGCTGGGTCATCTCCGGCACGGCCAAATGCGGCCCGCATTTTCGGTGCAACATACGTTAAAAAAGCAGTAGATCGACCCGCCTGCATTTCCATCAGCAGCGATTGGCTTTCATGGGTACCCATGGATAACGCTTGGCTGACAGGCTGGGTGAGCCAGTCTTTGGGACGGCCCTGCTCATACATCGCGTGGCCGGTTTCGTGAATGACGCCAAAAAGCGATTGCAAAAAATCAGTTTCGCTATAGCGCGTGGTGAGACGCACGTCTTCCGGGACGCCACCACAAAATGGGTGGTGAGAGGTGTCCAGTCGGCCATGATTAAAATCAAAGCCCAAGGTTTTCATAACGGACAATCCGAGTTCGCGTTGCGCTCCAACCTCAAAATGATCTCCCAAGGGGATGCAGGGCGTTTTAGCTTGGTGCTCGATAATCGCATCGGTTAGAGGCGGAAGACTTGTTTTTAGTGGTTCAAATAATGTGTCGAGTTGGCTAGAAGTCACACCCGGCTCGTAAAGCTCAAGCATCGCGTCATAAAGACCAAGGCCTCCGGCGTCGGCGCGCATTGCCGCTTCCTCCCGGCTTAAACCGATAACGCGTTCAAGGTGGGGTTGAATCGTTGCCCAATCATTCTCAGCTCTAGAAATTCGCCATTGTTGCTCTGAGGCCATCACTGCTTCGGTTTGTGCGCGCACGAAGTCCGAGGTTAGGCACGCCGCTTGCCGATGCTCGCGCTGAATAACGGTTACATTCGCCATTTGTAATGGCGATAGCGCAAGATTTTCACAAGCCATTAACCAATCGCTAATTTGGGGGGCGACCGTGAGATCGTGAACCAGTACATTGAGGGTTGCCATTGCCCGGCTTCGAGCGGCGCCGCCTCCGGCTGGCATCATTGCGGACTCGTCCCAGCCCGTAATCGCCCCAATATGTCGAAGATCATCGATTTTTTGATAATGCGCTTCAAGCTGTTCGTAAGCGTTCATAGACAGGGCTTCCTGGCGGGTTTGATGAAGCCGCAGTTTAAGGGCTGATTAAGAAGTGGTCTATTAAAGCTTATCTTTTTGGTCGGGTGGCACGCGCCTTGGTCAACCAGGCGCGTGACGAAATCAATCAAGCCTGCTGAGGTCGAGTTCATGGCGTTCAAAATTAACCCAGTGAATGAGCAGCCACATAAGGGCGATTAGAATTGCGCAAAATAGCATTATTCCCGCCGGATGGGTCCAATGGCTGAGGGGCACCATAAGGCCTGAACCCAACGAGTAGGTCATGTTGGCGAGCGCCATATATACCGCAAACTGTGACGCGGCAACCCGCTGAGCACAGAGTCGCATAAACAGAGCGATTAATGTGACTGTGACCAGTTGGGTCGCAACAGCATTAATCATTAAAAAGGCCTCAAACAGCTGATGGATTCCCCAATAGGGTTCTAGCGCTGCGGTTAGCCCAAACATGACGATGCGGAACATTACGATCCATTTGAGCACTCGCAGGGCGCCGATTCGGTCAATCCAAGGGCTACACAAAACACCCAACACTGCGGCGGTGACACCTGTTATGGCGATCCAATTGGCGTAAGCGAGCTGTGTCCAGCCCAAATCTTGGACGGTCACTATGGGTGCAAGGCCAATCAAAACACCGGAGGTGATGCGATTGCATGCTTCGATGAGAATCAATAAAAAACTCATGGGTAAGACGATGACGCGGAATAGCCCGATGAGAATGGTCTGCCAGTTCTTAGATCCGGCCGGAAGGTTGTGAGGTCTCTCGGTGCCTGCGCTCCAAGGCAGCAGGCGTTCTCCAGGGTGTTCTCGAAGGAATAGGGGCACCATAAGAATCAAGAGCACGCCCATCGCCATCAAGCTCGCGGCAAGGGTCAAGCCCTGATTGGCCAAAGCCCAGCTGGATAGGGCGCCCGATAAACTGATGCCTGTCATTTGGCCGCCATACATAAAAGCGTTGCCTTGCGCGCGTTCATCCGGTTTTAAAATGTCGACAGCCAGGCCGTCAACTGCAACGTCCTGCAAGGCACTGAACACATTGCTCAAAAAACCTAAACCGGCTAAGGACCAGTATTGTGACGCCGGTTCTGGGTGCAACAGTGCCAGGAGCGCAAAGCTCAAGAGCAAGCCGCTTTGGGCAAATAAAACCCAAGGCCGACGATTCCCCATCGGCGCAAAGGTGAACCGGTCCATGATGGGGCCCGCCACCAGTTTGAAACTCCAGGGCAAGAAAACAAACGCGATGAATCCACCGACTTCGGCTACCGTCATGCCAAGGGATGCCATATAAGCGGGTATTGCGACCTGAAAGAGCCCGATCGGCAGGCCTTGCGCGCAGTAGAGCAGGGCAAGCGCTGCCAACCTTAGGGCTTTATGATCGGTCAGAGCTGGCAAAGGTCGTGACAGGGCGTGCATAATTCAAAGATCCTTACGTTGGTAGAGCAGGTTCCACACCGGCTCGTTATTGTCAAACGGGCTCGATTGCCGCGAAGGGTTCCGCGTTCGTAGGCGTTGATGAGGGGTCCACGCGATGTCGCGCCTGAGTCCGTAATGAGTCATCGCTTGACGCGTGCCTTACAGCGCGTTTGCTGCCGAGTGAAAATTTTCTGCGGGTTTGGGATCAGGCACGGCTGATCCTTCTGCAGACGGATGGGTTGCTTGGTTGTGCGCAGGATATTGGCCAT
>JAQWWC010000118.1 GCA_029249645.1 Pseudomonadales bacterium
CCAATGCGTTTAAGCGTTCGACGCATGGAGGGCCAAGTGCCTTCGCCGACCCCGATGGTTTTAATGTCGGGTGACTCGATTAATGTCACGCATAAGCCCTCGCCCTGGCTGTTATGAGCGTAGGTCGATGCGATAATACCGGCCGCAAGCCAGCCCGCGGAACCGCCGCCGATGATGACAATGTTGCGAATGGCCGAAGACATAATTGAGACCAAAACTCCAAGGCAAACGGACCTAAACTAGTCCAACCCTAGTCTATACGTTGGTTAAAAAAAAGCCGCTCATTGAGAGCGGCTTTTTTGACTCATCAAGGCGATTACTTGATTTGGTAGCGCAGACCAATATCATAGCGTGGTCCACCTTGAACCGCCTGCAGGACCTGGTCTTTGGTCAGGCCATAGACGTGAACGGTTTCTTCCGTCAGATTCAGGCCGCTGAAATAAACCGTTAGGTTTTCAGTAGCACGGTAGGTGATGCCTAAATCCAACTGCCCATACGCTTCCACGTTGGTTGGGTTGGTGTTAGTGCCTTGTCCTTGGCCTGCACCCGCCAAAAAGTCGTCCCGCCAGTTGTAAGCGAGTCGAACCTGAAGATCATTTTTGTCATAAAATGCGATCAGGTTGGCGGAGTCACTCAAGCCATTAAGGACAAACTGTCCTTCTTGAGGGGTTGAGATATCGTAACCAATATTGGCATTGGCGAAGGTGGCATTGGCTACGAAGCCGTAACCCGTATCACCAAAGGTGTGCTGTAAGTTGATCTCGATACCGTCAACCGAGGCCTCCCGTTGGTTAACAGGGCGTGTTAGCGTCCAAACCAATGCGGGGTCGCCGTCTTGACCGTAAATTTCTGCGGGAGAAACATCAGCATTGACCGCGGCGTTATCCGCATAGTTGTCGATTATGTAGCTACCAATTTCGCCATAGTCAGTGTCATCCAGACCGGCTGCGGCTTTAGCATCCTCCCAAAGTTGTCCGCCAATCACATTTGGGATATTGAAGATAGGCGTGTCTTCGATGCCAGTACCGATGAAGTTTTTGACGTCTTTTTCGAAGTAGCCAACCGAGAAGTAACTGTCATCGGCGTAGTACCACTCAAGAGACAGATCGATGTTCTCAGACTGGATCGGCACAAGGCCTGGGTTGCCCGCAAAAGCGCCCGGCGCGGTATTGGTTCGGTACTGAACTCGGCCCGATACGCTCAGTCCGCCTTTAATGTCGTTGTAGCTGGGTCGAGTGATGGTCTCACTGTAAGAAGCTCGCGCCACAACGTTTTCTATGAATTCGATATCAAAATCGATATTAGGCAGCAACAGGTCGTAGGAGGCGGTGATGTCCTCAAAGCCCTGAACTAAGTTGCCATCGGCATCTTCAGCCGGTAAGACCAAGACTTCTTCGCCCGGTGCAAGCCACATGGTTCGATCGTATAAAACGCTCTTAGCCGCGGAGGTGACATCCGTTTCTTCGTAACGAACCCCCATGCGCATGTTGGCTGGCATGCCGCTCACGTCGCCAGACCAGTTGAGCTGGATGTAGGCCGCAAAAGACTCTTCCGTGGTTCGGATGTCGTTACCCCAGTCGGTGCTTGCGCAATACCCGGTGCCGCAGTCACCCGTGGTGGCATAATCTAAACCCTCTGCCGCGTAATGCGCCTCACCGACGGCCTGCAGGTCTGCAAGGCTGGCGGAGAAGAATTCGGTTTGCAACTCAGGGTGATCGCTGCCAGAAAGCTCATCGAACTGACCGTCAATACTGGATCGAACAACAACGTCTGCAAGATCGCCGGGCCTGGTCAAGCCGCCCCAGTTATCAAGCTGAACGTTGCTTGAAACAGAGCGATTGCTGACTTCTGTCAACTGCACACCAAAATCAATGCTGGAGGAATCCGTGAAGTCGAAGGTGCCGCTCAACTTAGCTTGTTCAATATCCATGTAGGCCGCATCATTACCAAAGGTGCTACCGGTAATGATCATGTCATTGGCGTACAGCGGGCGATTGGCCTCGCCACCTGAATTGAGGTTGAGCACCATTATCGGCATGTCAGAGCCCGTGATGAGGCTTTGACCAACTTTGTTAAAAGACGCCATGGTGACCAGCGAGCTCGTGCCGTTGCCATCGATCGCGCCGGTTTCCGCGCTGGAGTCGTGATAGTCAAGCGCCAATATCAGTTGGTCAGTCAACGTCCACTCGATATTCAGGCCAATAGAGTCATTGGTGTTTTCCCGCCCATCCTCGCCCGTGCCCATCGCAAAGTCGGCGTTGTTAACAACTTCGCTGTAGATCGTTGGGGTGTAATGAATGCCTGTATTGTCCCACTCGCCAGATTGTGACACGGCATTGGTGTTTGAGAACCAAGCAGACATGTCGCTGTAAGAGCGCTCCAGCGTGAAATTGGAGTGAATGTAGTCAACCGTTGCGATGATGTCATCGGTTGGGGCCCACTGCAGCACCACCTGGCCATTGGTTCGCTCGGATTCGAACTCGGCAATATTGTAAGCCATCGATTGCGGGATGGAGTAAAACTCGCTCGCGGATTGTGGGCGATTTACCTGACTGGCATCATTGACCACGATAGAGGCGTCGTCGCCGGTGCGCGTAAACCAGCCGCCGGTCGAGGCCGCATTCACGCCGTTGTTTCGATTCTGGTTGGATGCGGTAATCGCAATGCCCACCGTGTCATCGGCAAACTTGCCAATATAAATGCCAGAAAATTCAGGGGTGATGTCATCGCCAGTCCGGGTCGACGTGTCTTGAACCATCTTCGCTGAAATGCTGGCCGTGCTGTCGGTTTTCAGTGGCTCTGGCATTGATATGTTGATGGTGGAGCCCACGCCGCCGGTTGGGATATCGGCTCGGCCTGTTTTGTAAACCTGAACCCCTGCGACGCCTTCTGAAGCAAGGTCGCCAAAGTCAAAAGATCGACTCGCGCCGTTGTGGGTTGGCATTTGGCGGCCATTCAGGGTCACCAAGTTGTATTCGGGGCCGAAGCCGCGAACGGTGACCTGACTGCCTTCACCTCTGGAGCGGGAAATCGAGACGCCGGTGATACGCTGCAGGGATTCCGCGAGGTTCGCATCGGGAAATTTACCCATTTCTTCTGCAGAGATGGCGTCAACCACCCCGCTGGCATCACGTTTGATATCCATCGAACGCTGCAGACTGCCTCGGATGCCTTTAACCACAACCTCTTCCATCTGGGCGTTATTCATGGCCGAACCTTCTTCTGCCATAACAGGGGCCGCGTGACCTGCAATTGCTAAAGCGACGCTGCTCGAAAGTAGTTTCCGTTTGAATACCATTGTTATAACCCCCTAGGTCGATCTGCAATCTTGAGAACGCAGTTGTATTCTGATGGCCCTTAGTTGGGCATCTCTCCATTGAAAATGCTAACGGTTGACTTGTTGAAACTCATTGTTTTTGAGACTAACAGGGCATTTATGCGATAACAGGGACGTTCAGCTTTTGAAATAGATCAGATGCGGCAGTTTAAAATATCCGAAGCATTTTTTGGCATACAAACTGGGCCGTATTGACTCGGTTCTCTGGTCTTCATATAAACCAGGTATCAATCAACGAACCTGTGCTCAGGTAATCGCGACGAGTAATGATAAGTCGGGGCTTGATCACAAGCTACCCAACGCCTTCAACTGGTTGACCACCCGTTGATCGACTGG
>JAQWWC010000119.1 GCA_029249645.1 Pseudomonadales bacterium
CCCAGCTCAAACGAACCGCGGACGATCGCAAAAGACCGTTGCTGCAAAATGTTGATCGCCGGGCTTTTTTTCAAGAACTTCAGCGCACTCGAGACCCGCTATATCAGGAGGTCGCTGATGTGACGATGCCTGTTGATAATCGGCCGGGAAAGAAAATGATTGAGGCGATGCTTGCGCGGCTCCAACGCCAAAAGTGGATTACAGCAGAATGAAATCGATTACAGTTGAACTGGCTGATCGCAGCTACCCCATCGTTTTTTGTCCAGGTCTGGTGACGGGGGCTGACGGCTCCGAGCAAGCTCTGTTGGCGGCCGAGATGGGAGATTCGGTCTTTATCGTCAGTAATGAAACCGTTGCGGGTTTGTATCTAGAGCCGCTGAAAAAGCTGCTCGGCGATCGAAAGATTGACGTCTACATCATGCCCGACGGGGAAATGTATAAGACACTGGATCAGATTCAGGCGATTATTGGAGAACTGTTAGCGGCTGGTCATACTCGAGAAACAACGCTTATAGCGCTTGGCGGCGGGGTCGTTGGCGACGTCACCGGGTTCGCAGCCGCGGTCTATCAGCGCGGCGTTGCGGTCGTACAGATACCAACGACACTGCTGTCTCAGGTTGATTCATCGGTCGGTGGTAAAACAGCTGTGAACCATCCACTTGGTAAAAACATGATTGGGGCCTTTCACCAACCCAAGATGGTTGTGATGGATGTTGAAACGTTAAAGACGTTGAGCGCACGAGAATTTTCGGCTGGGCTCGCAGAGATTGTTAAACACGCAGCGCTTGCCGATTGGGATTACTTTTATTGGTTGCAGGCCAATCAAGACAGCATCATGGCGCGCGAAAGTGCTTGTCTAATGACCATGATTGAGTGGAGTTGTCGGATTAAAGCCATGATCGTTGCCTCTGATGAGAAAGAGCAGGGTAATCGGGCGCTCTTAAATTTGGGTCATACCTTCGGGCATGCGATTGAGACGCTATCGGGTTATGGTACTGTACTGCATGGCGAGGCGGTTGCCATGGGCTTGATGATGGCGGCAGATTATTCGGTTCGGTCAAGGACTTTGGTTGAATCCGCGCCGGCGCAGTTGGCGCAGTTGTTGACGGCTTTTTCGCTCCCGACGGCCGTGCCAAAGGGCTTGATAAAAGTAACGTTTCTGCAAGCAATGGGCCGCGACAAAAAGGCAACGGCCGAAGGTTTGCGGTTGGTGACTCTGCGGGATATAGGCCAAGCAGAGGTGACAAGCCAAATAGATGAGGATGCGCTCGAGGAGACAGTGGCCTTTTTTCTTGATAACGCGTAGCGCAGAAGCCTAAATCGTTCTACCGATTAGGCTAAGGCAATTCTGTCGAGCCCATCAAGTCTCGATCAATTTCTCTTGCGGCTTCTCGACCCTCATTAATCGCCCGTACCACGAGGTCTTGTCCCCGCCGGCAATCGGCTGCGGCATAGACCTTGGCAACACTGGTTCTGAAGTCAGTCTTGTCCGCAATGAAATTGCCTCTCGGATCGATATCCATGGCGAGCGAATCGTTGAGGTAATGTTCTGGCTGCAAAAAACCCATTGATAATAAAACAAGGTCGGCTTCCCAAGTTCTTTCTGAGCCGGGGATCTCCTGAAGTTGCTCATCAACGTCGATCGTGACGACCCCTTTGAGCGTTCCGTCTGGACCGCGCAGGAAGGATTTGCTCAGTACAGAAAACTGGCGCGGGTCATTGCCAAACCGAACTTCGCTTTCAGCGTGACCGTAATCGACGCGAAAGATTTTTGGCCAAAGCGGCCAGGGATTGTCCGCTGCTCGGGTCTGAGGTGGCTGGGGTAGCAGCTCGAAGTTAACCAAGCTTTTGCAGCCATGCCGGAGCGAGGTCCCAATGCAATCGGTACCGGTGTCACCACCGCCGATAACAATGACATGTTTATCCTTGGCCGAAATATATTGACCATCAGCAAGGTTTGAATCCAGCAAACTCTTGGTGTTTGCAGTCAAAAACGTCATGGCAAGGTGTACGCCATCCCCATCGCGCCCTGGGATATTCAGGTCCCGGGCAACGGTTGCTCCGGTTGCTAGTAAGACCGCATCGTAGCTAGAAACCAGATCCGTCGGGCTAACCGTTTTACCGACATCTTGATTGACTCGGAATTCGATACCCTCTTCTCTCATGATTTGTATCCGGCGCTCGATCAGATTTTTCTCGAGTTTCATATTGGGAATGCCATACATCAACAAGCCGCCCAATCGGTCGGCGCGTTCGAACACAGTGACCAGGTGCCCGGCTTTATTCAATTGTGCTGCTGCGGAGAGCCCGCAGGGTCCTGAGCCGACGATCGCAACAGTCTTTCCGCTCCGTTGCTCGGGAGGTTCAGGTTTAACCCAACCTTCCTCGAACCCGCGATCGATGATGGCGGCTTCGATATTTTTGATGGTAACGGCTGGGTCATTAATGCCGAGCACGCAGGCGCCTTCGCAGGGGGCAGGGCAAACGCGACCGGTGAATTCAGGGAAATTGTTCGTCTCGTGCAACCGGTCTAACGCTTCTTTCCACTGACTCTTATAAACTAGGTCGTTCCATTCAGGAATCAGGTTTGAGATGGGGCAACCGTTGTTGCTTTGACAAAATGGCACGCCACAATCCATACAGCGGGCGCCCTGAGTGCTGAGTTGCTGGTCATCGGGTTCGGTATAGATTTCTTTGAAGTCCAAAACGCGCGCGGCGGCATCGCGATAAGGTACCGTCTCGCGCTGGAATTCTATAAAGCCGGTTGCTTTACCCATGGTGGTCTATCCTATGTTGCTTTTCTTTAATAAGGCTTGCTGCGCTTCAAGCACCCGCTTGTAGTCGCTTGGCATGACCTTGATCAATGATTGTTTCTCGTTTGCCCAATCCTTGAGTAGGCGTGCTGCAACCGTTGAGCCGGTAAGCCCCTGATGTTTTTCAATTAAGACCCTGACATCGTCTTCGTCCGTTGGGCTGAGTTGCGAAAGCTCGAAGGTCTCAAGGTTACATTGACGATGGAAGTCCCCTTGGGTGTCCAAGACATAAGCAACGCCGCCGCTCATGCCCGCGCCAAAGTTGCGTCCGGTCTTCCCTAAAATGACGACGGTGCCGCCTGTCATGTATTCGCAACCATGATCACCTACCCCTTCAACTACGGCGGTTGCTCCACTGTTTCTTACACAGAAGCGTTCCGCTGCAATTCCTCTGAAGTAGGCCTCGCCAGATGTTGCGCCGTAAAGCACAACGTTACCCAGCAGGATGTTGTCCTCTGCTGGGAAGTTTGCATCCTTTGGTGGGTAGATCACCAGCTTGCCGCCTGATAAGCCTTTGCCGACAAAGTCGTTTGCATCACCCTCGATTTCGATTGTAATCCCTTTAGCGAGAAAGGCGCCAACACTTTGCCCGGCAGAGCCGTGTAAGCGGATAGAGATCGTATCATCGGGCAACATGGCGCCTTGGGTTGCCTTAGCAACCTCATGTGAAAGCATGGTCCCAACGACCCGGTTGATGTTTAAGATCTCGTGGTTGATTTCCACCTTGGCGCCGGTCTCGAGTGCCGGTTGCGCGAGCTGAATTAAGGTGTTGTCGAGGGCTAAATCCAAACCGTGATCTTGGGTTTGCGTGCAATAAATTTCCGTGCCCTCGTAAATAATAGGGGCTTTTTGCAAAATACCGGATAGATCGAGTCCCTTTGACTTCCAGTGCGCAACCGCTTGCTCGCTATCTAAGTACTGGGTTTGGCCAACCATATCTTGAAGGCGGGTGAACCCCAACTGGCTCATGATCTGTCGAACCTCTTCTGCAAGCATGAAAAAATAGTTCACGACGCTTTCTGGTTTGCCGGCGAACTTCGCGCGCAACTCGGGATCTTGCGTTGCAATCCCCACGGGGCAGGTATTGAGGTGGCACTTTCGCATCATGATGCACCCAAGGGTGACGAGCGGTGCGGTCGCAAATCCAAACTCCTCGGCACCAAGCAATGCCGCGATCACAACGTCGCGACCTGTTTTGATTTGGCCGTCGGTTTGTAGAACGACCCGAGATCGAAGATTGTTCATAACGAGGGTTTGATGGGTCTCCGCTAAGCCCAACTCCCAGGGTAGCCCGGCGTGCTTAATTGACGTGAGCGGTGAGGCCCCGGTGCCGCCATCATGGCCTGCAATGACCAGATGATCGGCTTTGGCTTTGGTAACACCTGCGGCAATTGTGCCGACGCCAATTTCAGACCCGAGTTTGACGCTGATGCGCGCATCTCGATTCGCATTTTTAACATCGTGAATGAGCTGCGCCATGTCTTCGATTGAATAAATATCGTGATGGGGTGGTGGGCTGATTAAACCAACACCGGGTGTGGAATGACGAATCTTAGCAATGTAGTCATCGACCTTGCCTCCGGGGAGCTCACCGCCCTCACCGGGTTTTGCGCCCTGAACAATCTTGATTTGAATCTCGTCAGCATTCGCCAGATACCAAATGGTGACGCCAAAGCGGCCGGAGGCGACCTGTTTAATTGCCGATCGCTTTGAGTCGCCATCCGCCATCATGGTGAATCGAGTGGGGTCTTCTCCGCCCTCACCCGTATTGGACTTGCCGCCCAAGCGGTTCATCGCAATCGCCAAGGTTTCATGACTTTCTGAGGAAATTGACCCAAGGCTCATGGCGCCGGTGCAAAAGCGCTTGACGATGTTAGCAGCAGATTCGACATCCTCGATCGCAACCGCCGGGGTCAGGCCCTCATTAAAGGTCAAAAGGCCGCGAAGCGTGGCTTTCTTGGTGGCTACCTCGTTGGCGTGCTTCGCGAAAGCCAAATACGCATCTTTGCTGTTGGTTTGCGCGGCGACTTGGAGATTCGTAATGCTGATGGGATCCCACATGTGAGTATCGCCGCCGCTACGCCAATGAATATCGCCGGGGTTTGGTAGCTCGGTTGAAGATTCTGTAGACCGCTCTGGGAACCCCAGTTGATGTCGTTGCAAGGATTCAGTAAACAACGTGTCGAAATTAATACCGCCGACTCGGCTGGTGGTACCGCGAAAACAGCGATTGATGATGTCGTCGGCAAGTCCAACGGCTTCAAAAATTTGCGCGCCCTTATAAGACTGTAACGTGGAGATGCCCATTTTACCCATGACCTTGAGCATGCCTTTGCCGACCGCTTTGCGGTACTTCTCAGTTAAGACGTCAAGCGTGGGGATATCGGTTTGGCTCAACAAGCCCTCCTGCCGGGCCTGCCACAGCGCGTCGATTGCAAGGTACGGATTCACAGCGTCGGCACCATAGCTGGTGAGCAGGCAAAAATGGTGTACCTCACGGGCTTCTGCGGTTTCAACGACCAAGCCTATTTGGGTGCGTTGATGGGCTGAAATGAGATGATGATGGACCGTGCCGCAAGCAACCAAGGCGCTCAGAGCAATCTGATCTTTTGTAACTGCCCGGTCGCTTAAGAGGACTAACGCGTAGCCGGCCTCAATCGCTGCACTGGCTTCAGCGCAGACTCGATCCAGGGCGGCCTGCATGCCAGCGGGGCCATCATGACGATTGTAAGTGATATCGATGGTCTGGGTCCGCCAATCGTGTTCGTGCGCAGCCTTCAGCTTTGCCAGATCATCGTTTGATAGAATTGGATGGGGAATGACCAAGCGCCGAGCTTGCGCCTCGGTGGTTTCAACCAGATTGCCCTCAGGTCCGATAAAACAGGCAAGAGACATCACGACTTCTTCGCGAATGGAATCAATTGCGGGATTGGTGACCTGCGCAAATAGTTGTTTGAAGTAGTCGTAAATAATCCGAGACTTATCGGACAAGCAGGCCAGTGCAGAATCGTTCCCCATTGAGCCTAAGGGATCTCGTAAATCCGTAATCATGGGCTTGAGCATGAACTGCATCGTCTCGGTCGTGTAACCGAAAGCGCGCATTCTTTGTTGGAGGTCTGCGTTAGCATAAGGGCTTTGCGCCGCCACAGGCTCGAAATGATCCATTGTCAGTTTCTGCGCGGCCAACCAGTCACCATAAGGTCTTTGCGCAGAATAGATTGATTTTAATTCTTCATCAGGAACCAAACGGCCGGCGTCGAAATCCAGCAGAAACATTTTCCCAGGTTGCAGCCGGCCTTTTTGAACAATCTTTTTCGCGTCGATGGGTAGAACGCCCACCTCGGAGGCCATGATGACGCGATCATCCGTCGTCACGTAGTAACGCGAGGGCCTGAGACCATTGCGATCGAGTACAGCGCCAATTGCGTGCCCATCGGTAAAGACTATCGAGGCAGGGCCATCCCAAGGTTCCATGAGGGCAGAATGGTACTCATAAAATGCGCGCTTTTCTGGACTCATGTTCGCATCAGCCTGCCAGGCTTCTGGAATCATCATCATGATGGATTCTTGAAGGCTTCGGCCAGAAAGGAGCAGGAATTCTAAAACATTGTCAAAGGTCCCGGAATCCGAGCAGTCCGGTTCGACCAACGGAAAGATTTTCTCAATGTTATCACCAAAGAGCGGCGATGAGACGGTGCCTTGTCGCGCCGTCATCCAGTTTTGATTGCCTCGCAGGGTGTTAATTTCACCGTTGTGACTCATATAACGATTGGGCTGAGCACGATCCCAGGATGGGAAAGTGTTGGTGCTGAATCGTGAGTGCACCATGGCCAAATGGGTCTCATAGTCTGTATTGGTTAGATCTGGATAAAACGGAAACAACTGAGATGGCGTCAGCATGCCTTTATAAACGATCACACGTGGCGACAAACTGCAGGCATAAACCAATTGATCATCGGGGACTGAGGGCTGCAAGCGGCCGGAAAATTGTTTGCGGGCAATGTACAATTTTCGAGCGAATTCAGCCTCTGAATCACCCGTTGGGCTCGCAAGGAATAGTTGCGCGATGAATGGCATTGCAGCTTGTGCTGCGGGGCCGATGTTCGCCGTGTCAGGCGCGATCGGTACGGCTCGCCAACCAAGAAAGGTTAGGCCTTCTTCGCGTACTATCTGCTCGATCGTTTCTTGGCAGCTTAAGCGGAGCGACTCGATGGTCGGCAGGAAAAGGTTGCCAACACAATACAATCCTGCGTCGGGCAACTCGAATCCCAGCTGCCCCGCGATCGCTCGAAAAAAGCTGTCAGGTGTTGCGGTAAGAATGCCCGCGCCATCGCCGGTGTTTTCCTCAAAACCGCAGCCACCTCGGTGATCCATACGGCTGTTGACGTGATAGGCGTCGGCAAGGATGGCGTGGCTGGCAACGCCCTTAATATTGGCGACGAATCCAACCCCGCAGGCATCGCGCTCCTGAGAGGGGTCATATAAACCCACCGCATCGGGGAAGCCAATTTTACCGTCAAGTCTGTTTGCCATCTTCTTTATCACCAATTTGTTTGCCGGATCATCTAACAAAAACCAACAACGCCGCAGGCATTGCGATCTTGAGTGCTTTATATTGATTTGCTCTGGTCGTGCGTTGCAGCGCTTGGTTCGGGTGCCGAGTCCAAGGTTTGCAATATCGCGCGAGCCGGTAGCCGCGAGTCTCAGCATCACATCGTTTTGCATTGGGTCTTATGAACTTATGGCAAACGAGAACCAGGATAATGGTTGCTGTTGGTCTAAATACGTCTAATCACTTAAAAGTTACAGCTTGACGGATTGCGAGGCATTGCTTTGTGGCTGCGTGCGCCAACCTGTCGTCTTGTTATCTACTTTCTTGCATCTTTTACGCGTTTTCTTTTGCGCGTTTATGTTTTACGCGTCCATTTTATATAGGCCTATCTTTCACGCGTTTATCTTATATAGGCCCGTCTTCTGCGCATTTAACTTAGATACGTATGTCTTCTGCGCCTTTAATTCATGTAGGCCTGTTTTTTGTACGTCGCGACGTTTCTGGCGGCGCGTTTTTAAATTCAAACTTTTATCGGGTCATTCATGCTTTAAATAGACAGCGCCCCAAATAAACAGTGCCTCGCGTCAAACCATGCCTCAACACAAACGCGAGGCTAAGAGCGTTTTGGCACCATTTTGCTTAACAGATTTATCTTTAAGCCGCATTACCGGAACCTGAGCGCGAAGACCGGAGCGCCAAATATTCCTCAAAGCCTCTTGATGCGCGAAACACCTCTTTTTCGATCACAATCGTGTTTCTGCCCAAGGGTCTGTCGCGGTGACCCAAATGGGCGCAAACGATAGCATTGGGTCAATTAAAGTCAACCCTATCAGGATTTTATAAAAGATTTTATGGTTATAACGTCATGTTTTTACTCATATATTACGGTTTCTTGATAACAATGGAGATATCCTGAAACTTTGCTGCGACCGCCCAAGGTCCCCATGCCCGTTAGACCAGGGCAAGTCGGGGGTTTTTGATCTCGGTAATGTTTGCACGGACCCAGGAAACTGGCGGGAAAAACGGTGCTATACTGCGTCGCGCGCGGTTGCGCGCCCAAAAATAAGTGAATTAGGAGTATATGACGCATGAAACCCGCCGTTAAAGTCGCAGTCACTGGCGCTGCTGGACAAATCAGTTATTCCCTGTTGTTTCGCATCGCATCGGGTCAAATGCTTGGGGCAGATCAGCCCATTATTCTGCAATTACTGGAGATTCCGCCTGCGATGGGTGCGCTCAGAGGTGTGGTGATGGAGCTTGAGGATTGCGCTTTCCCTTTAGTTGAGAGCATTGTGCCAACGGATGACCCCAATGTTGCCTTCGACGGAGTCTCATATGCGTTATTAGTCGGTTCTAGGCCGCGCGGCCCGGGTATGGAGCGTAAAGATCTCTTGGAAGCCAATGCGCAGATCTTTTCTGTTCAGGGTAAAGCGTTGGACGCGCATGCAGATCGCGCAGTAAAAGTGTTGGTGGTCGGTAATCCGGCGAATACGAACTGCCTGATCGCTCAGAGAAATGCGCCGAGCCTTGATCCGCGACAATTTACCGCAATGACCCGTCTGGATCATAATCGCGCGAAGACACAATTGGCTCAGAAAGCTGGGGCCCACGTTACAGATATTGCAGGTCTCGCGATCTGGGGCAATCACTCAGCAACGCAATACCCGGATCTGTTTCACGCAAAAGTCGCTGGCCGTGCCGCGACTGATTTGGTGGATGAGGCTTGGATATCAGAAACCTTTATCCCAACGGTGCAGCAACGTGGGGCCGCTATTATTGAGGCTCGAGGTTTATCGAGTGCTGCCAGCGCTGCCAATGCGGCGACCGAGCACATGCGGGATTGGGCGTTGGGGGCTCAGGACGCGATTGTCTCAATGGGGATTTATTCAGATGGCAGCTATGACATCGAGCCTGGCCTGATTTATAGTTTTCCGTGTCGTTGTGAAGCGGGTAATTGGGCGATTGTTCAAGGCCTTGAAATCAACGATTTTTCCCGCGCCCGAATGACTACCACTGAGCAAGAGCTTATCGAAGAGCGGGATGCAGTGGCGCATCTGCTGCCTTAAAACCTCGAATAGATGTTGCGCTCAGCCCTTTAAAAAGGGCTGAGCGTAACGGTCTATGGTTTGGTTCAGCGCATGCTGAGGGATTCGAAGATTCTGAAGTAGTCTGGAACGGTTTTAGACGTCACCTGAGGGTTGTTAATGATAACTTCGGTGTCGCCTAAGGCCACGAGTGAGAAACACATCGCCATTCTGTGATCGCCATAGGTGTCAATGCTGGCAGGTAGCAGGGTCGCCGGCGGAGAGATGGTAATACTGTCCGAAGTGGTCGCAACCCCAGCGCCAACGCGCTGCAGCTCTGTAGCCATCGCCGTCATTCGATCGGTTTCCTTGATGCGCCAATTGTAGATATTTCGGATCGTGGTTGGCCCGTCGGCAAATAGTGCGAGGATGGCAACGGTCATAGCCGCATCTGGTATGTGATTCAAATCAACGTCAACGCCGCGAAGTCTGCCAGTGGATTGCACCCGAATGGTGTCGTCCTGAACATCTACCGCAGCTCCCATCAACTGAACAACCTCTGCGAAAGCTACGTCGCCTTGCAGTGAGCGCCGGCCAACTCCGTGAACCGTAACATCGCCACGAATCGCAGCCGCTGCAAGGAAGTAGCTTGCGGTGCTGGCGTCGCCCTCAACCAGGAAGTGGCCAGGACTCTGATAGCGCTGATTCCCAGGCACGGTAAAACGCTCATAATGAGTGTGGCTGGCCTGGACGCCGAAGGTCGACATCATTGCAAGGGTCATATCGATATAAGGTTTGGAAACCAGTTCACCATCAATATCAATGGTGCTGGGCACGGCGCCCATCGGAAGACTGAGCAGTAAGGCGGTAAGGTATTGGCTTGAAAGCCGACCGTCGAGCCTGAGCGCGCCGCCTTTAAGGGTGCCACCGCGAAGATGTAACGGCGGATAACCGGCTGCGCCAAGCGAGGTGGTTGAGACATTCATCGCGTGCAAGGCATCTGTGAGCGGTCCGATTGGACGCTCTCGCATGTAGTCATCGCCATCGATGATAAAGTCTCCGGGGGTGAGCGCGAGCATTGCCGTTAACGGTCGAAGTACGGTACCGGCATTGCCAAGCTGCAGTGTCTGGGTTTTGGCCGGTGCTGGAAACGGGCCGCCCTTACCGAGCACGCGACACTGCCGGAGACCTTGATCAATATCAACTTGAACGCCCAGCTGCGCTAAAGCATCGAGCATTCTCTGCGTATCGTCGCTGAGCAAAACATTCGTCACCAGCGTTTCGCCTTCGGCAACTGCCGCCAGCAGCAATGCACGGTTGGTCATACTCTTTGATCCCGGCAAGGTCACGGATCCGCTCACCCGCTGAATGGGTGGTAATGTCAAGGCGTCAGTCATGGCGAGGCATCTCAATGGGATTCAATTCGGCAGCCTGGAGGGTAAGCAGGGGAAGGAATTGTGTCAATGAAGGCGCGATAACCGCCCTGTCTGGCGTGCCCGGGGTTTCTATAAGAACTTCGCCCGAGTAGTTGTCTAAGCTGATAATGTTGTCACCCCCATCTTCAACCGTTGCGATAAATAGGGTTGGGTCTTGGCGCGTATTTTTTTGTGCTAAAAAGTGCCCAATGAGATTGCCGATCAACCGCTCGAAATCATCGGGATTCCAGATTTGGATTAAAGAGATGGGCAATGTTTCGAACAGGCAGGGCAAGGCGCCAGACCAAAGACTTAAATAAAAGGCTTTCACATCAGCGTGAACAGATTGTTCGATGGCCGTTTCGAACCCCCTAAAGCTCATTTCTGGGACTTGCGGGCTCGGATACCAATAGCTGTATTGTGCGTCTCTTAGTATTTCACAAGGTGACAGCCAATCATCGAGGTTGGTCTTAAAGGCTGGGTGCGCAAGGCCTGTTAAAGGTGCGCGAATTAGTTCGGTGAGGTGTTGTTTGATCAATTGAGGTCACAGCAAGTCGGTTTAGGCTTATGATAACAGGGCAGCGGCGCTCTTTTTAGGTCCGCCTACGGCGAGGGGGGCGAAGGTGCCGTCTAAAAGGGTTTCACAATAACGAGGATGAGAATGGGCGTCAGCAAAAACAGCGCGGCTTCATTGTACAGACGAAAGAATAACGCGCGCCGGATAACTTGACCCCGTTTGAGTTGCGCCGCATAGCGGAAGGATTGCCATTGATATCCGCCGAGCCCTACAACGAACGCTAACTTCCAATAAAGCCACTGCCCTGAAAAACCATAATGCAGCCATAGGACCATTCCGGGTATAAGTGCGAGGATCATCATGAGGGTTGAAAAGCGAACGAGTTTTTCTGCCATGATGACCAGTCTGCGTGTATCTTCGCCTGCTGAGCGCCCTTCGACCGCGTGCACTAAAATTCGGGGTAGATAAAAAACGCCGGCCATCCAGGCGATAACGAACAAAACATGTATTACTTTGATCCAGAGCATACTCAGTGCCTCTTAAACAATTCCGACAGCGCCGCCATCGACGCGAATATTTTGTCCATTAACAAAGCTGGCACGTGCCGACGCCAAAAACACCACAACATCCGCGACTTCGGCGCGGGTTGCAATTCGGCCTAACGGGTTATCAAAAAAAGCGTCTGTAATCTTCTCCTCGGCCTCATCGAAGGTCTCCCCCCAGCCGCGTTTTCGCGCCGTTGAAAGGTATGCGGCCTCGACCTCAGGGGTTCGGATAAGTCCCGGTGAAACGAGGTTAACCGTTAGGCGTTTGCTCTCAACGGCTTTTGCAAGTCCGGCTGTTAAGGTCGCTAAGGCACCTTTAGCTGCGTAATAGTGGGGCATAGCCTTATTGGGGCGCGTCGAGCCGATCGTTCCAAGATTGATGATGCGGCCTTGTGAGGATGCGTTGAGCATCGGTAACAAGCCTTGGGTGAGCCGACTAACAGACAGCACATTATGCTCATATAAATCTCGCCAATCATCGGCGCTCGTCGAGGTCCAAGTGCCTTGGCCGGCAGTGCCATAGTTGTTCACTAAAACATCCAATGTTTGGGTGTGTTGCTGAATTTGCGCGATCACCGCTTGGGAGCCCTCATCGGTCCAGAGCCTACCGGTCACCCCGAGCGGAAAATCCGCTCGGAGCGGTAATAGCGCCGCCTCATCCGGGCCGTGTACAATCACTCGCGCACCTTCAGCCTTGAAATGGTTGGCAATCATTCGCCCGGTGCCGCGATGACTGCCGCTCACGAAGACCGTTCGACCAGTGAGTTCTAGTTCCATATTGATTTTGACTTGAAGTTCGAAGTCAGTGTAACGGAAAACGGATATGGATTTACCCACCTTAGGCGTCTTTCTTTTGATTGTAGCCTTCGCTGCTGTGACGCAAACGATTACGGGCTTTGCGATGGGGCTGATTATTGTTGCGGCGACCGCGGCGCTGGATCTTTTTTCGATCCTGGAAGTCACCGCCATTATTTCAGTTATTTCGATGACGAATACTTGGCTGGTGCTGCGTCAATCCCGACGGGGAATCAATACTCGGCTGCTGCTGTTTATCTCAATTGGTTTACTGCCAAGCCTTGCCGCAGGGTTTGTCTTTTTGGATCAGTTTGGTCAGCGCTTAGACCACGTTTTGAAAACCGGGTTGGGACTGATGGTGATGACCGCTGGCCTTTTTATGATGTTAAAACCAGCGCAGTGGTCTTCACCGTCTTCGAATCCAGCAGCGATTGGTGTTGGTTTCCTAGGCGGCTTCTTTGGGGGGCTCTATAGCGCGGCCGGGGCGCCCATTGCCTACTTCCTATATCGTCAGCCCGAGACGGTTGCCACCATCCGGTTGACGCTATTGGCGGTATTCTTTCTTTCGACGTTCAGTCGCGCAATGATGGGGGCTTTCTATGGTCATTTTACGGAGGCGGTACTCATTAAAACGGCTTTTGCTTTGCCATTGGTGATTCTGATTAGTATCGGCCTGCAGCGACAACTTGCGCGGATCCCTGATCAGTGGGTACGGCGGTTGGTATTTCTTATTTTACAGGGCGTCGGCGCTTGGTTGGTTATTCAGCCTTTGTTCTTTGCATAATATAAACGCTTTGCGGCTCGCCAAACTTTTCACCGACATCGCTCAACTCACCAACGGTCTTGAATCCAAGCTGCTGATGGAGCTTGACGCTCGCAGGGTTCGGCCGGGTCACGATGGCAATCGCTTGCTTGACGGGCGTTGCATCCAAGGCTAAGAATAAGTGCCGATACAATGCAGTCCCATAGCCTTTGCCGATTGCATCTGGGGTGATGTAAATGCTGGTCTCGACGGTATTGCGGTAACCGGCTTTCGGTCTGAACGGCTGGCTAGTGGCGAAGCCCACAAGCTGGGTATCCTCGAGTGCCACCCACAGCTGTGATCGCCCGCCTTTGTTGAATTGATCGAACCAGCGAGTTTTGTCCGAGAAAGAAATGGGCTCGAGGTCGAATGTGGCGGTAGAATTTAGAATATAATCGTTGTAGAGGGCATTAATTGCGCCCAGGTCCTTTAACATCGCAGGTCGAAAAAAAGTCATGAGCTGGTACAGTCAGAAGTTGGCCTGTGAACTTAACTGAGTCTAGATCCATCATGCAAGGTACAGCCTCACCAAATCTTCCCTATAGCGATCCTGAAGTGTCAGCAGTTCTGTCGCGCTTAATAGCCGATAAAGCCCTGATAGAGTTGATCGGGACCTGGACGCATCCGTCCATGATGGCGGTGTTGCCGCCTTTAGTTCGCGCCCTTGTGCGCCGAGGGTTACACAAGCGGTTGGCGTCGGTGAACTCAATTGCAGGATTCCAAGGCGTTATTCGGGATTACGTTGAACGATTGGTGGTCTCAACCCTTGATGAATTAACGATTTCAGGCCTTGATGATTTGGATCCGTACCAAGGGTATTTGTTTCTCAGCAATCATCGCGATATCGCCTGTGATTCGATGTTTTTGAATTTATTGCGCCATCGAGCACAGTTAAAAACGGTCTTTATTGCCGTGGGCGATAATCTCATTCAGCAACCGTTTGCGACCGATTTAATGCGCTTGAATAAGAGCTTTTTCATTAATCGCACGGGTCACAATCCGCGATCGGTCTATAAGGATCTGGTGATGAGCTCTGCCTTCATTCAAGCCCGAATCGATGACGGTGACTCGGTATGGCTTGCGCAGAGTGAGGGGCGCGCGAAGAACGCGATTGATGAAACCGATGCCTCTGTCCTCAAGATGTTGCAATTGAGCGATCGGAAAATGCCCCTTTCTGAGAAAATCCGAGCGCTCAATATTGTCCCATTGTGCTTGTCTTATGAATTTGATCCACTCGACGTTGAGAAGGCTCGGGAGCTCAATGCGACCGGGTCTTACCAAAAGGCGCCGGGTGAGGATTTGAAAAATATGGCGCTAGGTTTGAGTGGTTATAAAGGACGGGTTCACTTGAACGTGGGACGACCACTTGATGGTGATTATGATGATCTCAGCGTCGTTGCCGCAGCGGTTGATCGACAAATTCTCGCTGGGACCCAGTTGTTCCCCATCAATCATTGGGCGGTCTCGGCCCTGCAGCCTGATTTTTCCCATCCTGCACATGTACCTGTCGCAGATGCCCAGCAGATTGCTCAATTCGAACAAAGGCTGAATCGGTGCAAGGTTGAGGATCGTGCGGTCTGGCTATCGATCTATGCCAATCCCGCTCTGCGCGTTTTCAATAGGCATAGCCCGTAAGGTTCAAGGGCTCTTCAACCAAGGCGCCACATTGCTCACGGAGTTCGAGGATGTGGTTGGACCAGTAGCGCTCGGTATCAAAAAACGGAAAGGCCCGTTGAAAGGCTGGCTCCTCCCAGCGGCGCGCGATCCAGGCTGATTGGTGCATGAGGCGAAGGGTCCTGAGCGGCTCAACAAGTCGTAGCTCCCTAAAGTCAAAGTCTCTAAAGTCCTGATAACCCTTCAAGATGGCTTTGAGCTGACCCAGCTGGCTTTGCCGATCACCCGATAGCAGCATCCAAAGATCTTGAATTGCGGGTCCACCACGGGCGTCGTCGAAGTCAACGAAGTGCGGTGTGTCCTCTCGCCAAAGCACGTTCCCCATGTGACAGTCACCGTGTAGCCTGAGCCGTTTATAGGTACCCTCAATAAATTGAAGATCCACGAGTCTGAGGACCTCGGTACTGACCGACTCATAGGCCGGTCTTAGTCCATCGGGTAAAAAGTTAAGATCCAGGAGGGTCGCGCGGGCGTCATGACCAAACTCTTGGGTCGAGAGGTTCGGCCGAAACTGGAAATCCGCGGCGCCGCCGACATTGTGGATCATGGCAATGTGCCGCCCAAGGGATTCTAGACAATCGAGATTGTCGACCGCGGGCGCACGGCCACCGCGCTTTTTGAATAAGGCAAAGCGGTATTCCTTGAACTCGAACAGTGATTGCCCCGCTTGATTGATAGGGGGTACGACCGATAAATCGTTGTCTGCGAGGGCGGCGGCGAATTGATGTTCCTCGATGATCATATCGGTGGTCCAACGGTTGGACCGATAAAACTTCGCAATTACCGGCTCAGCCGACTCAATGCCAATTTGAAACACACGGTTTTCGTAACTGTTGAGTTCAAGAATCCGAGCATCTGTTTGATACCCCAGATCGTCAATCGCATCGAGAATTAAGTCCGGCGATAGTCGTTTAAAATCATCCATCCTGGGGTCCTGGGCTGTTCAGCGCCGTGGCTTTAATTGGAGCAAATATGGGTGGCCCCACTTCGAGTTCGAGTAATCGTTTGGATCGAGCGGTTATGCGCGCATTGA
>JAQWWC010000120.1 GCA_029249645.1 Pseudomonadales bacterium
ACCCAGTCCGGCGGCTGCTTCCCAGAGGCGATCAGCTCCATTTTCACAACGCGGTGTCATCCTCAGACCGATTAAAGGACACGCTCCACAGACTTTCAAGATCATATTGATCCCGGACATCCTGCAACATCACATGCACAATGACATCTGCAAGGTCCACCAAAACCCATGCTCCTTCATCTTCCCCCTCAACGCCCAGTGGCATCTCCCCAGCATGCTTCGCACTTTCCACGACATTTGCTGCCAAGGCTTTGACTTGCCGGGCAGACTGGCCCGTCGCAACCACCATGGTATCGGTAATATCGGTCTGTTCCCGCACATCGAGCACGGTAATGTCGTGACCTTTTACATCTTCAAGCGCCGAGATTACTAATTGCGTCAATGCCTCTGTATTCATTTTTGATTTCCGGGTTGATTAAGAAACAGCGTACAGCTGCTCTTGGAGAATATAAGCGTAGACCCCTGGGTCTAAAAGCGCTGAAGGATCGTCTTTGTTTTCTATCTGCTTCCGAATCTCGGTTGACGAGACCGGCAGCGCCGTATTATCCACAAAAAACAGCCCGCCGTGCGGATTTGACTTCAGCATACTCGTCGTCTCGACTTGATGCGATGTTTCAAGAGCCATCAAAGGCGGCGCAGGCACCTGATCCGTTTCACGACGACAAACGACTAAATGGACATAATCCAGTAACTGCTGCCAACCCATCCAGCTGGGAAGGCTCAGATAAGCATCCATCCCCAAGATAAAGTAAAGCCGGGGTGCTGGCCCTAACCGGCGCCGAAAAGTTTTTAACGTCTCAAGCGTGAAGGACCGATCGCCTCGCTTAAGCTCCAAATCGTCGACAAAAAGTTCGGGGTGTTCCGACACGGCCAAGCGAAGCATGGTTAAGCGTTGCTCTGGCGTTGCCATAGTCGAGGACTTATGGGGCGGTATATTGCTTGGAACACAGCAGACTCTGGCTGACAACAAATTAGATACAACCCTTGCGATTTGAAGATGTCCAGAATGCACCGGATCAAAAGTACCCCCTAGAATCGCAAGGTCCATGGGCCCGTCATTCATGAACGAATTTGCCCTGTGCCCATTACAACGAATTTCTCGCTGGTTAAGCCTTCGAGACCAACTGGACCCCGGGCATGCAGCTTATCCGTCGAAATGCCGATTTCGGCGCCAAGACCATATTCAAAGCCATCGGCAAAGCGTGACGACGCATTCACCATTACCGAACTCGAATCGACCTCCCGAAGAAACTGCTGCGCGGCACTCAGTCCGGCGGTGACGATCACGTCCGTATGATTCGAGCCATATTGATTGATATGCCGAATCGCGTCATCCAGATCGTCACAGGTTTTGATTGCGAGGATTGGCGCAAGATACTCGGTGGACCAATCTGATACCTCGGCAAGCTGAACCTGGTCGGGCGCAGCAAGCCGCGCTCGAGTGTCCTCACAGACTCTAATCTCCACACCTTCCGCCTGCAGCGCCAACATTAACTGATTCAGAAAGGCCTGTGGCAGCGCGCGATGTAACAGCACTGTTTCCAGCGCGTTACAAACGGCATAACGTTGGGTTTTTCCGTTTAAAACAAGCGATTGCGCCATGCCTAGGTCGGCATCCTCATGGACAAACAGATGACAATTGCCATCTAAATGCTTCAGGATTGGAATCCTGGTTTCGCGGCTAACCCGCTCAATGAGACCCTTGCCGCCCCTCGGAATAATGAGATCGACCAAATCATCGAGCCCTAGCAAGGCTCCAACAGCTTCACGGTCGGTGGTTTGAACCAACTGGATCCAGCCATCTTCCATCCCAGCGTCTTCGAGACCCTTTTGAATACACTCAAACAGCGCACGGTTGGTCGAAATACATTCCGAGCCGCCCCGCAGTATCGCGGCATTACCACTTTTGATACATAAACCCGCAGCGTCAATGGTGACATTGGGACGGGACTCATAAATGATGCCAACGACCCCGATTGGGGTGCGCATCTTGCCAATTTCCAGGCCGTTTGGTCTCGCAGAGAGCTGACTAATCTGACCGACTGGATCTTGCAAAGCTTGAATCTGTAACAATCCTTCGCTGATCGAATCGATACCATCACGCGTTAGCGCCAGCCGATCCAGACTCGGCGCATCCAGTCCGGCGGCTCTGGCTCGATCAAGGTCTTCGGCGTTAGCGCGCAATAATGCTTCCGCTGAGGCTTTGATTGCTGCAGCAATCCGGGCAAGGGCGTTGTTTTTATCGGCCGTACTGGCCTTACGTGCTGCTGAGGCTGCACGTTTTGCTCGCTCGCCAATTCGGCGAATATCTTGCTCAATACTCATCTTGTTCCTATCCCGCAACCCTCGAAATTATACCCGCTTACCTCAGCCGATTCGATGACACCCAACTGGCGTGATTACGGGCTGCCTGACTCGATCTGCATTTGATCTAAAATTTTCTCAAGATGGCTCAACCGCGTAACGGGGTCATTAATCTCAAGCATCCGCTGACGCACGGTATTCCTCAGAGGCAACAGCTCCGCCAAACGACCACCCAAGCTCGACAAGGTTTGGTACTCAACTTGGCTGGCCTTAAACTGAACCGCGGGATGCGCCATCAAATGCTCAAGGACCTCCACCAGAGATGCATCTTCCGGACCGGTCGCAATAACGGGCTCCGGCGGCACCATCAATATCTCGCCAATCAACGCTCGGTTAGGGTCCTCGAAGGTATCTAGTATTTTAAATTTCCCTTCTGCCCGAATCATCAGGGTTAACTGCCCTTGTCCATTCTGATCGAAGTCTTCAATTCGAGTGAGGGTTCCAACGCGCGCAATGTTCGGCGCACTACGTCTCAATATCGACGACGCCGCACCACGCTCTTCAGAAAGTACCACCCCCAACACCTGGTCGCTTTTTGCAATCTGAGCAACGGTGTCCAGATCACGTGCCTCAACGATCGGCAGCGACAGCACGCCCCCTGGGAACAAAACGGCTTGAATTGGAAATAGCGGGAGCGCCCGCGTTTTGATCGCTCGATTCATGACTTAATCAACTTCAAACTCGCTTGCAAGGCACGGCACACCGGCACTTTGCATTGCCTACTAAAAAACATCCCTCGAACCGAGAAGACCGTCGGGCCTATGCCACGCTAGAACGGAATGTCATCATCAAAGTCATCTGATGGCGGTGGACCAAAATCATCTGCGGCTCGAGACCCGCCTCCGGAACTTGCTGGACCGCTTCCCTGCCCACTGCTTTGACCTTGCCCCGGGCCCGAAGGTCCTTGGCCATTGCCCCCATCCATGCCGCCTCGGCCGTCCAGCATTTGCATTTCATCGGCAACAATTTCTGTTGTGTAGTGTTTTTGTCCATCTCGTTCCCACTCGCGGGTTCGTAGCTCGCCCTCCAAGTAAATTTTAGAGCCGCGCTTTAGGTATTCGCTGGCAATTTCAGCCAAACGATTAAAAAAGACCACCCGATGCCATTCAGTCCGCTCTTTCTGCTCGCCAGAATCCCGATCGCGCCAAGCTTTAGACGTAGCGACGGATACGTTGGTTACCGCACCGCCAGACGGTAAATACCGTGTTTCAGGATCTCTGCCCAGGTTGCCAACTATAATTACTTTATTGATGCCTCTTGCCATAACGACTCCCTTACGTCGACCAACAATTTTTTAACTGCAGAGACTATCGAATACTTTGCAGCGCGATTTAAATTTTAACCTTGATCAAAGTGATTCAGCGCCTGCAATCGATGCCCGACCTTGGTTAAATCCGGTTCCACTGTTTCCCTTAAATCATAACCTCTTCATAAGCTATTGGGCAGAGCGGATTTTGCTTTGTCGTTTACAACACCTATAAATTTGGCGAATTTGATCCACGCTGCAGCGCTATCAAAGCGACGGCCCAGAGAACCAACAGTGCAGCATTAACGGTCAGCAGCGTGGTGATGT
Source organism: Pseudomonadales bacterium (assembly GCA_029249645.1). Lineage (GTDB taxonomy): Bacteria > Pseudomonadota > Gammaproteobacteria > Pseudomonadales > Azotimanducaceae > UBA9926. The sequence goes on from JAQWWC010000120.1 coordinate 3,938, forward strand.
CTGTCACCGCAATCAACACCCCACCGACACCACCACCGGCAAATATTCCTAAAAATTGACTCGAGGAGTAAACCCCCATCGCTGAGCCTCGACGCGCGCTGGGCGCAACTTTTGAAACGAGTGCCGGCAGCGTCGCTTCAAGATAATTAAAGCCAACAAAAAAGGCCAACACCGCCATCACAAGCACTGTGAGCGTTGGGGACCACGCTAAGATGAGAAAGCCTGCCACCATCACCGCAATTGCCGGCAGAATCTTGACCAAAATATCGACTGAACCCCGCCAACGAATAACCAGCGGCAACATCAGTAAAAAGGAACCCAATAGTATGCACAAGTAGTACACCGCATGATCGTCAATGGCCACCCCAAATTGACTCAGCATGACTGGGATCACTAAAAAGCTCGACATCAGTAGATAATGATTCATGAAAATACTCAGATTTAACATCTGAAGTTGTAGTCGGTAAGTCGGTACCCCGGCTACGATGGCATCGCCCCCCTCAGCGGGATCAACCGCTAAGTTGCTCGCTCCAGGCAACACAAAGCACACCAGGAGCAGCGCCAAAGTTCCCGTCACGGCGGCGAGATAAAATAACGCCTGCAAGCCTCCGAAAGCATAAAGAAGTGGTCCCAGCACGAGGGATCCGCCAAAGGCGAGCCCAATACTGCCGCCCACCATTGCCATCGCGCGCGCCCGATATTCAAACCGCATGCCGTCCGCGAGCACCGCTAACAGCACGCCAGCAATCGCGCCCGACCCTTGTAACGCTCGACCAACCAAGACCCACTCAATTCGTTCAGCCAGCGCTGCAATCAAACTTCCGACAATAAAAATACTGAGCCCCGCGATGAGCATTGGCTTGCGGCCAAATCGATCAGAGAGATAGCCGTAGGGCACTTGCAACAAAGCTTGGAACAAGCCATAAATCCCAAGGGTAAGTCCGATCAACATTGGACCACTATCATAGAGTTTGCTCGCGGCGAGGGTGAAAACCGGCAAAATGCTGAACAAGCCCAACATTCGAACGAAGTACAAAAGGCTTACAATGGCCGCCGTCGTTCGTTCTGATGTATTCATGGATCTCACTTAAGGACAATCTGATCTTTGCGAAATGACGTTCAAACCCTTAGTATCGC
>JAQWWC010000121.1 GCA_029249645.1 Pseudomonadales bacterium
GCCGTTAAAACCCGCGATAACACGTCTTCCGGAATTGGATCAATCCTTAACCTTCGAACAGCTCGCTGAGAGCCCATTGCCTCATAAAGATCCATTATTAACTCCTAGAAAAAGCTCGATTAGCAGATAATCCGCCATTAAACCCGTCCGATCTTGGCCCCGCATTTTTTATCACAAGTCAGCATTTAATCCCACCTTACGAGAAGGTTGTGCCCGCCGATAACCGACGATTTAATCGATATGGGAACACATCCAGTACCGTTTGGACTCGAAGTTGGTTTTGGACGGATTGCCAATATTGAGGCGTAAAAAGATCCCGATGGTTTTCCGAGAAACTCGATCGTAATGACCCTTTGGCTAGCAAAAAATGTTCAAATTCTTCGGGAAACACATCAAATTCGCCAACCTCAAACCAGGGCTCTTGTTCCATGGCAGCATTATCATCGTTGTTTACCGGCATCGCGCGAAATTGCACATCAGTAAGATAACAAATTTCATCATAATCATAAAATATAACCCTTCCATGGCGGGTAACCCCAAAATTTTTCGGCAACATATCGCCTGGAAAAATGTTCGCCGCCGCCAACTGTTTAATCGCCAGACCATAGTCGTCTATGACGAGGTCTCGTTCGATTTCCGTACAGTTTCTTAAGTACAAATTTAAGGGTGTCATCAATCGCTCGACATAGACATGGTGCAGCACCACCTCGTCACCGACTAACGACACTGAGTGGCTACCCTCAGCCAGCAATGTTTGTAAGACTTGATCCTCGAATCGAGATGCCGGCAGGCGCAGCTCTAAAAATTCATGGGTATCCGCCATGCGGCCAACCCGATCGTGCGTTTTAACCAGATGATAGGCCTGCTTCACCGCCGCAGCGGTCACCTTTTTGGAGGGCGGAAACCGGTCTCTAATAACTTTAAATACGACTTGGTGCGAGGCCAGCGTAAACACGAGCATCACAAGACCCTCGATGCCCTCAGCCTTTTTAAAAAGATCCTTTGATTGCCCTAAATGTTGGGAAAGTTCAGCATAAAACGCCGTTTTGCCATGTTTGTAGTAGCCTAGACTGCTGTAAAGCTCCGAGGGTTTTTTCGCCGGCATAAGGCCATTCAAAAACTGCACGATTGCGGCAGGCCGGTTCACATCCACCATAAAGTAGGCCCGTGTAAAACTGAATATTCGGGACAAGTCTTTTTCATTCCAAAGCACAGAATCCACCGAAATACCACGGCCAGCTTCGTTATTTAACGCAAAGACAAGCGGCAGCACATGATTCCCAATGGCCAAACGCCCGATAAGATAGGCGCCTTTATTTCGATAAAAAACACTTCGCAACATCACCGCGGTCATTGATTTTGCGCCCCTCAAAGCAGAAATGTTTTCAGTCATGAGCGCGGTTATTGTTTGAACGTCCGCGTCAAGATGCGCAAACGGAACGTCGAAGGGAAAACTCAAAAGAATCATTTCCACAAGGCTTGAGACATTCTCAGCGCGGTCAAACTGAAACGTTTCAAAGGGCTCAAGAGGTGCCTGTTCGATCACCATCTGCCGCACAAAGGCTTGTTCATGATTTAAGTGCGTTCTGCCAACTAGTTTACGAAAAATCGTGTTGTAACCCGTTTGCGCGAGTTCTCGATCGGGTAAGCCTTCAGTTAGTGCCTCAAAATATCGGCGGGTTGTTATCCAGTCTTGACTCGAAAACCCGCTAATCAACGGCGTTAACCGTTGCAGACAGCCAGATCTAAACTGGCTATACAGGTGAATACGCGTCCGTGCAGCGGTTTGCGCACCCAGCCAGTCTGAGACCTCAAATCGCGCTCTCGCACCTCCCGTTATCGTCTGAAAGTCGGCACGATAGGCAGAAAAATCCCGAAGCAACAAGACCGCAACTTGCCAGGGTCGATTTCGCCAGCCGCTGGCATCCTGTAACGTTTGGGATTGATTTGTCGTCATGGTGATATCATCTACTTTTTTCTGTTGGCAGCAACCCTCCTCCAATGACCTGCATTCTAACCTGCTGGTCACAAAACGCAGCGCTTCGCGCGCAATCAGAATCGGCTGCCGAAACGCCTCAGCACGCTGCTCTTCTTGGGCTGACTAATCTGACGGTTGGGGTCAAGGGTGTCGTCGTAGCAAATGCTCTTAGCCGTGAACGCCTCAGCTGGGTTTTCGGAAATCGGTGATCACCGTCTGGAGTGGAGACGCCGCTCGAGGCACTCAGCACTGTTTTACCGGTTGTTATTCCAAGGCCATGCAGGCTATAATTTGGTCTGACCAATTCGGTAGTACCAAATCGGCTATACCAATACGGTTATACCAAATACGGTTATACCGAATAGGCTTTTTAATCAGAATTACCGCAAAAGAGGTCTTTTTGATCGGCACTCAAATTGGACGGACCAAATTGGTCAGACCCGCTTGGTCAAACCAATTTGAACCAAAGACATATCAGGACCGTAGAATTGCTAGCGAATTCAACAATCCAGTCAACGAAACAAGCCGTCTATGAATGATATCGCAAACCAAAATACGTCCACGCCCGCTCGAGCCCAAGATATCGCAGAGCACTTGCGCGACGAAATTCTGCTCGGCCAATATCGGCAAGGCGAGAGACTCCCGTCTGAGCGAGACTTGGCCGCGCGCTTTCAAGTCAATCGCGGGGCCGTCCGAGAAGCCATCAAGATCCTAGCGCAGTTAGGGATTGTCAAAGTGCAACCCGGTGGCGTGCGAATTCTAGGCATCCATGATGCAAGCCTCGATGTGCTGGGTCCGTTGCTGGACCTTGGCGCTAGAGGGCCCGAAAATCTCACCTCCGACCTGATTTCCGTCTTCGGAGCGTTGCTCGCCCTTTCGGCGCGGCTGGCGCTACAAACCGCAAGTAAAGCGCAAGCGCAGCGGCTCTTAGAAATCCTTAACGAATCGCCCTCAGCCAGAGACCTCACCGACGATAATAATGCGGCAGAGCGTGAAAAACTGGCACAGTTCGCCGAGGCACTTACCGACATTAATAATAATTTGGTACTCCGACTCATCGGTAATGGCTTGCGCACTCAAATGGTAGGGCGACTAGAGCGACGCCACCCCTCCGCCACGTCGAACGAGGAATTTTTTCGCGCAATGGCGCTCACCATTCAACGCAGTGATCCGAATGGGTTAGCCAAGACCATTATCCAACGCTTTGATGACATCAAACGTAATCTTGACGCCACTACAATACCGACGCCTACCGAATTCAATAGGAACCCGAATCATGCCTAAAACTGCCATTAAGGCCGTCATTACGATTGCCGTATTACTCGCCGCCGTTGCCGCCGCGGCAGGAATCATTATGTCCCGGCCTACGCCGGAACAGCTGACCATTGCAGAGTCAACGAGTGCGATTCGAGCTATGACGGTTGAGAAAGAATCGCTGCGCTTAACGATTCGATCCGAAGGCACGGTCACCCCAAAAACCCAAACCGACTTGATTCCCGAGGTTAAGGGTCGCGTGACTTGGATATCGTCCAACCTAGTCGTCGGCGGCTATTTTAAAAAAGGCGATTTGCTGGTAACCATTGACGCGGCGGACTATGAAGCGCGATCTGGGCTGGCGCAGGCTCAGCTCCTCCGCGCCGAGGCTGAGCTCGAACACAAGCGTTTTGAGTACAAACGGTTACAGACGCTTATTCAAGATAACTTGGTCAGTCAATCCAACTTAGAAAATGCTGCGCGCGCCCACAAAATTGCGGAAGCCAATGTCATTGAATCGAAAATCAATCTGGGCCAGGCAAAGCGCGACCTGACTCGGACTAAAATCACAGCACCGTTTGAGGGCATGGTTCGCTCTGAAGCGATTGATATTGGTCAATTCGTGCAGCAAGGCGCGCCAATAGCTTCGATTTACGCAAGCGATGCAGTTGAAATCCGGCTACCGATCGTCAACGCGCAGATGGCCTATCTCAGCGCTGCGAGTTTGCAGCGAGGTGAACTCGACCCGAAAACCGCGCCGATGATACGCGTTACGGCACGTTATGCGGGCAACTCTTTTGTCTGGCAAGGCCAATTGGCTCGAACTGAGGGCGAAATCGATGCCCAGAGTCGCATGATCACAGCCGTCGCTCGGGTCAACCAAAACGGACAATCTCCCGAGGTGCCACCACTGCAGGTTGGCACATTCGTCGCCGCTGAAATTGAAGGACAGTACTTGGACAGCATTGTCCGCCTGCCACGGGCAGCCTTACGGCCCAATAACCAAGTCTTGATTATTGACGTTGATAACCGATTGCGATTTCGAGATGTTAGTGTTTTGCGGCTTGAAAATGATTTTGTCCTCATCGACGACGGGCTTGAAAGTGGCGAAGTGGTTAACTTGTCTCCAATTCAGACGGTGGTGGATGGCATGCGGGTCTCGTTAACCCTTGAACCGACCGCAGATCGAGGCTAGCGGTTATGGCAAAAAGTATCGCTTGGTTTGCTGATAATCCGGTTGCTGCCAACCTGCTGATGTTGATTTTATTGGTGGGCGGTGTGTTCTCGTTAAACTCAATGCACAAAGAAGAATTCCCCAGTATTGAGCCGGGCATCATCCAAATCACGATTCCTTATTTGGGCGCCGCCCCGGTCGAGGCGGAAAAAGCCGTTTGTATCCGAGTTGAGGAAGCTATTGAAGGCTTGGATGGGATCGAGCGCATGACCGCAACCGCATCCGAAGGCGCTTGTACAGTCTTTCTTGAAGTCTTTGCTGATGCCGATTTAACGAGCACCCTGAACGAAGTCAAAAGCCGGGTCGATGCCATCAACACCTTCCCCAGCGAAACCGAAAAGCCGATCGTGTCCTCGTTGCAGTTTCGCGGCAAAACCATCTCGGTTGTGGTCTCAGGTGAGACCGATGAAGCCACCTTGAAGCTGGTCGCTGAAGGAATGCGCGATGACATAGCAGGCCTTGAGGGCATCTCTCAGGTCAGCGTCAATTACGCCAAACCTTGGGAGATCTCGATCGAGGTGAGTGAACAGGTGCTGAGGCAGTACCGTCTGACGATGAGCGACGTTGCGAATGCGATCCGCCAGGCCTCTCTCGACATGCCAGGCGGCTCCATCAAGACCGACGGCGGCGAAGTCTTAATTCGCAGTCAAGGCCAAGCCTACAAAGGCACAGACTTCGAACGCATCGAGATCCTGAGTCAGTCAGACGGCTCAAAAGTTACCCTTGGCGACATCGCCGTGGTAAAGGACGCCTTTCAGGAAGGTTTTCTTGGCGCCAAGTACGACGGTCAACGGGCCGTCACAATCACCGTTTACCGCGTGGGCGATGAAGACACGATCACCTCCGCTGATTCGGTTAAAGCGTATGTCGCCCAAAAGTCTGCGGAAGTGCCGGAAGGGCTTAAACTCGACGTGTGGATCGATGAGTCCATCCCGCTGAATCGCCGAATCGATGCGTTAACCAAAAATGCCTATGCTGGCCTGGTTTTAGTACTGCTCATACTGACCCTCTTTCTTCGTTTCAAGGTCGCCCTGTGGGTCGCCGCGGGCATCCCAATTGCGGTTCTTGGGGCAATTTGGATGTTCCCCGTAGCGGGATTGAACATTTCATCCTTGACCGTACTGGCCTTCATTTTGGTGCTCGGTATCGTTGTTGATGATGCAATCGTAGTCGGCGAGCGTATTTTCTCCTTCGAAAGCAAAACCAAAACAAAGCGCGAAGCCGCGGTTCAAGGAACCAGTGAAGTCGTTACTCCTGTGGTCTTTGGCGTTCTGACGACCATGGCGGCTTTTCTACCCATTCTTATTTTGGATGGCCGTATGGGCGCTTTCTTCTCAACGATTGGTTGGGTCGTCGTGATTTGTCTCGTGTTCAGCATCATTGAATGTATGCTGATACTGCCCGCGCACCTCTCCCACCGCAATACCGAGACTTATCCCCTGAAAGAAACGCGTTTCGTCCAGACGTGGATACGCTTTCAGTCTTTCTTTGCTGATCATTTGCAAGGGTTTGCGGAAAACGTCTACCGGCCTTTCCTCATCAAAACGCTACAATGGCGCTGGGTTACTTGGGCCGTCGGCACTGGCATTTTGCTGATGGCGCTTGCTCTGGTTGCGAGTGGTCGCGTCATCTTTCAATTTTTCCCCGCTATTGAAGGCGATCGCATTTACGCAACGCTCCTCATGCCCGAGGGGATCAGCGTTGAGCTCACTGAGCGCGGCGCACTACAGATCGAACAATCCGTCGCCGCACTACGACAAGAAATAGCAACTGATCTCGCGCGCGATCTAGATGACAGCCCGATTTTGCATGTTTTTGCCTCAATCGGCTCCAACGCGGCCCGCAGCTCAGGCCCACCCAACCGAACCGCCGGCGGCAGCCACTTAGCGGAAGTCGTATTAGATTTGTCGCCCATCGAAGATCGTCCTGGTTGGACCTCTAACCGTATTGCCAGTCGTTGGCGGGAACTCACTGGCCCCGTAACCGATGCAGTTGATTTGCAATTTAACGCCGACTCTTTCAGCGCTGGCGACCCGATTTCCCTGCAAATACGCGGGCGTGATGTCGAAGAGCTAAAGCGCGCAGCCGTGCATTTACGCCAAGAGCTCGCGCAATTTCCCGGCGTCTTAGATTTATCGGATTCGTTTCGAGCCGGAAAGCAAGAGCTGCAATTGAACATAAAACCAGAAGCGACGTCTTTAGGGCTGACCCTGACTGACCTTGCCCGGCAAGTAAGGCAAGCATTTTACGGTGAAGAAGCGCAACGCATCCAACGTGGCACGGATGATGTCCGGGTCATGGTGCGCTATCCGAAAGCCGAACGGGAATCGCTCGGCAACCTTGAGAATATGCGCATTCGAACGCCCAAGGGCACAGAGGTCCCCTTCTCTGCCGTCGCAACCGTCATCCAAGGTAACAGCTACTCCAGCATTAATCGTGAAAATCAGCAGCGCGTGGTCAGCGTAAGAGGCGATATCGATCGCTCCGTAATGGCGCCTGAAGCCCTTATACCTGCGATTCAGCAGATTATTTGTGAGGACGCCTCGAGCTTCTCGAGCGTACAAAACAGTTGCCGAAACAGCTTATTCCCGGGCGTGCGGTACCGTTTGGGTGGCGAACAACTCGAGCGCAGTAAAGTCACCTCCAGTCTCGGTAAAAATGTACTGCTGGCACTGCTCATCATCTTTGCTCTGCTCGCGGTCCCTTTGAAGTCCTACCTGCAACCGTTAATTATTATGAGCGTCATTCCATTTGGGGCCGTTGGCGCGATTGTCGGGCACTATATTATGGGCTGGAATCTCATTTTCTTTTCCTTGCTGGGGATCATCGCTTTATCAGGGGTGGTGGTGAACGCATCACTCGTCCTGGTCGATTTCATCAATCGTCAGCGCGCTGCAGGGGTGCCTTTGTTTGATGCGGTCACCGAAGCAGGTGTCGTCCGCTTTCGACCAATCATCCTTACGTCAGTCACGACCTTTGTTGGATTGATCCCCCTCATGACCAACGAAGACCCCGAAACCTTTATGTTTATTCCGATGGCGATTTCATTGGCCTTTGGCGTACTGTTTGCAACCGTCATAACGTTATTTCTGGTACCAAGCCTGTATCTCATGCAAAACGATTACTTAGACTTCATCGGTTTGGGCGCAAAGGACTCAGAAACCGAGGACGCAGCGCTCATTGATTCTGCGGTCAATAGCGCGTTGGAAAGTCCAGCAGCGATCAAACTCTGACGTAATCGCTCGCACGCGCGCAAAAGCGCGCAGCCTGCCGAGCACAGACATCCGGAACCTCTCAAAAAGCGCTTTCGTCCTGATATTTATGGGCAGCCATCGCCAGCGGCTTTCACGCTCAGCAGCCATGAATGATCATTGACAGACAGAAATAAACTCAGCTGTAAGACGGGCCCCGCCACAGGGGCTCATCCTTCGAGCGCCCTATCGTTAGGGCGTAAGCGGTCTGAGGAAGTCTACAACCACCTGGTTGAAGGCCTCAGGTGTGTCATAGTGGACCATGTGGCCCGCACCCTTAAGCACAATACTTTCTGCATCCGCAATAAGCCCCACTCTACGTGCAAGTTCTTGCTCGTAGAGCCGTTGTTGTCCAGCAAGTTGAGGGTGCATCGACAGCCAATAGCTCAGTCCTTCTGAGCCGGTAATCACGCACGTGGGGCAGGAGATATTCCCTAACAGGGCTTCGCTATCTTCATGAGAGAAGGTCGACCAGACCATTTGCACCCTAGGGTCCCAGCGCCAGAACACCCCCCCCTCTGGTGCCGGTCCAACCCCCTGTCTTACCAAGCGCGCAACAACCGCGCCGTCTAATCCCGGATTACTGGCTTGATACCGCGCAACCGCGACTGTCTCATCGGCCATTATTTTACGACGTGGACTCGCATGCTGCAGTGCTTGCACCTGAGCGGCTTGCAACAATGCGAGCTGCTCAACCGGCAAGCGCGCGTCCTGCCTGGGCGGCCCAAAGCCATCCACTAAAATGAGGCCTTTCAATCTGTGTCCAAAAAAGGCGGCAAACCGAGCAGCAACATGGCCGCCGAGGCTATGACCGAGCAAATACCCTTCCTGGACTTCAAACGCATCAAACACCTGCAGCAGGTCGGCCGCAAAGTGCGTCATGGTATAGACGCCATTTTGATCACTCAAACCATGACCTCGTAAATCTGGGATGATGACCCGGAAGTCTGACAGTACAGGTAAAAGTGATTCGAAACTGCCCCCGTGGTCTCGCATACCGTGTAGCACGACAAGGGTTTTGGTTGCCGACTCGTTGTAAACCGCAACCGATAATCGGCAGTCAGCCCCTTGTATGGTGTATCTCACAATGCCCCGCCTCGTGGATTCAAAGAAAGTTATCGAGGCAAAGCCTAACCGCGCCCAAGGGTGTAAAATTCTGAATTTGGTCGAATGGTGGCAACGTTTGCCAACCGATTACTCATCGCAAAAAATGCGGTGATCGCTAAAATATCCCATACGTCTTCATGACTAAAGCCCAAATCAATCAACACTTGGATCTCAGCGTCTTCGACTGCGCCGGAGCGCATGGCCACCGCACAGGCAAAGTCGAGCATCGCACGTTGGTCGGCTGTAATGTCCGCTTTGCGATAATTAATGGCCACCTGATCCGCAATAAGCGGGTTTTTTGACCTGATCCGAAGAATGGCACCGTGGGCAATAATACAATAGTGGCAATCATTGAGCGCCGAGGTGGTAACAATGATCATTTCCTTATCGGCTTTGGTGAGCCTGCCATGTTGTTGTTCCAGCAAGGCGTCGTGATACGCAAAAAAAGCGCGAAACTCGTCTGGCCGCCGTGCCAGCGCCACAAAGATATTCGGTAAAAAACCAGACTTTTCCTGCACCGTTGACAAGCGCTCACGGATATCTTGCGGCAAAGACGCAAGCTCTGGTAAATCGAAACCTGATCGAATAATAGACTCAGTCATTTTTTAAAGCACTCCTCACGAACGTCTCCTAAACTCAGGACGACAACCAATATTACGTACAACCTAGGGGCAACAACAGCTCATCGTTCAATCGTTGTTGCAAGATCATACTCGTGTCCATAATAACTGGCGATCGACAATCCAGCGGCGACACTTGTAAAGGGGTCATGCACCACAACCCGCCTGGAAAACCGGGCTTCCAAGCACGATTGAATCGAGGCAATTAAACTGGAGCCGCCTGTCCGGATCACCAAATCTATATCCGGCGGATTGAGACCTGCCCGCGCTAAGGTTTGGTCAATTAACGCTTCTACTTCTGCCAATAAATCCCGCAATAAATCATTGAACGCGGGCAAATCCACCGGAATCGACAGATCAAGTTCAGGCACATCTATAACCGTCTCTGTCTTTGTTGAAAGTTCTGCTTTGGCCGCTCGAATTGCCTGAAAAACACGGTAACTCAAATTATGACTAATGAGTTCCTCGAGCCGCTGGAATTTTTCAGCTGCGGCGCCCCCTTGTCGAATGCCATCACGAATTTTAGAGCGATATTTTCCCTGATTCAGAGTGTATGTCACAGGCCAATTGAGCAACAACGCTTCAAATTCATCAAACGGAAACTCGGTCTCAATCACTTCCCCGTCGACTCGGCGCACCCAGCGCTCGCCTTTGCCAAGGTGTGGCGATATGAATCGCTTGAAAATCAATTGATCAATATGGTCGCCGCCAATCGCCAGCCCACTGGTAACCAGCACCGCCATCTGCAAACCGTCAAACCGAACCAAGCTCAAATCAAGCGTGCCACCCCCAAAGTCGAAAGTCAGGGCAAGGCCCTTTTGCTGCTCGACCCCAGAGCGGACGTTTTGCACCAAATAACTTAAGGTCGCAGCAAGCGGCTCGGGATAAAACCGGTTTGATTGCAAACCAGCATAGCCGGCTGCTTCGCTTAATCGCGCCAACGCGACTTCACTTGCCCCACGCGGTCCCTCAAAATGGACCGGCCGACCGATAATCACTTGGTCATTGGCCAACGAGACAGCGCGCTCAATGCGCTGTCGAATGGCTTTCAGCATCGGCGTCAACAGAGCAACCAACCGAAATGGATGATCAAAAACCATTAGTCGTTTCATCTCAGCATTACCAATCAAACGTTTGACCCCGCGAAACAAACGTCCGGGGAGACCGCGATCAATGACCGCGGCGCCATAGACCGCACTTGTAGTAATTTCGGGTTGAGAAAAGGGATCCGACGCTTCGGCGTCCCCGGTCACAAGCGACGCTTGAGCGATCACTTCGGGGGTTAGCTCGACGATCCGATCTTGATTTTCAAGGATATATTGGCGAATCGCGGCCGAGCCGGTCTTGGCAAGCAGCGCACGGTCCAAATGAACCGCAGATGGCATCACAAAGGCCTCGTCCTCCAGTGCAATCATGTGCACGTCTTGTCCATCAAACCAGGCCGCCGCGGAGTTTGATGTCCCAAAGTCTAACCCGACGCCAAAAGCCGATTCGTTTCTAGTCACAACGCGCGCTGCCTGAAAATATTAGGACGATTATAAACGGATTGACGTTGAAACGGTGTAAACAGCCCGCCTTAAACGCCTGATGCGAGGTAGGTTAGCGTCTGGTTAGCGCCCCTTGCTGGTTCGTGAAGCCCATGCTGGATAAAAGTTGCCCACCGGTTGCCAGCAAGCGGTACTCTGCCAAGCGCAATTGAAATTCCGCAGAGACTAAACCAGAACGCGCTCGAAACAGCTCATTTTGAATATCAAGGACATCCAGCAGTGAACGCTTGCCAATGGACAACTGCTCCAAATACACCTCTAGCACCTCTTCAGTTGAGGTCACATACAGCTGCAGGTACTCAATTCTAATCGATAGATCTTCAAGATCATTCCAGAGGATACTCACATCTTGCGTAATTGACCGCCGCAGCGCGATTAATGCTTGTTCTGCCGCGTTGATTCTAGCAATTGCTTCTTTCATCTTGGCGCGATCCGCACCACCGCGATAGAGGTTATAGCTCATTTTAATGACAGCCGTTTCATCGTCATTCGCGCCTGGCGAGCCGTCCATGTCATCGTTTCGCGTCGCCCCGAGCGCCAAATCCACTCTGGGATGGTATCCCCCTAAAATTTGTTTGCGGGCGGATTGCGAGGCTTCTAGGTCAAATTGCGCCGCTTTAACCTGTGGGTTATTGCGAAAGGACGTTTGAACGGCTTGCTCAAGGGTCTCAGGCAACCCCTTTGGGCGAGCCGGCAAGGACAATGCCCGAGGGTTTTCGCCAATTACTCTGTAGAACTCAACACGTCCATTTTGTGCATCTTTTTTGCTCAATAAAACCGAACTTTTTGATTGCGCGCGTCGACCTTTGGTTTGCACGACATCGACTTTAGTGCCAACACCACTTTCAAATCGCTCTTCGATTTTCAGAAGGGTTTCTTCGTGCTGCACCAAATTGACCTCAGACAAGGCAACCACCTGATCTCGGCGGAGTACCTCTAAATAGGCTTGAGCCGATCTAAGCGCCGTGTTTTCCCGAGTTGTTGCGAGCCGCTGCGTGGTTGCGGCTAGGAGCGCATTTTGCTGATTGACAAAGGCGGCTGTGCTGAAGCCATCATAGAGCATTTGATTGAGGGTAATTGAGCGCTCAAAACGATCGAAATTTCTGCTGACATCCCCTGTTGCTCGGGTTGTCGTGTTGTCCGATTTTTCAAGGCCTCGGGCGAGCACTAGATCGATGCTCGGCAGATAACCGGCAACGGCTTGTCGCCGCAGCGCTCCAGCTGCGTCAACGTTGTACGCCGAAGCCTGAATGTTTGGGTTGGTCAGCAGCGTCTGCTCGATGGCTTCCACCAGCGTCTGACCAGAACTCAAAGCACTGATGCTCAGCAGAAAAGGTGCAATAAGGTTTAAACGTCTCAAATAAGAAACTCTATATGCCAATTAAGCACAGTTTACCTAAGATCATGTTTCTGCGATACCAGCAGATTCGTAACTACCCACCATCATGAACGCAGACCAAATATAGGGTTGTCCCCATAAAGGCGATGCTTTGAGCGCCAATTGCGACTCACGCAAGGCTTGACGCGCCGGCACCCCCGTCAGGATCCGCTGATAGAACTCGATCATGAGCGCTTGCGTTCCGGCATCACTGACTTCCCATAACGAATTCACGACTTCTGAGACCCCCGCCTCCTGAAAAGCCCGACGCAAGCCGTAAACGCCCTCCCCCTCATGAATTTCCCCCAGGCCGGTCTCACAGGCTGACAGGACCACCAACTTGGTACCGGATAGTTTCAGGTCGAGTACTTCGAGCGCAGTTAACACCCCGTCATTACGGGTGTCTATATCGCCTAGGAACTGGGCATTTTTATTAATCCCAGCAAAGGCCAGCCCGGCCCGCAGGAGCGGATTATCCCCTGGCGGTGGCACTTGCAGATCCGCACCCCGTTGTAGCTTTAACAACCGTTTCTTTAAGTTTTCATCGGCTTTGAGAAAAAAGCCATGAGTCGCGATATGCAAAATTTCAGGGATCTCGGTAAGTTCACTAATGACTTGTTCTTCGGCCGCACCTTGACTGAAGACGCTCCGCGCTTCGTTTTGCGCATCAACCTGCTCCAGGATAATTTCCCCTTCTTTTAGCGCACCAGGCAAGGGTAAAAAGTTCAGCCCTCGCAAGCCATTGCCCGCACCGCGCAAGGTATCACCTTGAGCCGCTCTGGATGCCGCGGCTTGTTGATACTGCTCCGGATCCGCAACTTCCGCTGCATCATAGTCAGGGCCAGCAACGATCATATACGGCCCTTCCGACAGGCTTAAGAAACTGGGCAGCAGGTCTCTCCCGGAGGTTAGGAAATGAAAATCAACGGTTTCAACCAAATACGCGTCATCAAAATCAACCAGCGCCGCAAACGGCAAAATATTCAACAAGCCATCGGGAATCAGGTAGACATACTCAATACCCTCCGTCACATTCGCAATCGGCTCCCAAATCGCCTCGTAGGCCATTTGACCTACCTCGATAAAATCAATCTCATCGGCACCAGGGTCCTGAATCGTGTCGCGATATTCGCCAATGAGCTCATCAACTTCGGCTGCATCTTCATAGGTCACAAGAGTATACTCGAGCTCGCCATCGATCCGAGCAACTACCGAGGCCACGTAATGCGGACCTGCTTCAGTACTGTAGGACTGAAAATCGACCAAAGCCTTGCCCTCATCGATTTCTGCTTCCAAGGCCTCAACGCTGATTTGCGCAATCGAGGTCCGATATTGCGCACTGGCACGACCCAAATCACCCTGCAGTTCATTAACCGCCTGCTCCAGTGCATAGAGCGCATCTGGATGTCGCCCTGCAGTCTCCGCAGTGGGTCCACTCAACGTCAACTTCGCCAAGGACTCCCGCGCAACGCGCAACTCATTCGCAAGACTGGCTAACGCCGGATTCTGCGTCATCCGACCAATCTGTTGGATTTCGGACGTGATTTTGAGCAGCAAGCCCTTGCGATGCATGCTGGCTTCTAACCCCAAGCGCGCACTGTCCGGGCCGCCCACTTCGGAGAGCAACTGTAGGTAGGACGTAAATTCGGGTCGATGCAGTCGCATATACCCTTCTCGAGCATTCTCACCCGTAACCCAAAGCATTCGGTCCAGAAAAGCGCTGCGCCGCAGAAAGCCTCGACGCTTGAGTTCAACGCCCGCTGTTAAACGATTCTGCGCAACATAAACATCGGACAACCCATTAAGCGCCTCGAAGGTATAAGGATGTTGCTCCCCGAGCACCGCTTCGGCTCGGGCCAAGGCATCCTTCAGCATCGCCATCGCTTCATCCAGACGGTCCTGTTTAAGATAAGCCCCACCCAAATCGATCAGCGACCGTATGACATCGGGATGATCATCGCCTAATTTCGCTTGCCGCAGAGTTAGCGCAAGCAAGAGCGTTTGTTCGGCTTCAACCAAGGCGCCGCTCTTGAGCTGCACCCGGCCTAAATTGTTCAACGCTTTTAGCCGAAAGGGATGATCTTCACCCAAGGTCCGAGTCCATCGGGTTAAAACGTCTTCAAACGCAGGCGCAGCCTGGTCGTACTGATTCATCATGAAGTAAAGGAACGCAAGATTGTTCTTCATCGCGATGGTCTCAAGGTGATCTTCACCAAACAAACCTTGTAACACCAAGATACTTTTTTTATACAGTGGCTCGGCTTCCCTGAAGCTTCCTTGGCTCTCGTAAAGCAGCGCTAAATTGTTACTTTGGCGCGCAGCCTCTGGCCCATCGGCACCTCGAACCCCTTCGACGAGCGCCAAAGCGCGCTTCATTAGCGGTTCCGCCTGATCATACAATCCCATAGTTTCATAAAGATTACCGAGGTTATTCGTGAACGCGATCACCATCGGATCTGATTCACCAACCAGGGCCTGCATACCCTCAAGCACCGCGAGAAAGGCCGCTTCAGCGTCGTTGTATCGCCCGAGGCGCTGCAGTAAATCACCTCGCTTACCCAGCAAAGCGTAGAGATTTTGTGGGTTATTGGCCCAAAGCTGTCGAGCACTGGGCTCAACTTCCGCCACAACCGCTAACGCCTCGTCAAAGGCCGCTAAATCGATCAAGGTATCGACCAGATAGGCTTTCGCCCGCAGTTCAGTTTCTGAGCCACCAGGGATGGTTTTGAGCGCTTTATTCAGCATGGTTTTTGCCGCACCGGCATTTCCGATTTTTCGGAGCACATCTGCTTGCCGCAAGGTCATACCCACCGCGCGCTCTGATCCAGCGCCTGCGGCCTCCGTCGCCAGTGCAATGCCAAGACGGAGATGTTTACCAGCCGCAGTTAATTCCCCTCGGTCGATTTCGATGATCGCTAGGTAGTCCAAGCATGCCAGATGCCGTGGGTGCCACACGGACACGGCATCTGCCAAGGTTGCGCAAAGCGCTTGCTGGGCGGCCGCGGCACCCTCAGAGCGACCGGTCTGATTGAGAATTCTGATTTGATCTTCCGCGATTAATTGATTGAACGCGTGGCCCGGTGGCAGCGCTGCTTGCATCTGCATTTGCGCGATATCCAAAATATCGGAGGCCGTTTCAATGTCACCCTTCATCAAGTAGACCCAGTGCGACTGCGCCAGCATTTGCACCGTGCTGGGGTGCGATGGACCTAACTGTTCTGCATAAATGCCATAAGCCGCATCAATCATGGCTTCTGCATAAGGTTGGATACCCGCCTCGAGCAGCTTCTGAAACAAACGAAACTGCGCATCTGCGGTGAGCAAATGCATCGGCCCAATGACATCTGAGGCGAACATTACAACGCCTTCTTGATCAACCAAGCCTTGCTGCAGATTCCCCGATTCAAAACTGGCTTCCGCTTCCAGAGTCAACGCGTCGAACGCGCCGACCATATCTTCCATACCGGGCGAGACGGCCCGAGCGGACGTTAAGGTTTCCGAAAATGGCAGAGGTAATGCGCTTTGAGATTCTCCTATCGATTTGAGCAACTCGGCAATCTGCGCCAACCGTCCTGCTTTGACCGCGGACGCGAGTTCGGAAAAATCATCAGCCTGCGCAAAATTGAGGCAAAAAACCAACCCCCCAACAACCCCTCGGAGCATCCACCGAAGCCCGACAAGCTTTATTTTCTGATTCTGATTTCGAAGCATCGGCCTAATTCTCTTTTTCAAGGTTTAATCCATCTATCCTGCATCGTCAACGCTCTTTTGTCGCTTATCCGTGATATAAAACCGACCAACGCCGGCATTATGCACCGATACTTTGCAACTAGAGACAAGAAATTATGCTACAGCATCACCGAAACTCCAGGCTCGCGCAGATGCTTGGTCGCCTGGTTCTCAAAATTACCGGTTGGAAAGTCTCTGGCGAGCTACCGATCGAGCCTCGCAGCGTAATCATTGCCGCGCCACACACCAGTAATTGGGACTTTGTGTTCCTCATCGCCGCGACCTCGGCATTGGGAGTCCGCATTCATTGGTTAGGCAAGGATAGTTTATTTAATCATCCCTTGGGATTTATCATGCATTGGCTTGGCGGTATTCCTGTGAACCGCTCAAAGCGAACCCGCCTTGTGAGCCAAATCGCCGAGCGCTTTCAAACCCAGGCAAGTCTGCATTTAGTCATACCACCGGCCGGCACTCGGGCCCATACAGATCGATGGCGCTCCGGCTTTTATCACATTGCACAGAGCGCAAAAGTCCCTGTGATCTTTGGTTTCCTAGATTATCCTAAAAAACTTGCGGGCATCAGCCAGGCGATGCCACTGAGCGGCCGGTTAAAGGAAGATATGGATCGAATCAGAGTCTTTTATGCTGACAAAGTCGGCAAGTTTCCAGCCATGTCTAGCACCATTCGCCTGGAAGAAGAGTTTGAAGCGGCCTCGCCGTTAGGCCAGCCGAAAGACCCGAGCTGATAACCGTAAAACAGAGCGCGCTCTGTTTTACGGACAATCTTTGAGCCTCTTGAGCTTACGCCACGCCATCAAACACAATCACACTGCGCGCAACAGCGCCTGCCTTCATGTCGGTAAAGGCTTGGTTGATGTCTTCGAGCCCGACGCGCTTCGACACCATCTCGTCCAGATGCAGCTTGCCCGCAAGATAAAAATCAACGAACCGCGGCATATCAATCCGAAACCGATTGGACCCCATAAACGAACCTTGAATCCGCTTCTCCTGCAGGAAGGCCGCCCCCATTAATTCTATTTTGACGCCAACTGGAATCATTCCAATCACCGTCGCAGTGCCACCGCGGCGGAGCATGGCAAAGGCCTGCTCTGCGGTCGCTTTGAGACCGATGGCTTCAAAGGAGTAGTGTACGCCGCCACCGGTCATTTCCATGATCTGCGCAACTGGGTCGCCGTCCGCTGCATTGACCACGTCGGTCGCACCAAAGGTTTTGGCCATCTCAAGCTTGCTGGCCATCGTATCAACCGCGATGATGCGACCCGCACCGGCAAGTGCCGCGCCGTTAATACAAGACAACCCAACCCCACCACAACCAATCACCGCAACCGTCGTGCCCGGTTCAACCGCGGCCGTATGAAACACACTGCCGACCCCAGTCGTGACAGCACAGCCTATGAGCGCCGCACGATCCATCGGCATGTCTTCACGGATTTTGACGATAGCATGTTCATGCACGAGCATTTGCTCGGCAAACGACGATAAATTAGCAAACTGCTGCACCGGTTGCGCATTGTGAGCAAGCCTCGGTTCATCATCGGGCCCGCGTTTGGTTTCTGGGTTCTGGCAGAGCGACATATGCCCCGTCAGGCAATCTTCGCAATGACCACAAAACACGGAAAGGCAGGTAATAACATGATCCCCTGGCTTCACGTAGGTCACATCACTGCCGACTTGCTCGACAACACCACTTGATTCATGCCCTAACACCATAGGGGTCACGGCTGGATAAAGTCCGTCAATAAAATGTAGATCGCTATGACACACCCCAGCGGCAGCGGTTCGAATCAAGACTTCTCTCGGCCCGGGTTTTGAAATCGAAATGTTCTCGATCGTCAGGGGTGCTCCAATTTCTCTAAATATCGCCGCTTTCATATCATCTCCTTGTGCATTTTCATTTTGCTACTGAACTAAGCCTAGATGCTAGCAACTATGCTTGTTTAATCTGATGAGGGAAAGCGCGATTCACCTCCTATTGGCTCAAAAAAGCCTATTAGCCGCGACCGATCCTAGGCCTGAAACACCCTGGATGCGCCAGCCGGCCCGCCACAATGCGCCATCAGGATCGCTTAATGCGATCCACCATCGACGGCCAAGATAGCGCCCGTTGTAAAGCTCGCGCCCGGTCCAGCAAAATACAAGGCAGCCGCAACAATCTCAGCGGCTTCACCGCCACGCTGTAGCGGTATGCTGGACTTTGCTCGCTCATTGAACGCCGCCATGTCCCAAGCCTCACTTATATCGGTCAAGAAGGGGCCTGCCATTATGCAGTTAACCCTGACGCTCGGCCCATAAGCCGCTGCAAACGATCGAGTTAGGGCGTTTAAGCCTGCTTTTGCCGCGCCATAAGGCTCTGAATTCGGGCTTTTGGTAACCGATGCAGAGCTACTAATATTGATAATACTGCCACCCTCGCCTTGCATCATTCGATCGCCAACACTCGCCATCAGCCGAAAAGGCCCTTTCAAATTAACCCCAACGACTTTGTCAAATAAGACCTCAGATATCTCTGATAAGGCAGGATACAGGGGCGACATGCCAGCGTTATTGATCAAGACGTCGATCCGACCAAAGTGCGCAATCACTTCCTCAACCATCACACCCAAGTCGTCCCAATCACCCACATGGGTCGCCCGAACAAATACCTCTGAGCCGTAAGCTTCAACCAGCGCGGCCTTGGTTTGCTCACAGCTCTCTAATTTTCGACTGACAATCGCCAATTTAGCGCCTTCTGCCGCAAAACCTTCCGCCATAGCCCGGCCAAGACCTCGACTGCCACCAGTAATCAATACCACTTTATCTAAAAATTGCTTTCCCATTACGCGACTCCCGTCATCATCTGATTAAATCATTCTCGTCTAGCATCCCTAAAACTTAAACACCCGCCCTTGCCAAGTGTTAAGGACTAATCTCGTCTTCAAAGACGACCGTCACGCTTGCAGCTGTCGCACTTGCTTGCAGCCGCGCACCGGCAATGTCCTCCGCTTTAGCGAGCGCTACGCCCAACCGCCTATGGCCATCGATGGATGGCTTGCCGAACAATCGCACTTCCGTACTGGGCGCCTGCAGGGCCTCCGCTAGCCCAAAAAACTAAATGGCAGAAGACTGTCCCTCAGCCAGAATGACGGCTGAAGCGCTGGGCCCCAACTGCTCAATTATGGGAATTGGCAATCCTAGAACCGCTCGAACATGCAGTGCAAATTCCGATAAATTTTGCGACATCAACGTCACGAGACCCGTATCGTGGGGTCTTGGTGAGACTTCACTAAAAATAACCTCATCGCCCTTCACGAACAGCTCAACGCCAAACAGACCAAAGCCGCCAAGTTGGTCCGTGATCACACGGGCAATGGTTTCTGCTTTTTGCCTTGCCAACTCCGACATTGGCTGAGGTTGCCAGGACTCTCGATAGTCGCCCGCCTCCTGCCGATGACCGATCGGTTCACAAAAGCTCGTGCCATCTCGATGCCGGACCGTCAGAAGGGTTATTTCATAGTCAAAATCGACAAAGCCTTCGATAATGACCCGTCCCCTACCACTCCTGCCCGCGGACTGCGCGTGCCCCCAGGCCGGCTCGATGTCTGACTCCGAGCGTAAAATCGACTGCCCCTTACCCGACGATGACATGACTGGTTTCACAAAGCAGGGAAACCCCACCGTTTGGACCGCCTCTCGACAGGCAGCCAGGTCATCTGCAAAGGCATAACTTGAAGTTGGCAAGCCTAAGGTTTTTGATGCCAGCGTTCTGATGCCTTCGCGATTCATGGTCAATTGCGTAGCGTTCGCCGTTGGAATCACTCGAAAACCCGCTTGCTCTAACGACGCAAGGGTCGCTGTGTCGAGTGCCTCAATCTCCGGAATAATGAGATCCGGTTGTTCTTGCTCAATGATTCCGCGCAACGAATCCCCGTCAAGCATATTGACGGTGTAAGCGCGATGGGCCACCTGCATTGCAGGCGCATTGTCATAGCGATCCAACGCAATCACCTCAACACCGTAGCGTTGAAACTCAATCGCCACTTCTTTCCCCAACTCCCCACTGCCGCAGAGCAGTATTTTAGTAGCCGTTTTCGATGTAGCTGTGCCAATTTTTTTCAATTAATCCGTCTCCTATAATCTCTCATTGCGCCGCTATACAGCGGCTTCACCCACGCGCACTAACCGTGTCATTCTGCAAGCATAACAAAAAGACACTCCCCGCCAGCGCGCCAAACCCGCTGGCCACTAAAAACGGAATGTGATAACTGAGATGCACGCCCACCAACCAGCCTAACACTCCTGGACCTGCGGCCACTCCGGCAACGCTTGCCAAGTTCGCCCAGGAAAACAGCCGACTGTAATCGAGCAGGCCATAGCGCTCGGCAATGATCAAAGGTTGCAACATGAGCAAATTGCCGACTGTGATCCCCAGCAGCGCGAGCCCTGAACAGATTAGGACTGCAGACTGTGCAAGACCCAAAAGCCCTAAAGCCGCCGCCTGCAGAAACATCATAACGGCCGTAAAGCCAAACATCGGCACCCGGTCTAACAAAAAGCCACCCGCTAAACGGCCAATAACGCTAGAGAGGGGCAACACCATCATCATCAGGCTCACCGAGTCACCGTCTATGCGCTCCGTGATCAAACCATACTGATGGGCGATCCCGCCCACCTGAGACAGCATCACAAAACTGTAGGCTAGATTTAACCAGAGAAAAAAAGGGTCTCGAATCGCAACGTCAAAAGGCACGCCTTCTGGCGGGCTTGGGCGCGCTTGCCAAGCGCCGCCATCGGGCATCAATTTTAATTCAGCTGGAGAGGAGCGGAGTAACCAAACGGCAATGGGTACAACCCCGAGCAAATATAAGATAGCTTGAAAACTGGCGGCCTGAGGCAGCCCAAAGGTTGAAACCCAGTAGGCTGAAAAAGGCGTGATGATCATGCCACCAACGGACAACCCGGTCGACGCAATCGACAGGGCGCGCGCGCGATGCACAACAAACCATCTTGAAATTAGGGTCGTTGAGGGCAACAACCCCGAGGCACTAAAGCCAACACCGAATAGGGCGTAGACCGCATACAACTCCCATAGCGCCGTAATTTGACCAATCCAATGCAGTCCGATGGCGGCAAAAATCGCCCCGCTCACAACAATTAAACGAACATCATAACGATCTAAGAGCGGCGCGATGCCCAAGCCCGCGATCCCGCTCACTAAGAAAAACACCGACACCGCGGAGGATGCGGCGGTAATCGAATAACGGTCAGATTCTGCCAGCGCTTGAATAAACACCGCATGATTGTAAAAGCCTAACCCCGAACTGAACGCGAGGATTACAAACAACCCTGCTACCAGCCGCCATCCGTAAAACATGCTGCATCATCCTGATTTTTCTGAACTGTAGCACAGCATTTTGGGGTCTCATGGCAAGCCATTAGATGTGCTACCCTTAGCCGCCTTTTTCTTGGGGATTTGCTATCTACCGTTGGATGATCTTATTCGGTGTATGGAGTTGTTATGCGGCATTTGGGTTGACCGCAACCAGCCTCGCGCCGCTCGTGCCGTTAATCGAAGGTGATCTATCGATTTCGCATACAGCCATGGGCAGTATCATGGGCGCCTGGCAATTGACCTACATCGCGTTTGCGATTCCCGGCGGCATTCTTCTCGATAAAATTGGGTCTCGTTTTGCACTCAGCACAGGCGTGCTGATTATTGCCTGCTCGGCCATGCTGCGGGGCCTTAGTGACGACTATTTTAGCATGCTCCTCGCTGTCATGTTGTTCGGCGTGGGTGGCCCTATCGTTTCAGCGGGTGCGCCAAAAATCATTACCCGATGGTTCCAAGGATCCGACCGGGGGCTCGCCATGGGCATTTATATGACGGGCCCTGCCATCGGCGGCGTCATTTCCTTAACCCTCACCCATTCTGTTCTACTGCCCTTACTGGGTTCTTGGCAAAACCTAATGTTCTTAAATGCGGGCATAGCGCTTTTGATTGCGCTGCTCTGGTTCGTCATCGCCAGTCAGTCCAGCATGCGTTCGGCAGAGGCCTTAACGCGATCCACCCAAGACAAACAGCCGCTATTGATTGGAACGCTGTTAAAACAGCCTGCGGTGCAATTGGTTCTGATCATGAGCGTCGGCGTGTTTATGGTGAATCATGGCTTAAACAATTGGCTGCCATCTATTTTGCAAACCAGTGGCATGACCCTAATTGAGGCAGGTTATTGGGCTGCCATTCCGACCATCATCGGCATACTCGGCTCGCTCACCATTCCACGACTTGCCACACCCGGTCGGCGCTTCGAGATTCTACTGGGTTTGGGCCTGGCGGCAGCCATCGCCACGATTTTATTGCAGTTCACTAATCCAGCACTGCAAACGAGTGGCCTAATCTTGCAAGGAATTGCGCGTTCAAGCTTGATGACAGTCCTAATCTTGACCCTAGTGGAGCTGCCCGGGATTGGCGACAAATACGCGGGAATGGCCAGCGGTTTATTCTTTTCAGCAGCCGAGGTCGGCGGCGTAATGGGACCGATTGCTTTGGGCGTACTCTATGATGTCTCGGGCAATTTTGGTTTCGCGTTAACCCTTCTAACCGTTATCAGCCTGGGCCTTGCGCTAGCGACCTTACGCCTAAAACGATTGACACAGATCCCGTAAAGCACGAGCGATGTACCTTAAACGTCTATCGAATCGGATTGCCAACATTGAAGATGCCACCGGCATAGGTCTGTCCTGCTTGCCGTTCAGCGTCCGGCGGGAATAGCGCCCGTTTTTGCTGAAAGTATTTAGCTCGATGATCCCCTTCACTGGCCTTGGCATAGGTTGCATAGATTGCACGCCTTGACTGCAGACTCTGATTAACGCCCGAACGATGGGGTAAAAAACTATTGAAGATCACGATATCCCCAGGCGCTGTTTCAACCGATTGCCAGGTTAAGGATTCGACAACATGCTGGGCGAGTGTTCGATCGGCATTCATCGGCAAGATTGTCTTGCAGTGCGCTACCTTAGCCACCTCAAGACAGCCATTGCGCTCATTGGCAGCATCTAAACTCACCATCACGGTTAAATGCTGACTCTGACCAAACAAATCAAAGGCCGGCGCATCTTGATGTGGGGCAAAGCCTTGGCCACCAGCTAGTTTTAGATTAATTTTTTCCTTGAACAAAATACCTGGCGCCCCGAGGCATTGATCTACCCAGCCCATCATCTTGTTACCGACCAACACTTCTTTCAGGCGAGGCGCATCTTCCAAAAAATGCTCCACTCGGCAGCACTGCTGCCTTCCCTTGGTGATCTCAAAATACGTCATCCAACGCTGTGGCCCTTGCTCGGCAATCATTGCCTGCAATTCATCAAGCCACAAGCCGGCGAAGCTTGAGTCGAAGGCCTGCGACATCACAAGGTAACCATCACGCTTATATTGGGCGATTTGCTCACCCGTCAATTGCGTCGATTTTAAATGCGCCTGGATTTGCGCCGCATACGCCTCGAACTCGGGAACCCTTGCCGCCTCCGCTTTAGCGAGCTCATCCCACTGTCGAACGCGTAGCGCCGATTCAAAGATGGGGTCCGCTTCAAATGCTTGCATCTCAGCAAGGGTCATTGCCCCACCTTGAAAGGCCAAGGTACGTTGACTGGCCTGACTGAGTCCCGCCCTGTACGCATCTATCCGAGCGACTTGATAGCGTTTTGCATCGACATGCCGGTGCACCAAAGCACAAACTTCGGCTGAAAAGCCTAAGCAGGCCAGAAAGTGCGCGCCCAAGCGTTCATGATCTCGCGTTCCAAACCCCGCCATCGAGTCTTCCTGCTGATATTGCAAATGGCCAACGTCATGCAGAAGCGCTGCTAGCACCGCTTCGCCGGAAGCACCCGCGGCGCTGGCCTGCGCCGCGGCTTGCAAGGCGTGTTCGCGTTGACTGACCGGTTCCCCAATATAATCTTGATCCCCCTGGCCGTCATACAGCGTCTTAAGTTGATCAAAGCTGTCCATTACTGCGCCAGAGCAAGGTCGATCGAATCTCTCAACAAGAACTTCTGGACCTTGCCGGTTGCGTTTCGCGGTAAGGCATCCGTATAGATCACGTATTTCGGCTGTTTAAAGCGCGCGAGACGATCCTGGGTATGCCGTCTGACTTGATCCGCATCCAGCACTGCGCCGTCTTGCAAGGCAACCACAGCGCAGCCGGCTTCGCCCCACTGCTCATCGGCAACCCCAATCACAGCGACTTCTCGGATCTCTTTCAATTCATACAAGATGTTCTCAACCTCAGCCGGATAAACATTTTCACCGCCTGAGATGTACATGTCCTTCAAACGGTCTTCGATTGTGATGTAGCCGTCTTCATCGCAGCTTGCGATGTCGCCTGTACGGAGCCAGCCATCTACAAAAGTCTCCGCATTGGCATCCGGTCGCCGCCAATACCCGGGCGTAACAACCGGGCCGCGGCACCACAGTTCACCCGCTTCCCCTGGGGCAGCCTCACCCCCATCTTCTTTAACAATTTTAATTTCGGTATGCCGTAACGCTTTTCCAGCAGATCCGACTCGCGCAGGCACATCGTCATAACCCAAGATGCAACAGCTCGCCATGTTTTCGGTCATCCCATAACCCTCCTGAATCACGACTCCGCGCTCATACCACCAATTCACCAGCGCGGCAGGCACCGCTTCAGCACCAGCAATGCAAACCCTTAAGGAATCAAACGTCGCATCGCGATTTTTGGGATGATCCCGCAGGGCGTTGAAAATGGCCGGCACACCGAGGAAGTGCGTAATCCCAAGTTCAGGATTTGAGAAAGCGTCGAGGGCCGCACCCGGGTCAAAGGTGCGCATAATAATGGCCGTACCGCCAAAGAACAGAGCCGGACACGTAAATACTTGTAAGCCGCCGATGTGAAACAACGGCATGACCGTCAAACCCACCATATCGCTATTGCAATGCATACTGCTGGCGTTGATTTGCGCCCAGACCATCATCCCGTGGGTAATGATGACCCCTTTCGGCAGGCCTGTCGTCCCTGAGGAGTACATCAGCATGCACTGGGCATCCGGCGTCAGTGGAACCATATCGAGCGTCGGCGCCTGATCCAGTATTGCAGACTCAAATGCTGAGGGCCCGCCCTGACCTTGGGTTTCGATGACATGAGGGACCTCAACGGTCAAAGCGTCAACGGTTTGGCTAAGCTCCAGGTCATAAATCATGACCATCGGTTCTGCATTGCCGATTATGTAATCGAGCTCGGGGGCTGTTAGCCGAAAATTCAAAGCGAGATGTACGGCGCCCAAACGCCAGGTCGCAAACACGATATCCAAAGTATCCATCGAATTCAGCGCCAAAACGCCAACCCGATCACCCGGACCCACGCCCAAACTTGATAGCCAAGTCGCGACTCGTCCGACGCGTTCATGCGCCTCGACATAGCTCTGTCGCCGCCCCGACGGTAACTCAATCAACGCCGTTTGATTGGGTTTAAGCCCCGCGTTATAACCGACCCAATCAACCACCATGCCGGGTAATTCGTTCGAATTTGTCATCTGTGCACTCCTTCTTAATGTTATTGCCCAGCCAGCCCGCGATTGCGGCGCAACACCATTAGTTCTGTCTCGCGGGCCATCACACGTCGCGACTGGGTCAGAAAAAGTCTTCGCTGAATGTTACAGCCGACCGGTCTTTTTCTCGGAAATAGAGTACGCTACTTCGGGTACAGTTAGAACACAGGCCATCTGAAATGTTGCAACCACTAGCGCCCGTCCAGATCCACTATGCAACCCCTGGTGGCGCACTGGAGTCGCATTCAGCCGCGCTGTTGGACGGCCGAGCCGCCTTACCGACTCTAGAGTTTGCGACCACCGGATTTACCCTTCAGCGCAATCTCGTGAACAATCCCGCTTGGACAGATTCCAATTGGATCAATGACACCCACAGCCACGATATTCGTAAATTGGCAATGCAATTTAGTCATTGTGATGAAGCCATCGTTTATCCGGGGATCATCCGCGGTCCTAAGACACTCGTCGTTCATGATGATCATTTACCGATTCAAGTCGCCCACTCAGACTTTACTGATGACTTTCGCCCAATGGTCCTGAATCCATCCCGGGCTTACGCGAAATTCTTAAGCCCGCTCCTTGCGGCGGCAGGAAGCTCCTACGCACGGCTCAATGCCGCCAAGCGGATCTTGATGTTGCAATTCTGGCGCAATACGGGCGCCATCAACCCGGATTTACCGCTGGCCATCGCCGATGCAAGCTCGGTGCCTTATTCGGCACTCCATCGCGAAACAGTTGCACAATACGGCGGCGAAACCCTCGAATTTGAAACATTTATGGTCAACCCCCCGGCAACCCCGGATGCTTATCGCTGGCACTATTTCTCTAAGATGCAGCACGATGAGGTACTCATCTTCCGAACCTATGACAGCCAGCTTGAAGAAACCGGGCAACCCTATTGGACGCCGCACTGCGCCTTCGTGAACCCCGACCCCGAAGCAAGCGCGCAGCCCCGACAAAGCCTTGAAATGCGAGCCCTGTGTTTATTCGATCGCTAACTGATTTCTCGCATCACCTGACGCGCATCGGGCTCAAGCGCCCTGTTCTCAGCGCCAGATGCCAAGCGCGAGCGGCGCTCGCGTCTTAAGAGCGCTGCGCCTTACCCGGCGCCGCAAAGTGACGCAAAGTAACGTAAGGTGACGTAAGGTGACGTAAGGTGTGATGCTATCGGTGCGTGACCGGCGCTCAAGAATAATGGAGATTACAGGGCCTAATATGTTGTCAGATCAAGT
>JAQWWC010000122.1 GCA_029249645.1 Pseudomonadales bacterium
CACGCCCGTCATATTGGCATTTTCAATACTGTTGATCTTGGCGTCACCCTGATTGGTGATGGGCGCGCTCGCAACCAATGGGGCGGCCGCGGCAATCTTGCCGGGTTCTGTAACCTCAACTTTAAAGAAGCTGGCTGCACGATAGGCTGGCCTAATTAAAAAGCTATCCCCGATATTGGCGCCCGCTGTGACCTCGATGTTCAAGCCATCAACCGCAAACGGGCCTTGGCCAGTATTGATCTCCCCAGATTTTTGGTTGGTCAGCTGCCACTGCGTGCCGTTGTAATACAGCTTGTAATCAGTCGGCTGCACTTTACTGATATCGGTAATGGCAACCGAGGCCACGCTCGTGCCGGTATTTTGGTAATCGGACGCCGCAACCGGCGCGATGGGGGTAAAAAAATTACCGCCAGCGGCCCCGCTTAAATCCAAACCCAGTTTGTGTTGGGCATTGAAGGTTGCCGTCACGCCGGCTGCCAATAATCCGAGTTCCTGGCGAGCGCCACTCAAGGTTTCATCTCGAAATCGCAGCAGGCCTTGCATAATGCCGCCGCTGATCGACTCGGTAATGGGGACAGAGTCGCCCGCGGCCTGCTCAATTTCGACCTCAAAAGCCACCGGGTCATACCGCCCAGGTCCTAAGGTCAGGGATTCAAAACGCGTGCCGACAACTAGAGGCTGACCGGTGCCCACCAAAATATTCACCTGGCCGTTGCTCTGCTCGGTCACCGTCACGCCAATATATTCAGACAGCTTCTGCAGCATTAAGTCCCGCTGGTCTAACAAGTCATTCGGCGGTTGGTCAGCCGAGGCTGCGCGCGCTGAGTCGATCTTGTCGTTCAGCAAGGCGACATTTTTGGCAATGGCGTTGATCTCTTGCACCATGCTGTCTAGCCGTACATTCACCTGGTCATTCATCGCAGCGATCGCGGTGTCCAGCTGCCTAAATTGCGTTGCGAGCGCGCCGGCTTCGCCCAGCAGCACTTGTCGCTCTGGCGTTGCCGACGGATTATTCGACACGTCTTGAATTGAGCTGAACAGACGCTCGAATTGGGTCGCAACCCCGCCTTCTTGTTCAGCTAACAGATCATCCAACTTGCCGGCCATTTGAGAGAAAACCTCAAAATGCTTAGCGGCGGATGTGGTGTCGCGTAATTCTTTGCCCAAAAACGCATCATAGGCACGCACAATGGTCGACGTTCGGACGCCATTGCCTACGAAGCCGCCGGAGCCTGAACCCGCTTCCCGGGATTCAAAACTGACGGTTTGCCGGCTGTAGCCTTCGGTTGAAACATTGGCAATATTATGCCCGGTGGTTGCCAAAGCTTTTTGCATGGACAACAGGCCGGAGGTCGCTACATTTAATACGCTTGGCATGGCATCAACTCAGTGCAGGCTTTATGGGCGAAGAATTAGTTATAGGCTTGATTTCAAAGCCTGGGCGCTGCCCCGCTTCAAGCTGGTACTGCTGTAGGGCATCACTTTTCTTCAGCTCGGACACGCTGGGCGCCGGGCGTAGCTGGCGCGCAATAACATCGGCTAAACCAATGCCGCCGCTTTCCGCCAGGTTGACGGCAATCTGTTGATCCGCCATCTCGGTGTAGGTATCCATATCATTACTCGAGAACAAACCGTCCTTGGGCAACGCATCGCGCATACTTTTTAGCATCATTTGAATAAACATCGACTCGAACTGCGTCGCAACCTCATCGATTGCCGCATCGGGGTCGTCCCTAGACGTTCGCTTTAAATCGTTTAGGCCGTTCAGGTCGTGATACTGCGAGCCGCCGCTCGCAACCAGTGCGGTATTGGGGTTATTAGACATCATATAATGACCAATTCGCCTTCGAGCGCGCCGGAGCGTTGCAGCGCCTCCAAAATGGCAATCAAATCACTTGGGGTTGCGCCCACTTCATTCACCGCGCGCACCAGCTGATTCAACGTTACGCCAGGATCAAACACAAACATCGGGTTGACCTCTTGCTCAGTTTGCACGCCAGATTCTGGTGTTCTCGCGGT
>JAQWWC010000123.1 GCA_029249645.1 Pseudomonadales bacterium
GCAGCTTATAAGCATCCTTAACGGCCATAATGACCAAACAAAGACGGGGCCAAGCCACCCTCGCGATCGCATGATCGATCAACAGACGTTGTAACGCGTTACAAGCCTTCAACCTCACGTCCCGGAGTGACCAAAAAGGAACATCTTGAATCAACCTTGCCACCTTGACCGACTTAGCCGCAAGGAGCTGGCGGGCGGCCGGACCCATATCCCGGCGTCAAAACGCCAGCAGCTGAGGCTTAGACTTTGGTCAGCACAGCGTTACTGAAAATACGCGCTGATGGGCACCCATGAAGATCAGGTGCAGAATTTGGCGCCGCGCTATGTACTTTCTGTCGGACTTCATCGGAAGGCCCGAACGCTTTTGATTGCGCAGGAACGCTTTTTGATTGCGCAGTAACGCCCCATAAAACCCAACCCTTTCGGTTGCAGACAATTCTGTCAGAACCCGCGTCGAGGGTCTCAATAGCCCGAACTACTTGAATGCATCTGACATTCAGACGAACTCAGTGATCGAAACGCTCCGTTGGGCGCATCTCGACGCCCGAGCAAGACTAATCAGAGGCCATCAGCGCTCTGATTTCCTTTTTATAGCGTCGACTGGATTTGAGCACGTCTCCTGACACCAGAGTTAATCGATATTCACCATTCGCATGGACCACAATCTCCCGAATGCGCTTCACATTCACCAGCGCGCTGCGATGCACCCTCAAGAACACGCTGGGATCCAGTTGCTGCTGGAGTTTCGCCATGGTCGACCGCAAGATATGCGTGTCGCCTTCGGCATGGACACACATGTAGTCACCGGCCGCATCCACCCAGTCGATCATCGACACCGCGACTCGGGTGGTTCTACCAACCTCTTTAATTATCAGCACCTCACTAAAACTCGGCGGCATAGTCCCGGCGACATTCTTGCTTCTCTCAAGCTGTGCGATTGCAGCCTTCAAACGCTCGTTTTCAGCCTGCGCCTGCAAACCGTCTTGTCGAACGCGCAGCGCTGCGACCGCCGCGGCTAACCGTCTAGGGTCGATGGGCTTTAGCAGATAATCAACTGCGTAATGTTCAAAGGCGCGAACAGCATAGTCATCAAAGGCGGTCACAAAAACCAAACTGGCCTGGGGTGTCACCAACTGTTGCGCCAACTGTTTCGCCAACTGAAGACCTGACATCCCAGGCATGTGTATATCCAAAAAAACCACATCTGGCTGGTGCGCCGTAATATATTCGAGTGCCCGCGCGGGTTGACCAAAGTCGGCGACCACTGAGATATTCGGCTCGCTGCCCAACAAGTGGATCAATCCTCGCCTTGCCAGCGGTTCGTCATCCACCACAACTGCCGTCATTGGACTCACGGTACTGTCCCTTCAGCCGACATCGGGATTTTAATCATCACCTCCGCCCCCCCTCCCTGACGCGCGCGACGCGCCAGAACAAATTGATCCCCATACTGCAACGCTAAACGTTGTTCTGTATTTTTCATGCCCAAGCCAGATTCCGATGCGCTGTTGCCGTCGACTGCAAAGCCAGGCCCTGTATCTGACACCATTAATATTAGATCGTTCTCGGCCCGACTGGCTGACACTAAGACAGTACCCGGCTCTTCAGATTGTGTGATGCCGTGTTTTACCGCATTCTCTACCAACGGTTGTAAAATCAGACTAGGCACCATGCAGGAAGCCAACCCGGCCTCAATATTCAGCTCAATCGTTAATCGATCTTCAAACCGCACCGATTCAATCTCGAGGTACGCCCGAACTGATGTCAGCTCTTCCTCCAAAGTCACCTTCGCTGCGGCGTCTCCTTCCAAACTGTAACGTAAGAACTCACTGAGACGTTGGATCATGACGCGCGCGCGCGCCGCCTCGTCGACCAGCAGCAGGCTGTTAATTGCATTTAAGGTATTGAACAGAAAATGGGGGTTAATTTGATACCGCAGCATTTTCAACTGCGCGTCCACCGAGAGGGCTTCCGCCAACAACCGCGAGCGGCGTTCTTCGCCCAGCCTCAAATACAACTTCAAACTAAAATACAAGCCACTCCAACCGAGGAACACAGCGTAGGAGTAACTGAGCACGCCCACAAAATAAGCCGAGGCGCCGAAATGGTATAGATCTTCGAATTCAGAAAGTTGCTCGATTTGGGAGTAATTCTTTATGGGCTGCCAGATCAGGGCTGCAACGGCCGATGCAACAAGCACTGCCGTCGCCCGAGCACCCCATGCGCGTATCGCCCGCCCAACTTTTCGATAGACCAATCGCAAACAACAAGTGAGCAGAAATCCAGCACCAGCCTCCAAACACAGGGTGAGATAAAAAATTGCCGGTTGATCCCAAACCGCATCGCGCAGTCCGAACGCAATCATCCATCCTGTCCAGCCTGCCAACTGCAGCAGCCAAAACAATTTACCTTGAGACAGGGGCGCCCGTTGATCAACCAGCGCGTTCAAACTGTGTCTACCAAACTCAGGCGGGGCAACCTCACGGCATTCTCCAAGTCAGTTGAGCGCAGTCAATCATCGAATAAACTCGCAAACTGACCGCTCGCATTACTCTGACGGCATCCCGTCGGCATCCACGGCAATACCCACAAGCTCAAGACCGATGCCACTATAAGCTGCGATCATGCCGGAGAAGGTATAGGTTTCAGTGATCACAAGATCGCCCGGTGCAGACATCAAAGCTTGGCCTGCAAGGGTAACCGCCTGCATTGAACCATGCATGAGCGCAATCAGCTCGGGATTTACCGAAACGCCTTCGTACTCAGACTCTCGCCTTGCCATCAACTCGCGCAGACCTAGATGACCGTTAGCGCCGGGATAGCGGTTCATCTCCGCGCCTTCAAGGTCAATCGCGCGGAGCGCCGCCCGCTTTACGGCTTCTACGGGAGGCGTCTCCGGACTTGTTTGACCAATCGCAAAGTCATAGATCGTCATCAACACTCCTTCTAAACAAGAAGCCCTTACATTTAGCCCTTACAATTAGCCTTTACAAACCGCGTTCAGGTAATGCGTTCGCAAAAAGCATGCGCATTGAGCCTTTAAAGTAAACGTTTACAAACACCCTTCGCAATACAGGTTACCCATTGAGGCCTGCGTTGCGGGCCTCAGCTAGACCGAAATCAGCGGGACACCACTTAGCCGAGGTTGCAACCGAGCATTTGGTTTAGGGCGATTAAGAGCCGATCTGATTACAGCTGTGCCGAAGCACTTATCGCTGCAATCCGACTGCCGCCCTTAATCTTGCTCTCTCGGATTATTCCAGATGTCTCGCGTCAGGCGCCATTCGCCACTCAGGTCCTGAGCAAATAACCATAGATGGCGACTGATCGACCGCATCGGCGGCGCTGTTAAATCTCGTTTTGCAATCAAATAACCGTCAAACGATATTCGAGCAAACCCTCTTTGACCAAAAATCTGAACCTCGTCAATCGTGACCTGCTGCTCGAACCGAAACTTATCTGTAAAACGATAAAAGCGCTTGGCTTCCGAGAGCGACACGTCCTGCCTGTTCGACGGCATCATCCAGACGGCGTCCGGCGTAAACAGTTCGAAGTAACTAAAAAAGTTGTCCGATTGCGTACAGTTGATCGCGTTCAATAACAGTCTTTGAACGAGCATTTCATCTCGCGAACTTGCAAATGCAGCACCATTACCTTGCGTCATATGAAACCCTTTTTCCGCGATATCGCGAACGATTTGCATTTTTCGGCGATCCGCTTAAAAGGGATCGTCTGTTTTGGGCGTCCCTTCACCGATGCTCCCAACCCCTTACCTGCAACGCCTGAGCGGCCGCACGCTTCAACCCTGAGCGATGGTCACAATGCCCGAATAAAATCCAACGGTACCTCCTTGAAGCGACCTTGTCTCACGGCCCATCAAAGCGTTGCTGCCAAACCTGGCTACCTTCGATTTGGGACAAAGATGTTAGCCTATCTTCAAAAAATGTCCTAACCACACCCGGGGCAGAAAAATTGTCCTCGTATTGCAATGCACCAACGCCAATCCTCGGAGTTAAGATTCAAATCAGGGCTGCGTTGGACCCTCCCTTAACTGACACAAAACGCTGACTGCACGCTGGCAATCTGAGGTGCGCTCCCTTAATGTATGGTCTGATCCGTAATCGACGCCCCTCTCTTTGGCATTAATTGTCAATTTAAGAAACCTTCTTGGGGAAGACTTTATAGCGGCTGAGGCATTCACAATATCGACCGATGAGATCACGATGAAACCGCAACCCGTAGATTATCACTTGACCTGCGACCGCGTCGGAAACTCGGCCACTTTGCGTAATCAAGGCTGTGCTTAGCACTTTGGCCAACCAAAAGAACCACTAATTAAATCGCGAAATTATGCAAATATCCAAACGCCCGATTACGAAACTCGCTTTAACCAATCAAGGAGCTTTAGACCTGGTTTTTCTCGGGGTTGGCTCGGCCTTTTCAAAAACGCTTAATCAAACCAATCTTTTCATTGTCAAAGGCGAAACCCATCTTCTAATAGATTGCGGCAACCAGTGCTCGCACAGCTTGTTTCACGATTACGGCACACCCCTTACGGACATTGATAATTTCCTGATCACCCACAGCCATTCCGACCACATTGGCGGCCTGGAAGAAGCTCAACTAGCCGGGCGGTATGTCAAAAAGCGTAAGCCCACAATGATTATTACTCGTGCCTATGAAAAAATTTTATGGGAGCAATCCTTGCGTGGTGGCGCGGAAGCCTCAGAAGCCATCCCACTAAAATTTAAAGACTTATGGAACATTGTCAGACCCCAAAAGCTGAAAACATTTACCCGCGATACCTTTGAAACGGATTTCGGAGGAATCAACCTTAAGTTATTTCGGACAAAACACTTTCCTGACTCAGCCCCTTCCTGGCGCGCCTCCGCTTGGAGCTGCGGCGTTTTAATTGATGAACGAATTCTCTTCACCAGCGATACGCGATTCGATCCTGCCTTACTAGAAGAATTTGACAGCAAATTTCATCCCGAAGTCATTTTTCACGACTGCCAGCTGTTCACAGGCGGCGTCCATACTGGGATCGAGGAACTCGCAACCTTGCCTACCACGCTCAAAGAAAAACTCGTTTTAGTGCACTACGGCGATCAATGGCGGACTTTTAAAGGGTTCGCCCGCAAGGCTGGATTTCACTCTTGGGCCAAGCAAGGCCGTCGCTATCGCTTCGATCCGGGCTGTTAGGTTTTTTAGTTTTCACCTTGCATCGCACGTCAGGGTAGATACGGCGCCTAGCCTTGGTCCTTGCAGTATGATTTACTATCTCCGCATTATTGACCAATTATTAGACAGCAGATGAAGACTGTAAAAGGAACACAATCATGGGGTTATTAGACGGAAAGGTAGCGCTGGTCACCGGCGCTGGTGGCGGGTTGGGTGAAACACACGCATTACTGCTTGCGCAAGAAGGCGCATTGGTGGTCGTCAATGATTTAGGGGGTAGTCGCGACGGCGCGGGCGGTGGTAGCGGTATGGCCGACGCTGTGGTTGACAAAATCAAGGCGATGGGCGGCCAAGCCGTTGCCGATTATGGCAACGTCGCAAATGAGGCAGACGCCAAAGCTATGATCCAAAAGGCCGTTGACACGTTTGGACGAATTGATTTCCTGATTGCCAATGCTGGCATTCTCCGAGATAAATCCTTTAAGAACATGACCAACGACATGTGGGATATCGTCATCGACGTTCATCTGCGAGGCACCTACCTCACCGTGAATGCCGCCTACCATCAAATGATCGAACAAGGCCATGGCGGCAGCATCGTTGTGACTTCGTCGACCTCTGGACTGCTTGGCAACTTCGGCCAGTCCAATTACGGCGCTGCTAAAGCAGGCATTGCAGGATTCGCACGGTGTTTATTCCAGGAAGGCATGAAGTATGGCATTCGCGTCAATATTTTGGCCCCGGCAGCTTGGTCTCGACTCACCGAAGATATCTTTCCTCAAGGTCAAAACATGGAAGCCTTATTGTCTCCCGACAAAGTATCGCCGCTAGTTGTTTGGCTAGGCTCTGATGATGCTAAAGAGGTAACCGGCAGAACTTTTCTGGCAACCGGTAACACAGTTCAGTTACTGTCTTGGCAATCGCAAACGGTTTGTCAAAAAGATAACACCGAAGGACCTTGGGCTGTTTCAGAAATCGGCGATGCTGTTCGTGAAAATTTCAGCCACTGGCCTAAGGGCATTCAACCCACACGCAGGCCATGGGAATAACGACGCCTTCGTCAACCCTATGGCCCCAGTCTGAACACGACATCAGGGTGGCTCAGCCACCCCTTCCCTTACTTCGGAGAACGGTATGAGCCCCAATTATGGCGATGTGACGGTCACAGTGCTCGATAACTTCGTAGCAATCTGCGAAATCAATCGAGCACCCAATAACTTTTTTGATCAAGCACTTATCGCTGATCTTGCTGATGCCTTTGAGGCAATTGATCAAAACCCGGCAACTCGCGCGATCGTGCTCTGCTCCCAAGGCAAACACTTTTGTGCTGGGGCAAATTTTGGCAGCTCAGAGCGACGGCAACCCAGCGACGCCTCTGACGCCAACCCGCTCTACACTGAGGCGGTTCGACTGTTCCGCGCGAAAACGCCGGTGATTGCGGCCGTTCAGGGCGCCGCTGTCGGCGGCGGCTTTGGTCTTGCCGTTATGGCCGACTTTCGGGTGGTTTCACCAGAAACACGTCTGACTGCAAACTTCGTCAAATTGGGATTTACCCCAGGATTTGGGTTGACCCATACCCTCGCTCGAATTATCGGCCATCAGAAAGCGAACCTTTTGTTCCTCACCGGTCGCAGAATTACTGGCCAAACCGCTTTTGATTGGGGTTTGGCAGACATTCTGAGCAGCTCAGAGGATATCCGCTCAGAAGCCATTCAATTGGCAGCAGAGATTGCAGAGAATGCACCGCTAGCAGTGGTATCAGTTCGTGAACAGGTTCGAGGGCAACTCGCCGACGCGGTCAAAGCGACGACCGATATTGAGGGCCGAGCACAGTTCTTCTTGCAACAAACAAACGACCACAAAGAGGGGATTAAGGCCGTGTCAGAACGACGACCCGGGCAGTTCACTGGGCGCTAGGAGGCTTACCTCAACCGCCCGCGCTTCGGC
The DNA here is from genome assembly GCA_029249645.1 of Pseudomonadales bacterium. Taxonomy (GTDB): domain Bacteria; phylum Pseudomonadota; class Gammaproteobacteria; order Pseudomonadales; family Azotimanducaceae; genus UBA9926. Next base: position 7,129 of record JAQWWC010000123.1, read on the forward strand.
GCCGTTGTGAGGCGTTTGAGCACGCCGCATCCGTTGGTTCATATGTCCGTAAGTCCTTAAATGGCGTCTTTTGAGCGCCCGTACCCGGCCTGTAATAAGCCCGTGCAGCTCCATTAAAAGGACCTTCCCGAACACGCTATCTTGATTGACTCAGAAGGTACTGCGGTATGATCCTTCACGCGAAGGATCCAAAGGTTACGACAAACACAGCGCCCTATTTATGGGCCTCTTATTGATTTCGCCGACTACCGGTCATTTGACACTCAACCCAGCGCATGGCGCAGGCACCTACCCGTGCAAAGCACTGCCCCTTTAGGCTGCACCGCCGCCCTAGGGAGACATCCGATAACCCCTTCTGTCCGCCAAAATATTAGGTATGATCAAGTCCTCTAACGCACGTAACGATTAAAAGAGGCTGACAGTATGCAATGGAGTTTTGGTGACATTTTAACCGCGGTGACTCAGATCACTGACCCCAATAAGCCCGCCCTAATCCATGGCGAACGCCTGATCACCCATGGCGACTTCAACCTTAGGACCAACAACTTGGCGCGATCGCTGCTTGCAGGCGGAGCAGAGCCCGGCGATAAAATCGCTTTTTACATGCGCAATTGCCCAGAGTACTCCGAGGGCATTGCAGCCGCCTTTAAAGCCTCGCTCACCCATGTGAACGTGAATTATCGGTATATCGATCACGAACTGGTTTATCTATTGGACAATGCCGACGCAAAGATCGTGATCTACCAACAGGAATTCTCTGAATCGGTCGAGCGAATTAAGGCACAACTACCGCTCGTAACCCAATGGATTGAAACTCAAGACAGCACAGTTCATAGCGAGGTTTTGGATACCGACTATGAGCGTCGAGCGCACTCCGGTGACGGCAGTGCCGTCGACGTCGAGCATTCTCCTGAGGATCTCCTGTTTTTGTATACCGGTGGCACAACCGGCATGCCCAAAGGCGTGATGTGGCAGCATGATGATTTATTTAAAGTCATGGGTGCCGGCGGCAACCCTCGGCTATCGATCCCACCAAGCGCAAACTTAGACGAACTGCTCAGCCGAATACAATCCCAGCCAGGTCCTGTAAACCTTCCGCTGCCACCTATGATGCACGGAACGGGCCTGCTTTCTGCGATCGGCGCGATGGCCATGGGGGGCACCTGTGTGACCCTGCCCAACACCAATTTCGATCCGAGTCAGGCACTTAGAGCTATTGAAGCCAACCGCGTCACGACCGTGACCATTGTCGGCGATGCCTTTGCGCGCCCAATGCTGGAAGCCCTTGATGATGCGCCACAGGCCTATGACATCAGTTCGATCAACGTCATTACCTCATCTGGTGTCATGTGGACGCGAGAAATCAAAGCAGGGTTATTAGAGCACAATGAAAATCTTCTACTGGTCGATGGGTTTTCCTCCTCAGAAGCCATCGGCTTGGGTAGTTCTGTCATGACCAAAGCGGAGGACATCGCTGTTGCAAAATTTACCATCGGCCCAAACTGCCGTGTCTTTACGGAAGATGATCGAGAGGTTCATCCCGGCGACAACGAAACCGGCATGGTGGCGGTTAGAGGCAATCTGCCCCTCGGTTATTACAAAGACGCAGAAAAAACCGCGAAAACCTTTAAAATCATCCGAGGCGAGCGCTACTCGATTCCCGGCGACTGGGTTCAGGTCGAAGCGGACGGCACACTCACCCTACTGGGCCGCGGCAGCAACTGCATTAACACAGCCGGCGAAAAGGTTTTCCCAGAAGAAGTCGAAGAAGCACTCAAACTGCACGATGGCATCGATGACGCCCTAGTGGTCGGGCTCAACGACCCCAAGTGGGGCCAGGCCATTACCGCGGTCATCCAGACCCGACACAACCAAGCCCTTGATCCAAATGAACTCAAAACCTGGGCGAGGCAGCAATTAGCCGCTTACAAATTGCCGAAGCATATCTTTCAAAAAGAAAGCCTTGACCGAGCACCGAACGGCAAGGCCGATTATGCAAGCATTCGAGCCTTTGCGGAGGCGACATTAAAAAAAGCGTAGCCCAAAATTGGTTTCTCTGTCGGGTTTAAGCACGGGACATAAACTTCGCATTCGTGGTGTTCACCTTAATGCGTTCACCAGCGCTAATATACTCCGGAACCTGCACCACCAAGCCAGTCTCGAGCGTCGCGGGCTTGGTTCTCGAGCTCGCGCTTGCGCCTTTTATGCCTGGCGCTGTATCCGAAATCAAAAGCGTGACAGCTTGAGGCACCTCGATGGCAGCTATTTGGCCGTCAATCACCAGCGCCGTAATATCCTCCAGACCTTCCTTTAAATAACCCAATTGGTCCTCTAAGTCAGTGCGGTTCAGGCTGTATTGGGTGTAATCCGTAAGCGCCATAAAGTGATATTCATCACCATCAATGTAAGAAAATTGCACAGAGACCCTCTGGCAATCAATCGTTCCAAACTGCTCTTCACCCTTACTGCTAACCTCCTTTTTCAAGCCTGTCAGCAAATTCTTAAACCGCAATTTATAAAGGGTCACGGCACCCCTTGAGGAGGGGCTTTTGGTTTCGAGGTGTTTGAGGACGTGAGGGACACCCTCGATGTCAACTACATCACCCCGCTTGATTTCGCTCGCTTTTGGCATCAGGCTCTCCTTAACATTTTATGATTATAAACGGCATGCACTTTCAACCCAATGACTTAGAAGCCGTGGCCAATGTCACCATGCCGTTTGGAAAATTTAAAGGCACTCGGATTCATCGGCTGCCAGAGGCGTATTTAATTTGGTTTTCGGAAAGAGGCTTCCCAACAGGCCAACTTGGCACGCTTATGAACCTTGCCTTGACGCTTAAAGTCGATGGTCTTGAACACCTAACCCGCCCGCTTGAGCGACCCGCTCGCAGCGAGGCTTCCGCGTAATTTAAATGCAAGAAATAAATGATGGCCCGGCCAGCGAACACAATGGTGCGACGCAGGTTAAAACCGCGCCGAGGTTAATTCACATTGAAAGCGCTCTCACACTCATCCCTCAAGGCTTGAGGAGCAGAATGCCAAACTGCAGGATTTATCGTTACGCTCGTCGCTATACATGCTCAAACTCGAATTTTGCCTTAACGCTTTTACCTGAAATCAAGTCTCTTCGCTGTCCTACAGCCCGATCTAGACGATTTGACGTCAGAAGCCACAGCTAGGACAATCTCTCTAACTTTTTTCAGAGCAGCCCCTATGTCCATTGGCATCATCGCAACCCTAGAAATCAAACCAGGCGAACAAGCCGCATTCGAAGCCATCTTTTCAGAATTGAGCGCCTTAGTGCGCGCCAATGAAGCGGGCAATAATTTTTACGCACTTCACAAGAGCCGAGAGTCTGACACAACCTACGTGGTGCTAGAACAATATGCCGATGACGCAGCGTTACAAGCGCACAATCAAACTGAGTACTTCAAGCGACTCGGCGCAGCGATGGGGCCTCACATGGCAGGACGCCCAAAGATAGAAATGCTCGATGCGGTTTAAAGCGGCGACGCTTGCGCGGTGCAACACACTCCGGCAGATCCGTAAGTAGCTTAGGTCAGTCTCTCAACCAGCCAAGGTAATGAGCGATCCATCCGATAGTCGATGCCCGAATGGGTATCGTCGAATGTTTCGAATTCGTGATCTATCTCCAAGGCCTCGCAACGCGCGCTGAACTTTCGCACGCCATAGAGCAGATGGTATTGATCTCTTAGACCGCAATCAAGAAACAACCCTTTCAGCGCGCGCAGCTTTACCTGAGCCGCGAACTGCTCGAGCCCAACAATTGGGTCAAAGGCTTGCCAGGCAGCCCATCTTTCTGCATCCCTTTCGCAAGTTTTCAGATCCACCGGCAACCGAACCCCAAAGGGCGCATCCGGGTCAGGATCATACGACGCCGCCATCGCAAACGTCATCAGAACGTGCATCTCGCCTCCGGCTATACGTCGGCGGCGGTGGAGACGCTCTATATATCCTGAGATACCCAATCCGCTCTGAGTCAAAGCCAAGAGCACCTCGGGAAATTCCCGGCCGTAACACAACTCAAAATCCATATCACCGGAATGACACACCACAGCACCCCAATGCTCACCGTGATGAAGTGCTTGATGGAGAGCGCCGTAGCCACCGCTGGATTTACCGAAAAGCCCTCTACCACCGGGTTCTGTGATGACTGGATATCGGGCTTCAACGGCTGGCACCAAGACTTCATGCAGCCAACGCGCCCAGTGACCCATCGCAATTGAGTCAACATATTGGTTACCCCCCAGGGACGTAAAACAATCTGGAAACACATAAACTGCCGGCCCAAGGATCCCCTCATTCATTAGCCGATCGACCCGCTGCGGCAGCGTTTCACCGAACCCTTTCCAGGCCAGATGAGACAAGCCGCTACCCGTGAAGCCGGCCAGATCTATAAGCAACGGGTAGCGCTCACCCGCGCGGCAGGCTTCTGGAACGTAGACCGCAACCGTCCGCGCGGTCGGGTCTCCCAACAGATTCTCGAGTAAGGGGTGGCCTTCGGTTTCAAAACATTCAAGTTGTCCTTTTGGCTGACTAAAGGCATGTACTGGCATCAAAACTCCTCACACTGGTTTCAGTATCAAACACTTTATTACCTTGCGACGGCGGGAGACGATCGCAACCCCGCTATCAGACCGCCAATATCCTCAAAAACCCGATAAATGGCCGGGACAACCAACAACGTGATCACCGTTGCAAATGTGACGCCGAACGCAAGGGATACAGCCATGGGCACCAGAAACTGAGCCTGAACACTGGTATTGAACATCAGCGGCATCAGGCCAACAAAAGTGGTGAGTGACGTCAGAATGATCGGGCGGCAGCGAGTCACTGCGGCATTGACCACCGCATTATCTAAACTTTCGCCTTCTGACACCAGCCGGTTTACCGTATACGTTAGAATCAAACTGCTGTTGACCACGACCCCCGCTGCCGCAATCATTCCTAAAATGGACATCATGGCAAGGCCCGCAACGAGATCAAACTGCTTCATAATTTGGTGCCCCCAAATCGCCCCAACATAGGCAAAGGGAATGACGCTCATAATCATGAGCGGCTGAGTGTAGGAATGCAGTGGAATGGCCAGCAGCGCATAGATCACAAACAAGGCGATCAAAAAAGGAAACACTAAGCTCACTAGATATTCACCGCTCTGACGTTGCTCTCCCTCAAGGCTGAGCGCGACCCTTGGATGGTCATTCAGCAGGTCACTTAAATAGCCGCCGCTTAGATCACTGAGAACTTCCTCCGCAGTGATAACACTACGGTCCACATCAGCTGTGACGTTCACCACTCGACGGGCATCGGTGCGGTTAATACTCGCGTATCCGCGGCCCAGTTCTGCCTCCGCGACCGTGGTAAAGGGAATCTCTGAACCGGCCGGCGTTCGGACGCGCATCCGGTCGAGGGCCCCAACGCTACGCCGTTCAGAATCGGTATAGCGCACCATCACCCGTACATCGTCTCGACCTCTTTGAATGCGCTGCGCCTCCTCACCGTAAAAGGCTTGCCGAACCTGACTGGCCAATCGTGCGAGAGACAAACCCGCTGCGTCGCCTTCGGGTTTCATCGATAATTTGAGTTCCTGCTTGCCCGAACGAAACGAATCAGTAATATCGATCACACCCGGGTAAGTTGAGAGTTTCAGCCTCAACGCCGCGGCGATTTCACGCAGCTCACCTACGTTCTCTCCCGACAACTGAATATCAATCGCATTGCCTACCGTGAACAACGAGCTATTGAACTTCAATTCCACCGCCCCGGGAATGGAGCCGGCTTGATCACGCCAAAGATTGGCTATCGTCCGCGTATCGAGCGTACGCGCCTGACTCGGCGTGAGCTGTAAGGTCACCTCGCCTAGATGACCACCCCCAGAACTGCCCCCACTGGGGCCACTCGGGCCAGCCCCACCTCGACTTGAAGGCTGATTACCCACAGCCGATAAAATGTGCGTGACGGGCGGCGCGTCAGGAAACTGATCCGACAGCGCCTCGGCAAGCGCCTCAGCAGACTGCTCAAGGTAAAGCACCGCGTCGGCCGTCACAGCGGCTGAGGTCCCCAGGGGCATCGTCAGCTGCGCGATCGCTTGATCAGATGCCAGGGGCGGAAAAAACGAAAAAGGCAGTCGCCCACTACCAACAACGCCCAAGCCAGATAGGAAAAACACGAAGGCCAAAGCAAGGGTTGTGTACCTTGCGGATACGGCTTGCGCAACCAACCGACGAAAGCGCGTATTAATAAAGACCTCGACCCACTCAGAAAACCGTTCTTGGGAACGGACCAGACGCGTCGCTACGCCTTGGGACAGGGAAAAGGCATGAAATAAGATCATAAGCGACACCACGCCAACTGCCAGTCCAATATAGCTTGATACGTCCCAAGCAAATTCCAACAACAAGATGCCCACAACCGGCACCATCAATAGATAGATTTCGCCCGCTTCAGTTTTGACATTTTGATGACCTAAGTGCGCCGGCAGTATCAATTGAGATTCGATCAAGGAAAAAATTAAGCAGCAAATAACGACCGTTGCGATCACTGCACCGATTTGACCCGAGGTCCCCACGCCCTGCAGCATGGGCACAAAGGCGCAGATCGTTGTTAGAACCCCAAAGATTACCGGCACTGATATTTTTTGGGTCCCGAGCACTGCTCCTTCAAGTAGCGTCCGACTCTTACGTTGTTCAGCGAAGACGTTTTCACCCACCACAATCGCATCATCGACCATGATGCCAAGCACGAGGATGAAACCAAACAACGAAATGCCATCGATGGACAATCCAAGGTAGTTTGTTAAGTATAAGGCGCCCAAGAAAGCTACTGGCACACCAATACTCACCCAAAAGGCAAGCCTTGGCCGCAGGAACAGCGCCAGTAAGATCAAAACCATCAGAAATCCCTGACGCGCACTATCTAGCAAAGTACTGAGTCGATCGCGAAGCAATCTTGAATTATCGTTCCACACCGTCAACGTGACGCCCTCTGGCAAGCCACCGGAAGCTGTTTCTAAATACCGATTCACTTCCTCAGTGATCTTCAGAATATTCTGGTCGCCGACGCGAGACACCCGAATGATCGCGGCCGGCTCCCCATCAAAGCGTAGGGCTTGGTCGGTGTCTTCAAACCCATCCGAGACGGTTGCGACATCTTTCAAAAACACTCGCCGGCCTTCCACATCACTGCTGAGGAGTAAATTTTCAAACTCCTCACCGCTATAAGCCTGACCTTGCGTTCGCAATAGAATCTCACCATCACTGGTTTTGATGGCCCCACCCGGAACATCTAAAGATTGCCGACGAATCACGCTAGCAACTTGATCCAAAGTCAACCCATTCCGCTGCAAAGAGGCCTCAGACACCTCGACCGATATTTCGTACGGCCTCGTATTGATCAACGCAACCTGCGTAATACTTGGCAATGCTGCAATATCGTCTCGCACACGTTGTCCGAGCACCTTAAGCGCACGTTCATCGTTCGGTCCCGTGATCGCGATTTCCATCACGCTGCGAACGCTCGTAATCAAATTAATGATGGGCTTTTCTGTCTCCGACGGGAGGGTATCAACCGCATCAACTCGATTTTTAACATCATCCAGCGCTTTCGACTTGTCGGTGTCTTCAAACAGCTCAACCGACACCGTGCAGATCCCCTCGTTGGCCGCCGACCGGATCTCCTTAACTCCCTCAACGCCCTCCAACTCTTCTTCGATGCGCACGCACACACCCTGCTCAACCTCTTCAGGCGCCGCACCAAGATACAAAACCGACACCGTAATGATTGGGACGTCGATGTCCGGGAAAGATTTTTGAGGCATCGACAGAAGCGCCGAAGCACCAAAAAGGACGACCAAAATGAGCAGCAAATTTGCGGCGATATGGTTTTCGGCGAACCAAGCGATAACCGTTTTCATCGCAAGCTCACCTCAGCATTGGTATCGACGATACGAACTTGCATTCCTTCGACACCATCCTCCATCGCCGAAAGGCAAACCCGATCGCCATTCGACAAACCCTCATCAATCAAGACCCAGTCTCCCTCTCGTCGAACGACCTTGACCCTCACACGGCGAAGCCGCTGTTCCGCATCGATCAAAAACACCGCACTGTCGCCGCGAAGTGCCGTTCTTGGCAATTTCACAACTCCTGGCAGTCTTTTGCCTAAAATTTCGGCTTCCACAAAAAGCCCGACAGCCAAAGGCGCCCCCCCGACACTTGTTTGGTATGGCGCTTTAATTTGAGCAACCAAGTTCACCATGCGGGTTACGGCATCAATCTCGCCCTCCGTTCGAACCACCTCGCCTTCCCAACGCTGAGTCTCACCGGCAAAATTTGAACTCAAAGTAACTTTGGGTCGCGCAGTCTTGGCTATGCCTTGCTCTGACAAGGTCACGTCTAGATAAGCGAGTTCTTGATCTTGGATTGGCAGTCTGACTTCAGCGTAATCGGTGGCATAAAGTTTGGCCACGGCTACCCCCTTCGAAACATATTGACCTACATCTATTTTTTCGCTGCGAACCCGACCTTGATAGGGCGCGACCACGCGGGTTCGCACAAGGTCTCGCTGGGCGCTTTCCAATCGAGCGGCCGCCTCTCGATAGCTGGCTTTGGCAAACTGTAAACGCTTTAGAGCCTCATCCTCGAGCGCTTGACTCGCAGACTGACGTTGCTTCAAGTCAAGTTGGCGGTCATAGTCCTTCTGCGCAAAACTGACTTCGCTCGCGGCTTTTGCAACAGCCGCACTCGCCAGCTCCAACGCAATTTTATAGTCGGTAGGGTCAACCTCAAAAAGAACTTCACCGGCATCAAAAAAACCGCCTGTCACCATACCTTGCGCTGTGCTGACAATGCGACCGGACACCTCAGAGACTAAGTCGGTTTCACTGCGCGGCTCGACGGTACCAAAGGCCCCAGCCGTTAACTGCAAAGCCCGCATCTCAACCACTTGGCTTTGTACCAGCGGCTTTATCGGTGCTGGCGGCCTAGCATCCAGTTTCGGTCCGGTTGAATATAAATAAAAGGAAAACCAAAGACCGAACCCGGCTACTACAACAGGGGCTATAACTGACTCAGAACGGGCGGTCGCACTCATGGTATATCCTTACTATTAACACTAACCGATGGTCCTTCTAGAAAACCATCAATAGAAAAATTGAGCAGCCGTTCAAACGACACCTCTGTTGGCGGCGCCGAGCCCAAGAGTCGCTCCGAAGGACGCAGCACTGTAAAACTTAATGCCCCAACAACAAACGAGAACTTCTGAGCAATCAGCGCTCTGTCTTGCTTTGGGAAGCAAGCCGCAACAGCCAGAACGAACTGCTCGATCACGTCGCTAAAAACAAGACTTAGCAAGGGTTCGACCACTTCAGCAGGCTCTGTCATAACACGCCCCATAAGTCGTCGAGCCGGCGCTTCATGTTCATTGAAAAAAACGGGCCACAAAAATGCATGAAGAATGTCTCGGATGGATTCGGCCCGTCGCTCACGAACGGCCTGTAGACGCAGTCGCCGCGAGGTGTTGATCGGCGCAATGCGGCGAATCAGTACCGCTTCTAACAAACCTTGCTTGGAACCAAAGTGGTAACCCATCGCCGCAATATTAACCCCAGCCTTGTCCGCGATAGCCCGCGCGGACATCCCGGCATAGCCAGCATCGATGAACAAGGCTTCGGCTGCATTCAGCAAGCGCCCTTGCGTATCACTTGTTTTACACGGGCTTTTACGTGACTTTTGCGCGCTATTTAGACTCATGCTCTGTCATTCGCTCGAGATCAATGATCATTAAAAAGTGACTGGCGTTCGCTGAAGGTGGCACTCATCTCAGTCAGCTTTTCAGTCGTTGTGCCCCGTTACGATCACAATTAAAACGGTCGTTTGAATTATACTCCCGAACGGAAACGAGGCGCAATTAGATCGATTGCCATGCTTCGATGACAGGACCGCTAAAGTGCAATTTTACGACCTTGTCGTGATTGCCGTCCCACGTAAGCCGTCGATACCAAGTCACCAAACCAAATTAATCAGACCAAACTAGACCCGCACAGCCGTTGGGTCGGATATCGACCCAAGCAAACTGATCAAATTCTCCGGCCCAACGGCTTGCATCCTGGGCATCTAAATTGAATATTAGATAACAGTCCTGGGCCCAGCCCTGATCAGCATTTTCATGGCGCGCAACGAAATAATTCAATCTTGCTTGTTCAATTTTCAACAACAATTGCATTCGACGATCCAAATTCTCATCCTCGCTCAGCATTTGCCCCCGCGGGTTTGAGGCCGAAATCAAGCAAGCAGCCTGCGCGTTGAAGCTGGCTAACAGCAGCGCCAAACCCTGATGAACCACGCCAATTTGAAAGACGATTGGTGGGTCGTCATCAATCACGTAATCCGCGGTTTCATAAATCGTGCGTTGCGACGAAGGGATGGTGTTCATGAAAAAGCCCCAGTTTGAGTGCCATTAACAGGTAGTGCTGTTAATATTATACCAAGGCTCCATCGACTCAGGTAAAACCCATTTCCCACGCATCCCAAGCACGGCCTTGGAACAAACAGGTCTAGACAGAAATTCATGGCATTAGAGACACAGCAGGAGATGCAGATCAAATTTGCTCGACGTGATCGAGCGTTGCTCTTAGTAATGGCAAACCTTGTCCTCACTGGGCTCTTGATTGGACATTTGTTAACGAGTTCGGGCGGCTATCGATTCGAACTCGATCAAGTCGGTTTCGAAGCCGCATCATGTTTATCCGTTTTCGTGATGTTTGTCGCCGCGACCCTGATTAAAGTCTCCCTAGCCGAACGTCGCGCCGTCCTGCTTGGCTTATTTGCCTTACAAACCGGTAATTTGCTAGATGCTGCCACTGGTATCTTTTTTAACGCCTCACCGGTTTGGTGGTGGATCGGTGATGGCCTGACCTTTTCTGGCGAAGTTATCCTCGCGCTCGTTGTATTTCAGTTTGTACGGCTTACGAACGACCTTGCGAATCGCGATCCGTTGACGGGCCTTTATAATCGCAGCTTCCACATGCGAGCGCTGGCTAACTTACTTAAAAGCAGCCACAACAAAAAAGAATCGGTTGCGGTGATCGCAATTGACATCGATCATTTTAAACACGTCAACGACGTCCACGGCCATGCCTTTGGCGACCTAGCGCTGCAAGCGATTGCCTCAGCCGTGAACGGATTTCAAGGGGAGGTCAATGTGATCAGCCGCACAGGGGGAGAAGAATTTGAAGTCGTGGTCGATCAGCTAGACGAGCCGGCTGTCTTTGCGCTCGCCGACCGAATCCGCTTAGTGATTGCAAATATTGATCTGGGCGAAAACAGACAGCTAACCGCAAGCCTCGGTATCGCGCTCAGTCATGTTGGCGAGGCGCTGGTCTCGCTGAGGCAAAGAGCGGATGCTGCAGCTTATAAAGCAAAGAACACCGGTCGTAACAGGGTTTGCGCCGCCGACTGAGGGCTCAGAACTAGGGCGTCAAACGCAGATCTCAGATCTCAAAGCCCTCGTCAGGCAAACAAAACATCGGTACACAGCAAGTGTTCAAAGCCTAATTGTTCTCTAAAACCGCCTGAGCTCGGTGACCATGTCACCCTTTCCTGTATCACCTACCCAAGTGGATCACAGCTGGCGCAATCGCTAACAGGTCAAGGTTGATCCTCACCGCAGGGTCGACTTTCGATCGCAGTTCTGGGCTTAGGCAAGCGACTCACGTAATGCTTGTGCGGCCGAATGGATCTCATCACGCTCGATCATCGGTATCTTCTCGTAATGATTCATCATCAGCCGCATCCTTGGGTTCCGCCCAAACCGATCGCTATGCCTGCCTAGAAAATCCCAGTACAACACATTGTAGGGGCACGCCATCGCACCCGTGCGCGCCGTGACGTCATAGGCGCAATCACCACAATGATCGCTCATGCGCTGAATGTATTTTCCAGAGCTAATGTAGGGCTTAGAGGCTACCAAACCACCATCCGCGAACTGACTCATGCCGCGCGTATTCGGCATTTCAACCCATTCAATCGCATCAACATAAATACCCAGGTACCAAGCATCCACTTGATCCGGGTCAACGCCCAACATCAGTGCAAAATTTCCGGTGACCATCAACCGCTGAATATGGTGGGCATAACCAAATTCAAGAGATTGATCGATGGCCTGCTTCAGACAGGCCATGCGGGTGTCACCAGTCCAATAAAAGCTCGGCAAATCCATCGTGGCCTCGAGCGCATTACGGGCGGCATAGTCCGGCATGTTCGCCCAATAAAGTCCCCGTATAAATTCTCGCCAGCCCAATATTTGCCGCACGAAGCCTTCAACCTCAGCACACCCAACCTTTGAGCCTGGCTGCTCAAAGGCCGCAACCGCCGCGTCAACGACTCGCTTGGGACTCAGCAGTTTCGTATTCAAGGCAAACGACAGCCTAGAGTGAAATAAAGACCAGCCGCGATGGGTCATCGCATCCTGATAACGCCCGAAATTGGGCAACAACCGCTGGCAAAAATCGACCAAAAGCGCTTCGGCCTGCGCTTCATCGACTGGCCAAATGAGGTCACTGCCAACCTGACCAAGGGTTTCGACCCCATGTCGATCTAACCGATCTTGAATCAACCCAATCGGATTTTGAAACAAAAATGGCGCTGGGACCGTCACCGTTTTGGGCAGGGCTTTTTGATTATGCTTATCAAAATTCCATTGCCCGCCGACGGGCGCCCCATCTTTCATGAGCACATCAAAAGACGTGCGCATTTTGCGATAAAACGGCTCTAAACGATGTGCTGACCCCGCTTTAAACTGCCGTTTTAAGTCGTGCTCAGTCATGTAAAAGTGTTCAGACTCAACGGCAACCACCTCAACCCCATCGGGCTGCCAATCAGCGAGTTGACGGCGAAGACGGTACTCATCCGGCAACTGGTATTCGATGCGGGTCGCTTGATGCGCCGCAGCACAATGCGCGAGTAATGCCGTCACAGATTCAAACGGCGCGGCTTGGTCTAAATCAAAATGGCGAATGCTGTGGCCCATGCCTCGCACCCGGTCTGCAAAGCGTTCCATCGCCAGAAAAAATGCCACCGTTTTTTGAATGTGATGCCGCACATAGCGCTGCTCTTGGGCGAGTTCAGCCATCACATAGACGATGTCCGGATCCACTTTCTGGAACCAGCTGTGATGGGCGTCCAACTGATCGCCAAGCACGAGACGCAATACTTTCGCTGGGTGGGGGTCGACGTCCATTACAGCTATCATCATTATCCTTAAAATTTAACTTTTAGAAGCGCGCACTACCTTGCTTACGACACTCAGCAGCAAATCGATTTTGAGGTCGAGGCGCGCAGTGGACTAGCATTGAACAATCACCCCAGGTTCACAACCCGCTTGGTTTTTAGGGTCGGCAGATTAGCCGGTTGATAGGTGGCAATCAGCGCGCGTCGTCGCTTGCCGGATTGATTGTGCGCCGAGCCATGAATCAAAAAAGGATCGAAGAAAATAGCGCTACCGGCGGGCTCGTTAAACTCAACGACTTGCGAAAAATCGACCTCATCATCGTGGGTGTAAAAACCTTCAAGCTGACTACCATCATTCCGAGCGGCGTGAATACCGGCTTGATGACTTCCTTGAACCACCCGAAACCCACCAGAACCTGGCCCGACATCGTCCAATGTCACCATGACGTTTGGCAATTGCGTCAGGTGAGCCGCATCATGCATCCAATAAGGCGCATCTTGATGCCAACCGAATTCAGACCCACCTGGTCGCTTAAAATTAATCTTATCGGTCCAAAGCGACACATGTTCACACCCGGTTAACTGCCGCATCGGTCGCACTAACCGCACATCCTTGAGTAACGTCAGTAACGCGCTGGAAAGCGGATGGGCCGGCTCCAGCACCCTTAACGCCTGTTCAAGTGGGGCGGGCTCAAACTGTAAGGTTTGGTCGTTAAGATCGACAAATCGGCGCCCATCGATATGGTATTCGTGACCTTCATGGCTCCGAGCGACGACGGCCGATGCCAATAGATCAATAACCGCATTCAGTTGCTCAATTTCCTCGCTCGAAAATACCCCGCGACGCAGGATATAGCCTTGCGTTTCAAAGGACTGCAGTTCAACTTCCGTCAGCGCTTCTGGCATCATGTGTTTATTGCGAGGCGTCATGGCGGACAGCTCTGCCCCACCCGTAGAATTGGCCCTTTGTTGTGCCGTGCGCAGAGTAGGCGGCGTTGCCGAATCACTCATCGGACCACCAATCCAGAGCCCGAACATTACACCGCTCGACCCCTCTTAAATCCGTCGTGTCGAAGAACATCGCATCCTCGCCGGGCGCCAATATCTGGCCCTCTCCAACCGCATATATCAAGCCTGTGTTTACGACCGAACCATCACCGCGCTTCCAGATACTCTGGACCGTGACGCGGGTAACGCCGAGCGTCCCAAGATTGCGCACCAGGCCTTCAACCCTAGTTGTTCGTCCTTTTCGAACGCACCCGGTCATAACCGCATCAACTCGCGTGCGGACGGACGCCAGAGGCAGCGCCTCTACTTCGTTCAGCTCGACAATCGCCTGCTCTGGACCTTGCATCGACCAAAATGCCAAGCCGATTAAAAGCGCCACGACAACCGCAATTTGTCCTAGGTAGCGTTCAAGCATTAACGACCTTCCGTAGCAACGACACGCGCTTCAAACCACCATCCGTCATTTGTTGAGCCATTTCTTCAAAGCCTTGGCCATGATGAAAAGCAAGAGACCTTGGATTCGGAGGCGCCAAATTCACCTCGCAAGTCAGGTTTTTGATCCCCATGGTCCTCGCCAAGTCCGCTGCATGGCTGTACAGCGCTTGCGCCACACCCTCACCGCGACATTGCGGTGCAACAATGATGCGGTCGACATAAAGAAATTCTTCAAATGTCTCAGAAAACCAACGATAGTTCAGACTTTCGTAGGCTTGCCCTTCCCTCAGGAGTAGGACGAATCCGGACAAGGTCTTATCTTGGTTGGTCATAACCCGAAACGATGCTGCTTGCTCAATCAACGCATCCAAGGCTTGTTCACTCAAAGCGTTCACGTGCGGCGTATTAACATTATTCAACGCAAGGACTTCATGCCGAAAACCCTGGGGATCTTGACTCACTTCATGCAGCATCTTGTTGTCTCCTGTACGCATTGACTATCTGAAACCTTAACCTTAATGCGTCAACTCAGTGTTTCGACTATTCTTTTAAAAGGTTCTTAAAGACAATCCTGATGCCCAACATTATCGCACTCACCGCACTCCTCGAAAAAGGCCAAGATTCAGCCCTCTTACGGTTTGGTTTAGCCTCGGCGTACCTCAAAGAACAGCCAGATAATCATCTTATCCAAGCCGAACAACACCTCAAACGCTGCCTCGAACTTGATCCAACCTATACCGCGGCCTACCAACAGCTAGCCCAAGTTCAAACGGACAGCGAGGACCTTATTGGCGCCATTGAAACCTTGCATCTTGGTATAGCATCTGCCAGAAGCGCTGGGGACCTACAAGCCCAGCGGGTTATGCAGGTCTTCCAAAAACGCCTCAACAAGCGTCTTGACCTTAGTCTGCCGGGGCAGCTCTAACCTTGGTTCGATTACTTCAAAATCATGCCGAGGTACATCTCGATTAAACGCCGATCACGATGCCAACCGGGCACCCGTGCTGCCAGCTCTGGCGCTGTTTTAATCAATGTTTGCATGTCCAAGGCAAGCGCGGCCAATGCCGCATCGCTTCGCTCATCGATAACAGGAGCACTATGACGTGCCAGGGCGTCCGATGCCCACGTAAAGCCTTGGCTTGCGAAGAAACCCAGACTTGCGATCAAGATGCAACTGGCCTCGAGCTTGGGAAATTGTTTGAGCGCAGCCTTAGAAACCCCTTGAGGAGCAGGCGGCGTAACTTTTTCCAGATGTAACCGACCAACACACAACTCTGGTAGAAAACCCTCATTCCGATTAAGGGTTAAACTCAGCCCTTTTGTCTCCCGCGGTAACACAACATAAAACGACTCACTGCCACGGCCCACTTTTACCCAAAATGACGTAACAACCGACGCCGCTGCAACCCAAGTTTTTACGCCTGTTAAAAGCCCTGCATCATCTTGAACAACAGGCGGTAAACCGTCGACCCCTTCGCTGACACAAAAAGCAGCCCAGGCCGAATCATTAATTCCAAACTGACACCGCATCGCCGTCTGATATCCGGCCATAAAGACCTCGGACAGCGAGCCCGCTAAGGCGCCAGAAGCGGCCAGCCAATCCTTTGGCGCACGCGTCGCGTCGTAATGTTTTTGCCACAATTCGAAGTAGCTTTGTTCTACCGAAAAATCCATCTGATCACCTACCGAGAAGGTACATCTATACCGCTATCAAACGCCGGGGCAAAGCGTGCCGTTAGGTGCTAACCGGTATCACCAAAACCGACGCACCTTTTTTCCAAGCCACGCGCCAAGGACCACTGCAAACCGGTAGGTGGCGCGCAGCAAAGCCTGCGCCGCACTTGCAACCATGGCCTGACCAGACCTTAATGCTCGCCGCCAAACACCAGACAACACGTCTTTGAGCTGTTGCTGCTTTCGCGTAAATCGTTGTACCAACGGCTTTTGATACCACCAAAGACCAAACCGCGGAGAAACTCGCGCCAGCAGCCCGGCGGCCAATGCTAAAAAAACGAGTCCTGGCAGTACCGGCAGCACTAAACCGATCAGGCCCAGCACTATCAAAATTGCAGCCGCTAGCCCGTAGACAAGCTTTTGCCAACGCGACAGCGGTCGCACAACCAAGTACCGGAACCGTTTGACTGATCTACCCAAGGCCATGGGAATCAAGGGCAGACGCGTAGCATCAGACATGTCGTCTTACTGGTCCAACGACGCAAAGGTTTTCCCTTCCGCCACGAGTCGTTCAAGCAATGGCGCAGGCTTCCAAGCTTCATCTCCCGTTTCGGTATAAAACCGCTGGATATCTGCCAGGACGCTACTGAGTCCTTGGGCATCGGCAAACCACATCGGGCCACCAACATGATTTGGAAAGCCATAACCATTCACGTAGACCGTATCAATATCGCCGGCCCGCAACGCATGGCCTTCGTCTAACAATTGGGCGCCAATATTCACTAAGGGATAAATACAACGCTTGAGAATCTCTTCATCAGAAAAAACCTTACGTTGATAGCCTAAGTTCTCAGAAACGCGCTCGATCACCTCCAACGCAATCGGGTCGACCACCGGCGTTCGATCGCCACTTTCATACCGGTAATACCCTAAGCCGTTTTTCTGACCGTACCGGTCCATTTCACACAGCGCATCCGGAATCCGAGCGGTGATATCATTCGAGCCACCGCGCATTTTTCTGGCACGCCAACCAAGATCAAGGCCGACCATATCTGCCATCGCAAACGGCCCCATAGCCAGGCCAAAGTTATAGATCACCGCATCAACCTGCTCAGGGCTCGCGCCTTCGAGAATCATTAGGTTCGCCTGACGACTGTAGCCTCCGATCATGCGATTACCGATAAAACCCGGGCAATTGCCAGCCATAACGCTCACTTTACCGAGCCGCTTACCCAGCGCCATCGCAGTCCCAAGCGCTTCAGGTGACGACTTCGCACCCCGAACTACCTCAAGCAGGCGCATCACATTAGCCGGACTGAAAAAATGCATGCCACACACGAATTCGGGACGGCTTGTGCTCGCAGCAATCGCGTCAATATCTAGGCCGGAGGTATTACTAGCGAGCAAAGCCCCTGGCTTCATAATGCCATCCAATTTCACGAAAATTTCTTTCTTTAAGTCTAGATTTTCATAAACAGCCTCAACCACAACATCCGCTTGGCCGAACGCTTCAAGGCTATCTGCAGGCTCGATAAGCGCCATACGCTGGTCCATCGCAACCTGAGACAACCGGCCCTTTGCAACAGTTCTCGCATAATTACCTTCGATCACTTTTAGGCCCCGCTTTAAGCCTTCAGGATCATTGTCATGGAGCTGCACCGCGATGCCCGCGTTGGCAAAACACATCGCTATCCCACCGCCCATAGTACCCGCTCCAATAACGGCTGCTTTTTGCACGTCGATAAGAGGCATATCCTTCGATAACCCGGGAATTTTATTGGCCGCGCGTTCTGCAAAGAAGATATGGATCAAGGCCTCTCGTTGTGGGTCGCCCAAACAAGCTGCAAAGCACGCGCGCTCGACCGCCATGCCGGCCTCGAAGTCATCCGAAGTGACTGCCGCTTCAATACATTTCAGGATCTGAGCTGGCGCAAATTGACCGCGATGGGTCTTATCCAGATTGGCTGCCGCCTTGGTGAATAAATCAGACTGATTACGATCAGCGAGCACTTTATCCGATAGATCTCTAATCTTTCGCGTCGGGCTGCCTCGGCCTGTGAGGTCTGCAGCAAAAGTTAACGCGGCTTCAACAACATTTTCGTCAACCACCTGATCAACAATGCCCATTTTAAATGCTGCAGGCGCCAGAACGGGATTGCCGGAGATAATCATCGGAATTGCAGCCTCAGCACCAATGAGCCTTGGCAGTCTCTGAGTTCCGCCAGCGCCCGGCAAAAGTCCCAGTTTGACTTCCGGCAAGCCCAATGGCGCGGTCGCTAAAGCGACACGATAATCACAACACAAAGCCACTTCTAGACCACCACCAAAAGCGGTTCCATTGATCGCTGCGATGACTGGTTTCGTACTGCCCTCCATCAGATCTAGGACCTGATTCAATCCAGCACCTTCGGATGCAGCCGCACCAAACTCACTGATATCGGCGCCAGCAATAAAAGCTCGATTTAAGCCAGTCACAACAATCGTTTTAATGTCATCATCGTCTAGTGCCCGGGTCATACCGTCGAACAAACCTTGGCGCACCCCAGATGACAAGGGATTAACGGGCGGGTTATCGATGCTCAACAGCGCAGACGCTCCACGCACTTCATAATGTACTGATCCTTTCACGAACGCTCCTTTTAGCTAGCCACAGAAAAGACCTGAGTATAACTGGCTTTCTGCATTTTGGGACAGCATGACCGAGCGCTTTGCATTTGTTTTGGTGCTTTGGTCACGATACGCTCCTAGAAGGACTATTCACCCAACCTTAATCTGAGGCAGCAAGACTATGGTCGATCAAAACCGTACGCAATCCTGGTTGGATCAAGGCGCCGAAGCCACCATCGAGCCCGATCAAAGGATTATTGATCCGCATCATCACCTATGGCGACGGCCCCAGAATGACTATTTAATCCCTGACCTTTGGCGCGACACCAGCAGCGGGCATAAGGTCATGATGACCGTTTTCGTAGAATGTGGAGCCGAGTACCGTACCGATGGCCCAGAGGAAGCGCGCTCGCTTGGCGAAACTGCGTTTGTTGCAAAGCAAGCCGAGCTCAGTCGGGATGATCCTGAGCAAGCCGCCATAGCCGGCATTGTCGGTAAAGTTGATCTGAGGTTACCGGTCGCCACCCTCCTTAGGCTCCTAGGCCAGCATCGTGCAATGGGGCAGGGCTTGTTTTGCGGAATTCGGCATGCGGGGGCCCATGCGCTTTACCCCGAAACCCTCACCATTCCGGGCCGAGCGCCTAAAGATCTTTATCAGGATCCAGATTACCGCCGAGGCGTACGGGAACTTGGGCAACAAAACTTAACCTTCGATACCTGGCACTACCACCACCAGAACCAAGATTTTATAGACCTTGCTCAAGCATGTCCTGAGACGGTGATCATCCTGGATCATTTTGGCACCCCTCTCGGAGTGGGCCCATTCAAAGATCAACGCGAAGAAATTTTTGTGCAATGGCAAAGGGATATGGCGGTTTTAGCCCAAAAGTGTCCTAACGTAGTCGCCAAGCTTGGCGGCCTTGCCATGCCGGACAATGGATTTGGTTGGAGTGAACGCGATCGGCCTGCTAGCAGTGATGAGTTCGTCACGGCCCAAGCGCGGTATTATCATCATATGATCGACTGCTTTGGCCCAGACCGCTGTATGTTTGAAAGTAATTTTCCAGTCGACAAACGCTCTATCAGTTACAACACGCTCTATAACGGGTTGAAGAAAATCGCAAATGACTGCGCGCCGGATATCAAAGATCAATTGTTTTATGGCACGGCAGCAAGGGTCTACGGGCTTACTGACCCTTGAAACATTCTGAGACATTAACTCAAACACGATTTTAGCGAACCGACAAAAAGTTTCGCTTTACCCTCAGGAAGTTCCTGACCCCTTTCGCCTCAGCCCGCAACCGAGATTTACCAAACTAATCCGGAGAGCCTGAGGCCTTGACTCTGAATCCTTACACTGGACTGCGGTTCAGGCGCGGCCAATCTTAGGTAGCCGACAGCAGCAGCGTCTTAACGAGCCAACTGGCGCGTTACAGCAACACCCACGCCCCATAACGCGCTATTGGGCCTTATAAGCGACGGGCCTTTCATTGGCAATCACCGATACGCGCTCACCGTAGCGACTGCCCGGGTAATAATCCCATACAGAATGATGCTGGGTACAGCGATTATCCCAAAGTACTAAGGTATTCGGCGCCCAGGAAACCCGCGCGGTTAGCTTTGGCGTACTGTCGATATGGCGAAACAGGAACTGCAGCAACGCACTGCTCTCCCGAGCGCTTAAGCCCTTGATCCGACTGGTAAAACCGCTGTTCACGTAGAGCACTGCTCGACCTGTCTCAGGATGCTGAGCAATAACTGGGTGCTCGTTCCTCGGATAACCGCCTTCCGGCGGCACGGATTTATAGGCGCCAACATAAGGCAAAGCACCATCGTGCACCGCCGTGAGCCCCGACAAAAACGCTTTCATCGGATTGGAGAGCAACTCAAAAGCAAGATACATATCAGCAAACAACGTGTCTCCACCACCTTCCCCGGGGGTCTCTGTGACATACAGAAGTGAGCATTGTGGTGGCAGCGCATCGCACGTGACGTCGGTATGCCAGCCCTCGCCTGCGGTATAGGCTGATTGCGCATTGGTTGCGACTCGTAAAATGTGGGGATCGCCCTTCTGCTGTCGGGCGTGCATCGGATGGGTATGCAGCGCGCCAAAACAACTGGCAAAGGCTTTGTGCTGCGTCTGAGATAAGGTCTGGTCTGGAAACACCAGTACCGAGTGTTCTAGATAAATCGCTTTGAGCGCCTGAAAGGCTGAATCGCTCATAGGTTCGGATAGATCAACGCCCTGCACGATGGCCCCTAAGTGCGGGGTTAGCGGTTGGATATGCATTGGCTTGCCTCCTTTTTAATGTGCCAAAGCTTTCTAATGGCCAAAAGCTTTTTAATGGGACAAAGCATTTATGGCTCCAATCTTTGACCGATCAAGCCATCATCCTCCGTGCTTGCAGACCTGTCTAGACCATGACGGCAGCCCTATTCGCCCCCCTCAGGTTGGCTTCGTGAAATGCGTGTCAGATCCAGCACGACACCATCGAGTGGCTTACCAGGCTCAACGCCCAGATAATGCGCAAGGGTTGCGGCGATGTCGATGCTATAAGCCGGCCCAGGGACATCCCCAGCCTTGATCCCCGCGCCATAAAACACGATTGGAATATCCCGATCATAGTTGTGCGGAGAGCCATGGGTTGTGCCCAGCTCGTCAACGAGGCAGCCTTCGACCATTTGGACCAGAACGTCCCCCATCCGATCCGGCACTATGCTGCGCTGCATCGCCTCCGCAAGTTCGCCTGAGGCATTCGACAAAGCATCGATACGCCACGCTTTTTCGATTTCAGGCTTTGATTCAAGATAGCTAATCACCTCTGTCACCACAGCGGCACGCGTTAATCCGAATTCTGACAAGCCTTCTTCCGGAACATAAAGATGCCCCCCATCGAGAGAAAGCAAGCTTCTCGGATCCCCAAATGGCCAGGTAAAGGTCTTGTAGAGATGCCAATTCAAACCAAGATAAAGCGCCTCCGGCGTCAATCTACCGGTATCAGAGGGGCAGCTAAGCGTATTAACCTCATGCGTCCACTCCGGCAATTCCGCCACACCATGATCCGCCGTCAATACGACCCAATAATTGTCAACGCCTAGTCGCTCATCGAGCAGGTTGAAAAACGTTCCAAGCATTTGGTCCAATCGAGCAAGGCTGTCGGCGGCCTCGGCACTCCTCGGACCATACAAATGCCCTACTGTATCGGTGGCAGACAAACTGATTGATAACAAATCCATTGCCGCGCCTTGGCCTATAGCCTCTTCAATCAACATTAACTGTGCCAGTTCCATCGTGGCTTCATCGATAAAAGGTGACACGTAAACCTGTTTTGCAATCTCCTCAAACGTGCCTTCCATGAGCGGATGTCCACTGACACGTTCATACCGCGTATCTTCACCCTCATAATCGTCGGCGCGCACGCCATCTGCCGAGTGTGTCCAGCGCTCAGGAAACCCTTGCATAAACCCGTCAACGGCGGGGTCCTGACCATTGAAAGTCCGCAGGTATTGTGGCAACTGATCCTCGTAGTAGCCACTGGTCGTGAATCGCCCTTGTGCTGAGTCATACCAATACACCCCATCAGGGTGCACCCCCGCGAGCGTAATCGCGGCGCGATCCTTTGCCGAAACCGCAAAGACGCGATGATTAGGGTTTTTGGCTTTCAGCCAGTCACCTAGGGTGTCCGCCCTAAGATTGCTCGGACTGCGACCCTTCGAGCCGCCCAACACTCGGTGCGAAGGATCGTCCGAGCCGACACAATACCGAGCCTCGCCCGTTTCGCGATCTAAAAACGAGTTGCTGGGCAAACCATGACCTGCTGGGTTTAACCCCGTCAAGATCGAGGCATGCCCGGGACAGGTTGTCGTAATTCCATGGGCCAGTTGCCCTTCGATGAAAATCCGCCCAGCTTCTTTGAGCCGTCCCAATCCAGCCTCGCTCGACTCAAACAAGCGATCACGACGCAACTGGTCAATCGCAATGACCACCACGAGCTTTGGCGCCGTGGAAACCGCTAGAGCGCCATTATCAGGCTGCGTTAACCCTAAAGCTTGTCCCCAAGTTAAGCCGAGCAGGATCGCAGCAACCACGCCAGAGCCCCGCCGCAAAACCTGTTTAACGTTTATCATCATGGTAATCGCCTAATTGAGAGAATGGTGATGGGTTCTTTTGGAACATCAAAAAAATCAGCTTGCGTGCCCGTTGCAACCTGCTCAATCGCTTTCACGACGGAAAACCCATCAATGACACGACCAAACACAGCGTAACCAAAACTTTTACACCGTTTTGGTTTGAACAAGCCACGGTCCGCTCGTGCCGCCGCGGCCGCCTCTTCCTCGCGGCTGCAGCTATCGTCCTGATGATCTAACCGCGTGTTATCCGAAACATTGATAAAGAACTGATTGGTGGCGCTATCAATTTCGGCCATCCTAGCCATCGCAATCGTGCCGGCTTCATTTCGCAACCCATTGTCTGCTTCGTTGAGAAGATTCGCGCCCGAAGGGCTTTCGGTCAAGTCACGATAATGACCACCACCCTGAATCATGAACCCTTCAATCACGCGATGAAAAATCGTATTGTCGTAGCCTGATTGGTCAACATATTGCAAAAAATTTGCAACCGTTGCAGGCGCAGCATTAGCATTTAGCTCAAGGGTGATGTCGCCTTGTGTCGTCTGTATTGCGACTCGAACCGGATCAGCGGCCGCTGCACCGCCGCCGCAAACCAGCACTAGCAACCCTAGGCCACGAATCAAAAACTTAAAGGCCCTTTTTGCGTATTGCCTCGCCACCACCATCATCCCCTGCATGCATGAAAAACTCTGAAGTCAGGCTTGCTTGCTAACATCCACTTTTCGAATGCGAAAACCTTAAGATGCAACTTTCGACCCGAACGCGGCAGATGTTCTCACCCTAGGCTCTCGGCGACAACATTATAATTAGCGCCAACCCACCCAATCAATCCGAACACAGCCAATTTTGGCCCTATTTAAAATATTCCAGCTCGTCTGAGTAATTAACTTTTTGGATCAAGTCACTGTTTTAGATTCAGGCTGGGAGGCGTATTGCGCCCTAGATTGTTGCCACACACTCAGAAAACCTTACATCGCCGCAAGCGTTGCCCCGCGCATTCGAACCCGACCAGACTGACCAGTCGCCGCCAAACTTCCCTCAAACCACCCCATTCTTACCAACCCTGTTTTCCGCGCCTTAGTCTTGCATTGTTTCTCTCATTGTCTCTCTGCCAAGACTCGCTTTGCCAAATCCGCAATTAAGCTGTTATCGTCTTTAATCCTTCAATCGAGAGCACCGTCTTATGTCTCTGCATGAAAAAAATGTCGTTGTTATTGGTGGCACCTCAGGCATTGGTCTCGCCACAGCCGTCATGGCACAAGCAGCCGGCGCAAACGTTTGGGCAGCGAGTCGAACACAGGAAAAGATCTCGCAAGCAGCCGCCCTGCATCCTCTGATTCAATTTTCACAAGTCGACACTCATGACCCCGATGGCTTAAAGGCTCTGTTCGCGTCGGTGGGTCACATCGATCATCTTGTAGGCGCGGCGACCGGGGCGACTCGAACCACCGCGCCCTTTATGGACCAGACCGATGATCAATTTAGAGCAGCCTTTGACAAGTTTTGGGGTTACACCCACGTTGTTCGCTCGGGCGTGCCCTTCCTATCCGAAAACGCATCCATCACGCTCGTTTCGGGTACGCCAGCAAGACGCTGTAATCCTGGCATGATCTCCGTTTCTTGTACCGGTTGCGCCGTCGAAGGCCTCGTCCGCGCACTCGCAAAAGAGCTGGCGCCGAGGCGGGTTAATGCTGTGGCGCCAGGCATCATTGATACCCCAATGTTCGATCACTTTGGGGATAAAAAATCCGCTACGATGGCGGCGATCGGTAAGGGCATGCCGCTTGGCCGAGTCGGCCTGCCCGAGGAGGTCGCAGAAGCGCTAATCCTTGCGATGGCAAACCATTATATGACCGGGGTTGTCATCGACATTGATGGCGGCGCGTTACTTGCCTAACAAATGATTCTAGAGCGTTTGCGCCCGCCCCAACGGCAAACCGCGCTCATAGCATTGACTGATCATCTCACCGGGGCTGGCTTTTTGAAAATAAAAGCCTTGCCCAAGATCACAACCCAGCTCCTGAAGTAATTTCATTTGGGCTTGCGTCTCAATTCCTTCTGCTACGATTTTCAAACCCAAGCTGTGCCCCAAGTCTATGATGGCTTTGGCGATAATAAAGTCATCGGTGTCGCGGGCCAACTCCTGAATAAAGGCGCGATCAATTTTGATAGTGTCCAATGGGAAACGCTTTAAATAAGCCAATGAAGAATAACCCGTACCAAAATCATCAACGCTGATTTTGTGTCCTCTCTCTCGGAAGATTTCCAAGAGTTTTAAATTACTATCAATGGCTTTCATTGCCACACTCTCGGTAATCTCTAAGCCAATTTGCTGGGGCAACAAATCATACTTGGAGATCAGGTAGTCCAGTCGATCAACTAGAGCCTCGGTAAATTGCTCTGAGGAAATATTTACTGCGATCGAAAAGCCATCGATGGCCTTTGAATTGAACGCTTTGAGCTGCTGACAGACCGTCTCGAGCATCAAATCCCCCAGCAACAAAACCAAACCACTTTTTTCAGCTAACGGAATGAAATCATCGGGCGGGATAAATACGTCGTCCGACAATGGCCAGCGGACCAATGCCTCAAAGCTAATAATTTTGAGCGTCTTCAAGTCAACGATCGGCTGAAAATAGGGGAGCAGAACCCTTTGATCGATCGCGTCCTTGAGCTTCGAGCGCATCAACAGCATGGCCTTAGCCTTTTCATGCATCGCAACGTCAAAGACCACAGCGGCGCGGCCCTCGGACTTTGCCCGCCCCGCTGCTGTTTCGCCATCGCGAACCATATCGTTTGCTGCCACATACTCACCAGGACCAAAAACCAGGCCACAATGCGAGTCGACCGTCACGGTCGCATCCAGTGCCCATTCAATATTTTCGTGGATTGAAATTTGCGCCTTCTCGACGGCTTCCAGAGTCAAGCCCGGATCACCGCCATCAGTCAGTAAGAGAGCAAATCGCCCACCACCCAGATGCGACAAGGTATCATCCGGTTTTACGATCCTCTGAATGCGGCGCGCAACGTCAACAATGGCATGATCACCTGCTGAAAATCCAAGCGCTTGGTTAATCACGCCTAAGCCTTCAACGCTTATGATCACCACCGCAAACGGCGCGGGATCCAGGCCATCATTTGCACGTTTTGAAATCAATCGCGTGGTCAGACGATCTAAAAAGAGTTGACGATTTGGAAGCGACGTCAGGTCATCATAAAAGGCCGTTTTGACCAATTGCGCCTCTTGGGCGATCTGCGTCGTCAAATCTCTTAGCGAAATCACAAGCAACGGCGAACCACCTGGCGAAAACCAATTAAGCCCGACCGCGACCGGCAAGGAATCCTGATCCTGTCGTAACAAAACCTGCCGATCAAAACTGATCGGCAGTGCCATTTGTCCTTGCAACAGCGCGGCGATATCAATGACGGTGTCAGTTGCATTGAGCGGCTCAAATCGCAGTAACGCCTCAGCGTTAAGCGTCATCAACATTTCTCTTGAAACGCCTAAAAGCTG
The DNA here is from genome assembly GCA_029249645.1 of Pseudomonadales bacterium. Taxonomy (GTDB): domain Bacteria; phylum Pseudomonadota; class Gammaproteobacteria; order Pseudomonadales; family Azotimanducaceae; genus UBA9926. The sequence continues at coordinate 33,745 of JAQWWC010000123.1, forward strand.
AACTGCCATCGGGTTTGCAAGCAGTATCTCCCCAGTCTGATCGATGGTCAGCACGCCATCGTCCAAGTTTTGCAAGGTAGCTTCTAATCGAATGCCAGCTGTTTTTAGCGCGACCTCCATCTGATGCTTGTGCAGTGCAATCTCAATGGTTATTTCGAGTTCACGGTTATCAAACGGTTTTAAAACATAACCGTAGGGCACGGTCACCTTAGCGCGAGCAAGCGTCTCATCATTTGAGTATGCTGTGCAAAAAATAATCGGCAGATCTGCCTCGGCGCGAATCCGGTCAGCGGCCTCGATTCCGTCCATATCACCCTTGAGGTTTATGTCCATCAAAATCAAATCGGGCCGTTCACTAAGCACTCGCGTCACGGCATCATCGCCCCTCGCCGCCGTGCCAATCACCTGGTAGCCCAGCTTTTCGAGTCGGCTTTTAATATCTCGGGCGACAAGCACTTCGTCTTCAACAACAAATACTCTACTCATGGACTTTTCGCTCTACTGCTGGAAATTCAATTAAAAACTGCGCGCCATCCATCGACTGGAACGACAACCGGCCTTCTAACTGCTGAGTTAAAATATCAACAATTTCCATGCCCATCGAACCCGACTGCTTTGGATCAAAACCCTCTGGTAACCCACACCCGTTATCCGAGATTTTTAACCGGTACCAGTCACGATCCTTTACGAACTGCACGTCGATCACTGCTGTCTCCGCTTGCCCCGTCTTAAAGCCATGTTTGAGCGCATTGGAAATCAACTCATTAATAATCAAGCCGCAGGGCACAGCAGTGTCCAGCTCGAGCGCAACTTGATCGACCAAAATCTCCAATTGAACCTCAATGCCTGGAATAGTATAAAACCGACATAGGCCCGTCGCTAACGTGCGAATGTAATCTTCAAAATTAATTTCCAGCAGATTATCCGACTGGTAAAGGCTTTCGTGAATCAGCGACATCGATTTGATACGCTGCTGGCTCTCGCCAAGAAGGCTGACCAATACCGCATCATTCTGAGCATCTGCTTGCATATTGAGTAGACTCGAAATGACCTGCATGTTGTTTTTTACGCGGTGATGCACTTCTTTCAGTAACAGCTCTTTTTCCATCAACGACGACGCGAGCTCACTTCGAGCCTCTTTGTGTTCAGATATTTCACGCTGAAGCGCAACTGAACGCTCAGCAACAAGAAACTCGAGATTTTTTCGGTAGTCCGTCAGCTCGGCTTCCGTTTGTTTTCGATGGGTGATATCCCGGGAGATTGAAACCAATGCTGATTCACTCAATTTGGAGTCCTGAACTCTGGTAATCGTCACCTCCGTGGTTTGTTTTGGTGCGGTCGGGGGACCAGCAATCTCACCTTGGAAACGTCCCGTGCGCTCGAGCGCTCGGGTAACAACCATTCTTTGCGCGCTGTCATTGATTAACGCCGTCACAACATCCCGCCCAACAGCCGCAGTGGGCGGCAAGCCATGAACGGCGGCAATAGCATGATTCGCGAACAAAATTTCGTGTTTCTCGTTCGCAATGATAATGCACTCAGTCGCCTGCTCAAGTGACTCGATATAAAGCTGCAGCCGTTGACTATAGCGTTTCTCGGCTTCAAACCGTTGCCTACGCGTATTATTTTTTAACAACAAAACAACGGTTACAATCAGGGCCGTAAGATAACCCAAATAAGCCCACCAAGTGGCCCATGGCGGTGGTAGAACCGTTATACGAATGGACGCGCCTTGTTCATTCCAAACCAGATCATTGTTCGAACCAATCACCTCAAATTCGTAATCTCCAGGATCCAAGTTGGTATAGGTTGTTTGATGCTCTCCAACTAAATCAACCCAATCCAGATCAAATCCTTTTAATCGATACCGGAACTGATTCTTAAGGGGTGCTGTAAAGTCCAAGGCAACAAACTTAAAACCGATGACTGAATCTTGGTAATCCAAAACCAACTCCGTCATCTCATCCAGGGCGCTACTGTGCAGTTCAACTTGGTTGAATTTACTGAATTGCGTCAGCGTTATTTTTGGCACGTAGTTGTTTTTGGTTCGGATTTTAACTGGGTCAAAAACATTGAAACCGTTGTTACCCCCAAACACAAACAGCCCTTCTGACAACCCAAGATAGGCACCACTATTAAAATCCGTATTCTGCAAACCATGGCTTGAATCAAAAGATTGGAACCGCATTGAAATCGGGTCGATCACTGTGAGTCCTTTACCGCCGCTGACCCAAATTCGCCCAGCAGCATCTTCCAGCAGACCGAATACCGCATCACTCGCCAAACCATCCGCTTTAGAGTACCGCGAGAAGGTTGCGGAAACTGGATCATAAAAATTTATACCCCGATCGCGCGTTCCAACCCATATTCCTTGATCTGTTTCTAGAAGCGAAACAACATTGTTGCTCGATAAGCTTCCTGAATCGCTTGGGTCATGAAGTAATGCGGAAGTATCACCAGTGACCGAGTCCAAAACCGTGATGCCACCGCCATCGGTTGCCACCCAGAGCAGTCCTGATCGCGTCTCAATGATATCAAGCGTCCGAAGGTCGCTAAATTGTCCCTTGGGATTAGACAGGCTAGGAAAGCGCTTAAACCCCTTTCCTGGCTCGAATAAATTAATACCCCCGCCGTAGGTTGCAATCCATTGCCGTCCCTTCGAATCCAAATAAATCCGACTGATAGCACTCGACGATAGCGATCTTGGATCGTCTGGATCAAAGCGATACACCCGATCGACTTGTCCATCTTTAATGACGTTGAGCCCACCAATCATCGTACCCGCCCAGAGTTCCTCGCCAACAACCGCAAGCGCCATCACCCGCCTGCCACTGAGACCAATTGAATCTGCATTAAAAAAGACGGGGTCACTTTCATTTGCCGCCCAAACACTCAGGCCTTCGAACGTACCGATCCACAAGTTACCGGATTTATCTTCGGCAAAAGAAGAAATCGAGGGCGAGGAGACTTCATCGCCAATGGTTGCTTGGAGTTTAAAGACCGGAAACTTTTCGACCGTCGCATTCCATTTACTAATGCCATTAAAAGTCCCAACCCAAATGACCCCGCCATGATCCTGAAATAGGGACAGAATCGTGTTGTCGCTGAGGCTTTTACTATTGGATAGGTCCGCCCGATACTGTTGGAAGCCCTCTCCGCCAGATCGCCATAAATTCAAGCCCCCGTCGGCGCCCACCCAAAGATCGCCGCCCGTATCTTTGAGAATCGTCCGGATGCGATTGCCTGTGATCGAGCTAGAATCTTTGGGGTCGTGTCGAAAGCGAAACCATCGATTGTCCCGCTCATCAAAGATGCTGACGCCTTCGCTATAGGTGCCGACCCAGAGCCGTCCAAGGGTGTCCGACGCGATGGCGCGAACCGCATTTTCCGACAGTGAATTTGGGTTAAGTGGATCCGACACATAACGCTTTCTGACCTGACCTTGAGCATCAATCAGCGTCACGCCGCCCGAGTCTGTTCCGACCCACAACCGATCAGCCTGATCCCGATATAGCGCTCGAACGCTGCCCGCCCCGATACTATTCGGATTATTGAGATCGTGCTCAAACCAGGTCATCGTGCTGTCGGGTCGAATCTCTATCAATCCAACATTGGTCCCGACCCAAATGACGCCAGCGGGACCCTCTGCGAGTGCATACACGGAGATCGTTGTGTTAGCTTCCGCAGACGGCTTGAGCCGGATGCGTTCAAACCCTTGGGTTACCGGATTAAAGCGGTCTAGCCCGGCATCCGTACCGACCCAGATACGACCGGTTTGGTCCGCAAGTAAAGACCAAACTTGGTCATGGGAAAGAGAGTTTTGATCCGCGATCAGGTGATAAAAATTCGTAAACTCATAGCCATCATAGCGATTGAGCCCTTCTTGGGTTCCGATCCAGATGAGCCCTTGCCGATCCTGAACAAAGGCCGTGACGCCATTTTGCGACAACCCGTTTTCGGTGGTGAGATGATCAAAAACGATGGCTCGCTTGTTTATCAAGGCTTCTATGGCCAAAGCCGGGATCGCGATCAGAATCACCGAAACCAACGCACCGCAACCAAAAAACAGGCGCCAGTTAATCCACCCAGGTCGACTGGTGTGATGCACCAGAGCCGCGATGCTCGAAGAAAAAGCGCTCAAGAAGCTCAATGAGACCACTCGGTTGATCCAGAAATCCCGAAACAGTTATCAAAGCAGCATTTTCATCGAGTCACAAGTTAAAACAAAGCTAGACGCAGTGATTCCAATCAAAGGTTCCAGATGAAACCGGCGTTCTCAGGGTTCGATAGGTTCCAAATGAAGCCGGCGTTCTCAGGGTTCGATAAGTTCCAGATGAAGCCGGCGTTCTTAGGGTTCGATAAGTTCCAGATAAAGCCGGCATTCTCAGGGTTCGATAGATTCCAGATGAAACCGGCGTTCTCAGGGTTCGATAGGTTCCAGATGAAACCGGCGTTCTCAGGGTTCGATAGGTTCCAGATAAAGCC
>JAQWWC010000124.1 GCA_029249645.1 Pseudomonadales bacterium
CGTTATAAAAAAGGCAATTGCGATCCAGGTCGTGAGTCGCGTGAGAAAATTTCCCGCGCCGCCACTGCCAAACACTGTATTCGAGGCACCGCCACCGAATCCGGAGCCCATGTCAGCCCCTTTGCCTTGCTGAATCAGTACCAGTCCAATCACAGATAATGCTGCAATCACGTGCACCACTAGTACCAATTGCTCAAATAAGTCTAAATCCATAATTACTCTTCTCAACCTGACGGCTAAACCGTCGCGTTCGCCTCAAAACCCGTTCTTTTAACACCAAAACATCATACCGACCCAGCGACTTGCTCACAAATTCGTCTGAATCCAAGCGCTTCTAATGAAGCCCCCCCGACCAAAACGCCATCGATGTCCGGCATACTCATCAGGGCCTTAACATTATCCGCGTTTACACTGCCCCCGTACAGGACCCTCAGTTCAAGTGCCTTAACTGCGCTCCGAGCCGCATGCTTCAACGCCTCATGAACTTCTTGCGCAATCTCTGGCGAGGCTTCTTCACCAGTCCCAATCGCCCAGACCGGCTCATAAGCAACAACAATTAAGGGCGCTAACGCACTTGAAATACCCTTTAACACCACTAGAAGTTGTCGACTGACAACCTCTGCGGCCTTTCCCGCCTGCCGTTCCTGTAAATTTTCGCCGACACAAACAATCGGGCGAATTCCTAATTCTAAACACGCCTTGGTCTTTGCTAGCACCATGTCATCCGTTTCAGCGCAATGTTGCCGACGCTCCGAATGGCCCACCAAACACCAACCAACGCCCAACTCGGCTAACATGGCGGCGCTCACTTCACCGGTATAAGCACCAGATGTTAACCAGTGGACGTTTTGACCCGCCCATTCAATCCGAGTGTTGTCAAAGTCTTTTGTTAGAGACAAGTAGGCAGCTGGTAACGCCAGTACAACCGTCGCGGGGGTCGCCTCGGCTAACCCATCAACTTGCTGAACAACCGCTTGCAATAGCTGTTCGGAGCCGTTCATCTTCCAATTCGCCACCACTAACGGATCCACTATGGCCACCTCTTTTATCGGCTAACCTTTTTATCAGCTAACTTTTTACCGGCTTACTTTTTTACCGGCTATTGCCCCTTACGCTATGCTGTTATCCCCCCGCAGACCTGTCTGGCGCGGGCGGCGAATATTAGCGAACCTCTGCCTAAGTTTCAATCCTAGCTTGCAGCGACCACTGCGGCTAGTTGTCCCGCAAGGTGGGTCACTTGTTGCGCATCCTCTCCCTCAACCATGACTCGAATCAGCGGCTCCGTTCCTGAGGGCCTCAATAACACTCGGCCTTTGTCGCCTAGCTCCGCCTCGACGTCACGGACCGCAGATCGAACCGTTTCATTCTCCATCACCCTCGCGCTGACTGCTCGAACGTTAATCATTACCTGCGGGAATTTTGTCATGGCCGATTTCAGCTCAGCAAGCGTCTTGCCTTGGTCCACGATTGCGCGTAGCACCTGAAGCGCAGAGACCACACCATCCCCGGTTGTTGCCTGATCGAGACACAAAATATGGCCAGAGCCTTCACCACCTAAACGCCAACCTTCCTGCAAGAGCTTGGCAACAACATAACGGTCCCCAACAAGCGCTCTAGCAAACCCGATCCCATGGTCCTTCAACGCAACTTCAAGACCCAAATTACTCATCAGCGTCCCCACGACGCCGCCTGTTAGGAGACCTTTAGACTGCTGATACAGCGCAATGATCAACAATAACTCGTCACCATCAACGACCTCACCTCGATGATCCACCATAACCAAGCGATCACCGTCGCCGTCAAGCGCAATCCCAAGATCGGCGCCTTCTTGAACAACCCGCGCAGCAAGTGCTTCTGGGCTAGTCGCACCAAAACCTTCGTTAATATTCAAACCATCCGGCGAGCAGCCAATTGCGATAACCTGCGCGCCCAACTCTTGAAACACAGCCGGCGCAATTTTATAAGTCGCCCCATGCGCACAATCTACAACCAGCTTTAGATGCTTTAAATTCAATGATTTTGGGAAGGTCGTCTTACAGAACTCAATGTACCGGCCTACCGCATCGTTCATCCGATCCGCTTTGCCAAGGTCTGCAGAGGCGACCGTTGTCATCGGTTCATCAATTAGCCGTTCAATTTCTAGCTCAATTTCATCGGGTAACTTTCGGCCCTCACTGGAGAAAAACTTGATGCCATTATCGGAAAAAGGATTGTGGGAGGCGCTGATTACAATGCCCGCATCGGCTGAGACCGCTCGAGTAAGATAGGCCACTGCCGGTGTAGGCATCGGCCCCAGCATCGTGACATGAACACCAGCTGATGCAAGGCCTGCTTCTAACGCCGACTCGAACAAATAGCCTGATATCCGCGTATCTTTTCCAATTAAGATAGTGCCTCCACCCGAAGGTGAGAAAGTTTTGCCTGCTGCCCAACCGAGCTTCAAGACAAAGTCTGCGGTAATGGGCGGCGTTCCCACCGGCCCACGGATCCCATCTGTACCAAAATATTTACGCATCCTGCGTCATCTCCTCACTGCAATTGATCGCCTGCCAGACTCGGAGCGCGCTAACCGTCGCCTCAACATCATGCACTCTCACCATGTTAGCGCCTCTGGCAACGGCCGCCAATGCACCGGCGACCGATCCGGCTAAAACATCGCGCCCCATCGCTTGAATGCTGCGCTTTCTTGAGAGCCCGATCAGTATAGGACAACCGTGCCGCCGAAAGACGTCAAGCGATTGTATTAGATTGAAGTTTTGAGCCAGCGTCTTACCAAATCCAAAACCTGGATCCAGCATGATTCTTGCGCGCTCAATGCCGAAGTCTTGCAAGGCGGCAAGTCGATCGAGAAAAAACCCATCAACTTCACGAACAACGTCTTGGTATTGTGGATCATCCTGCATCGATGCAGGCGTCCCTAACATATGCATCACAGCCAGCATGACATCATCGCCAACCGCCTCAAGGGCGCCTGGTCGGGCGAACGCTCGAACATCGTTGATCATTGCCACTTTCAGGCTGACCGACGCGGCCATCACAGAGGGGGTACTTGTATCAACTGAGATAGGAATATCGAAGCGCGCCTGAATAGCCTCAAGAATAGGCAGCACCCGCCCAGCTTCTTCGGTTTCTGTTGGAGGAGATGCCCCTGGGCGGGTCGACTCACCACCGATGTCAATAAGATCAGCGCCCTGCTCAACCATCTCATTGACATGCTGCAGCGCCGCATCGAGGCCTTGGTATCGCCCACCATCGAAAAAGGAATCCGGGGTCACATTCAAGACGCCCATTACGAGTGGGCGTCCTTCATTGAGTAGTCCCTGAAGCGGGCTAACGCTCAATTTGCGTTAAACGCCTGAGGGCGCGCCATCCAAGTTACCCGAGCCGGCTTCATCCGAATCAGGTGCGGTATGCCCATCTGAGGGACCGCTCGACGGGGCGTCATCGGTCCAATTTGCAGGTGGCTTCGGCGCCCTACCAGCCATAATGTCATCAATCTGGCTCTTGTCGATCGTTTCATACTCTAAAAGTGCCGCGGCCATAGCGTCCAACTGCTCGCGGTGATCTGTAAGGATTTGGCGAGCAGTCCCGTAACAGTGATCAATAATTTGTTTAATTTCTTCATCAATCACTTTCGACGTTTCGGCAGACATATTCGCCCTTGCCGAGCCTGCAGACCTGCCCATGAAACCATCGCTTTCATCATCGTCATACTGCATAGGGCCCAACTTTTCCGACAAACCCCATTTCGTCACCATCGAACGAGCCATCTTGGACGCCCGCTCAATATCATTCGAGGCACCTGTTGTCACGCCTTCGAACCCGAGGGTTAACTCTTCCGCAATCCGCCCGCCATACAAACCGCAAATCTGGCTTTCAATAGACCGCTTGCTCATGGAATAACGGTCTTCCTCTGGTAGAAACATCGTCACGCCCAAAGCGCGTCCACGTGGGATAATCGAGACTTTGTAGGTTGGATCATGCTCGGGCATCAAGTGGCCCACGATGCAATGTCCCGCTTCGTGATAAGCGGTATTCGTTCGCTCCTTCTCCGACATCACCATGGTTTTCCGTTCGGCGCCCATCATGATCTTGTCTTTCGCTTGCTCGAAATGCCGCATTGAAACCAGACGCTGGTCCTGACGCGCCGCAAAGAGTGCCGACTCATTCACCACGTTGGCCAAATCTGCGCCTGAGAAACCGGGCGTCCCCCGCGCAATATCCATCGCGATTACATCGTCTGCGAGCGGCACCTTACGCATGTGCACCTTTAAGACCTGCTCTCGACCTCGAAGGTCAGGAAGCGGCACCACGACCTGCCGATCAAACCGTCCAGGCCTTAATAGCGCTGGATCCAGAACGTCAGGCCGGTTCGTGGAAGCAATGACAATAATCCCCTCATTGCCTTCAAACCCGTCCATTTCCACTAAGAGCTGATTCAACGTCTGCTCTCGTTCATCGTTACCACCACCAAGACCCGCGCCACGATGCCGACCCACCGCGTCAATCTCATCAATAAAAATAATGCAGGGCGTGGCTTTTTTTGCTTGTTCGAACATATCCCGAACTCTCGATGCGCCCACCCCAACAAACATTTCTACGAAATCGGAGCCAGATATTGAAAAGAACGGCACTTTCGCCTCGCCCGCAATGGCTTTAGCCAAGAGGGTTTTACCTGTCCCTGGCGAGCCTACCAATAAGGTCCCTCGAGGGATTCGACCCCCTAATTTTTGGAACTTCCCAGGCTCTCTCAGAAAATCGACCAATTCTTTGACTTCTTCCTTAGCCTCGTCAACCCCTGCAACATCTGCAAAAGTCGTCTTAATTTGATCCTCTCCAAGCAGCTTGGCCTTGCTCTTCCCAAACGATAAAGGCCCGCCTTTTCCGCCTGCGCCACCTTGCATTTGACGCATAAAAAACATGAAAACGGCGATGATGACTAAGATTGGGAAGCTCGCTACTAGTAACTGCATCCAAATGCTCTGCTGCTCTGGCCGCTCGCCCTGAAACGCAACATTATGCTCAACCATGTCATCAATTAGAGCCTTATCGACGATTTGAGGTTGTATCGTTTCAAATGAGATACCGTCAGACCGCTCGCCGCGAATAATCAATCCATCGACTTCAACAGAACGAACCTGATTACCATTGACCAATCCTAAAAACGTGGAATACGGCACTTCCTCCGGCGGGCGGCTGACATTGAAATTTTGAAACACTGTCAATAGAACAACAGCAATCACAAGCCAAAGTAAGATATTTTTTCCCATGTCGTTCACATTACTTCCTCGCTACTGGGTGCTGGTTCCTATGACCACCGCCGGACTGGCTGGGATCATCGCTTAACAAACCTCATTTTCTTTCCGTGGGCCTTTTTGCGCGCCCACCTCTTCTCTATCGTTTACTGACCCCACTACAGTGCCTTAGCACGGCGTGGCTACCCTGCTCTTGGGAGCTATCCAAAATCTCTTCTGAGGCTTCCTCGTCCCAAATAACCGCTTTGACACAAACAGTCCAGTGACACCGAGCGCCTCTCTAACAACCCCTCTTTTTTCGTTTTACACGCTTTTTGTTTGGGCCATCTATTAATCAACCTAGCCTTCCCCTTTTTTTCCCAGGCCAACTAAGTAGATTTCGCGAGATCGCCCGCGAGACGCTTTGGGCTTTATATTAACCTGTTTATCGTAGGTCATACGAATCTGGCGCCTAAGAGTATCAATCCCCTCACCTTCGAAGGCTTTCGCGACAAAGTGCCCTCCGGGCCTCAACCAGACCCTTGCAAAGTCCATCGCAAGCTCAATCAAATCAATGCTCCGAGGCAAATCCACCGACTTCATACCACTTAAGTTGGGGGCCATATCCGATATTACAAGATCCACAACCTGATCTCCCAGCAGCCCCTCTAGCGCAGAAAGCGCCTTAGCTTCAGTGAAATCACCTGTGATGACCTCGACCCCCGCTATCGGCGCCATCTCAAGAATATCCAGCGCGAGTACTCGGCCCGTTGTTCCGAGCCGCTCCCGAGCCACTTGAGACCAACCACCGGGGGCCGCGCCTAGATCAACAACCGTTAGATGCTCACGAAATAAATTCAGCCGGTCATCCAGCTCGATGAGTTTATAAACTGCTCGAGAACGATAACCCGCCGACCGTGCCTTTAAAACATAGGGGTCTTGTTCATGTTCGTCGAGCCAGCGCTGACTGGTTTTAGATTTTTTCATTGCAAATGCACCTTGGACCACATCGATGACGTACAATGGATCTTTTCGGATCCAACCATGCTTACCCAACAACAAAAGAAACATTATCGGGCCATTGGCCACATCCTCGACCCTGTTGTCACGGTTGCCGGGAAGGGTCTTTCCGAGACCGTCATAACAGAGCTGAATCGAGCCTTAGACGATCACGAGCTGATAAAAATTAGAATCAATTCAGACCGAGAATCAAGAAAGGCCATCCTTGCTGAACTGGTTGAGGCAACCCAAGCCACGGTCATCCAAACCATTGGCGGAATTGCCTTAATCCTTCGTGCATCCGGCGCACCTAACCCCTCTCTTTCAAATTTGGTTAGGCATCAATAACCCCTGCCACCGGCTCACCACACCTTGCGCCCGACGGATTCCGACGTAAAACCGGTCAAGGCGGGCGCTTACAAGTGCTCTACCAATAGAATCTCATACTCAATCTGACCCGAAGGGATCTGGATAAGCACCACGTCATCTTGCTGCTTTCCGATCAAACTACGCGCAACGGGCGAATAAACCGAGATCTTGTTGACCTTAATATCTGCTTCGTCATCGCCAACAATTTTGTAAGTGACCTCTTCGTCAGTGTCTAAATTTAATAACCGGACAGTCACGCCAAAAATGATCTTTCCAGATCTTGGGATTTCTTTGATATTAATGATTTGAGCGGCTCCGAGCTTCGCTGCAATTTCAGAAATCCTACCTTCAATATGGCCTTGCTCTTCTTTCGCATACTGAAACTCGGCATTTTCACGAAGATCGCCCTGCGCAAGCGCCGCTGAGATTTCTTTTACGATCCGAGGTCGCTCTATTGAGGTCAAGCGCTTTAATTCAACCCGCAGCGATTCGGCACCCTCTGCGGTCATCGGCGTCTTATCCATAACTAACTTCTCAGCTTCATTGTGTTCATCCTAGCTCAACCTACGAGCTCTGCATGCATCGTTTGGAGGCAGTATACTTCCATTTCTGCACTGTGACGCAAGGCTTCAATACTTGCGCGCCCACCTGCCATGGTAGTGGTGTAGCACACATTGTGCTGCAAAGCGTTACGCCGAATCGCAAAGGAATCTTTGATCGTCTGCTGACCTTCTGTTGTGTTAATAATGAAATTAATTTCATTGTTTTTAATCGCATCGGTGATATTCGGACGCCCTTCCATCACCTTATTGATGACCTCAACGGCAAGCCCGGCATCCGCGATGACAGCCGCGGTCCCCCTTGTTGCGCAGAGCTTAAAGCCCAAGCCTAAAAGGTCTTTGGCAATGCCAACCAACTGATCTTTATCTGGATCTCGAACACTCAAAAACACTCTGCCAGCAGGCGGGATCTCATCATCCGCAGCCAATTGCGACTTACCATAAGCCTCGCCAAAGGTTCTACCAATACCCATCACCTCACCGGTGGACTTCATCTCCGGACCTAAAATCGGATCAACGCCTGGAAATTTACCAAAGGGGAAAACCGCTTCTTTAACATGAAAATATGCTGGCTTAATTTGCTGCGTGAAACCTTGATCTTTGAGAGAAGTTCCGGCCATGCATCGCGCCGCAATTTTAGCCAACGACCGACCGATGCATTTTGAAACGAAGGGCACAGTTCTGGAAGCACGAGGATTTACCTCAAGAACAAAAATTTGATCAGCCTGAACGGCCAGCTGGACATTCATCAGACCGACAACCCCTAGAGCCATCGCCATTGCGACGACCTGCTGCTCAATTTCCTCAATCAAACCATCACTCAAACTGTATGGCGGCAATGAGCACGCCGAATCGCCAGAATGAACCCCTGCTTGTTCGATATGCTGCATCACTGCGCCGATCACAACTTGCTCGCCATCACATACCGCATCGACATCGACCTCAATTGCGAGGTCTAAAAAACGATCCAAGAGTACCGGCGAATCAGGCGTGACAACCACCGCGTTTTTCAAATAATGCTCGAGCTCACTTGCCTTGTGGACCACCTCCATCGCTCGCCCGCCCAGCACATAAGAGGGTCGAACCACCAAGGGGTAACCAATCTCTGCGGCACCAAGCAAGCCCTCCTCAACCGTTCTTACAATTCGATTAGCCGGTTGTTTTAATTTAAGCTGATGGAGCATCTGCTGGAACCGCTCACGATCTTCCGCCATATCGATTGCATCCGGCGAAGTGCCAATAATTTGGACCCCGGCCGCTTCCAGATCGCGCGCAAGCTTCAGAGGGGTTTGTCCCCCAAATTGAACAATAACGCCCTTCGGCTGCTCAATCTCGACGATTGCCAAGACATCTTCGAGGGTCAACGGCTCGAAATAGAGCCGATCGGAAGTGTCAAAATCAGTGCTAACCGTCTCTGGATTACAATTGACCATAATGGTTTCGTAACCGTCTTCTCGCATGGCGAGTGCCGCGTGAACACAACAATAATCGAACTCGATGCCCTGGCCGATTCGATTTGGACCACCACCCAGAACCATGATCTTTTCACGATTTGAAGGCGCCGCTTCACACACCGTTTCATAGGTCGAGTACAAGTATGCTGTGGGGGATGCAAACTCTGCTGCGCAGCTATCCACCCGCTTATAGACCGGCTTTATCCCCAACCCCAAGCGCGTTGACCGAACATCTGTCTCATTAGCCTTCAGTAATTCCGCCAGCCGGCTATCGGAAAAGCCTTGCCGCTTCAACTCAAAGAGCGACGCGAAGTCTAAATCCCCGAGCGTCTTGCCATTGAGTTGCTGCTCTTGCTCGATCAGAAACCCAATGTGCGAAAGAAACCAAGGATCAATACTTGAAAGCTCTGCAACCTCCGGCAAAGACAACCCAAACCGAAAGGCATCAGCAACATACAAAATTCGTTCAGCACCCGGCACTCGAAGCTCATGCTGTATCAAGCTCAAGGCGCCCTCATCGGTCAAATCAACCACGGGTGAAAAA
>JAQWWC010000125.1 GCA_029249645.1 Pseudomonadales bacterium
CCCAATGGCCATCACCGGATGATCGCCCCGCGTCCGCAAGGCACCGTGAATACCCTCGCGCAAACAAGAGGAGATCTACCAGAAATCGAATCGGTTGGTGAGATTGCCCGAACCTGCACGCAATCCTATGGCATCTTTCCGAACTGGGTGTCGCCCTTGAGCGCGATGGTGATCCCGCCTTTATTGTTTTGGCCCAAGGGCATCGATCAGTGCACGCTTGAGACATGGACCTTTGCGCCAGACTGGGGGGATCGTCCCGCACCCGATCAGTGGACCGAAAACAACGGCGAGAAACTGATCAAGGTATTACTGGAAGATACTGAATTTGGCGCTTGGATCCAAAAGTCCGTTAATAGCTACGGCTTTAAAGGCGTGCCTCTGAGCTACCAGGAAGCTCGGATCTATTACTGGCATCAAAGCGCCGACCAACTCATTGGGGTCGACAAGATCCCAGCGTCGCTTCGAGTGCCGCCGGTCATTACCGACGACTGGGTCTACCCAAACGATCCACGCCAAGGGGAACTCCCGGCGGACTGACGTCACCGTTGATAGCGTAGTCGCGGCGGATATACGGTTTCCAACGGGCTTGTACTATTGGTCCGCCAGGGCACGCGCAACCGACGGCCGCGCCTGCATCATCTCGAACCAGGCGGGCGCGCCCGGAATTAACGACAGCAAATCGACCTCGATGACCGCTTTGGCGGCGCGATTGGCCAGTATGAAAGAAAAAAAGCCAACAATATCGGCATAGGTCATCTCTTCACCCTGTATGTAGGGCCCAAATTGCGTGAGTCGCGCAACGGCCGCGCAGCCCTTGGGCAGATCCCGCGCTAGGTCTGCCACCACCGAATCCGCAACGGCCTTGCCCCGCAAGGCTCCAAAACCGCGCCGGGCAACCAATTCGACATTCAACTCGATCACTTGAGCAATCTCTCTAATTTTGGCCTGATCAAATGCATTGCCTGGCAGCAGCGAAGGACTCGGCGCGATCGCTTCGAGATATTCTAAAATCGCAATCGATTCCGCTAAAAAGCCGTCGGGCGTTTCAATACAAGGAATTTTGCCCATCGGGCTCTTTGCTAAGTAAACGGCGTCTTGCGATGGCGGCGTGAAGACTTCCTCAAAGGCCAGCCCTTTCTCAAGCAGGGCGACTTTAATCATATTGTAGTAATTACTCAGGGGGGCGCCATAGAGCTTGATCATGGGTTTTCCTTTTGGATCATGATTTTTTGGTTAGAGCCGGATGAACCCGTCGTATGGGTATCTGACATGGACTGTGGGGCCGTCGCCCCTTGTTCTGACACACTTTGCTTGGGTACCCGCTGCCAGGACCGCGTTTGATAGAAAAACCCAAGATGACCGCGAACAGACAGTGTTTCGCCTTCTAACCAAACCGACCCTCGATAAGATTTGCCGCTTTCTGGATCAAAAATGGTGCCCTTCTGCCAGACGCCCTTTTTGAAAGTAAGACCATTGATCACTTCCATCCCGATGACCGGTTTACCGCCCCAGGCGCCTTCACAAGCCTCACATACCGGATTTTCTTCAGGTTGCTGATGCAAACTCAGAACGTAGCCAAACAATTTTTCGTCTTTAATCTCAACTGAAACCGTCGATTGCAGCCTCCCCTCCTCATCAAAGGTCTGCCACAAACCCGTTGGGTTGGCGCGAACTTCAGCCCATAAATCAGTGCTCATCAAAAAAGTGATGACAATCATAATGCTCAATAAAAATCTCATCTGAACGGGTCGCTCCTGTGGCTCAATTCGGCTTGATTCATTTTCCTGCTCGTCAGCGCTAGCAATTTTCCACTTGGGGTTATTCCCGAACTTAGAGGTTGATTGAGTCAATCAGCACACCCAATGCGTTAGCTTAAAACCTAGGACTATCCCCGAAGCGCGCCCTATCCTTCGCGTCGCACGACCTTTTGCGCTCATTCGAACCGGTCCCTTCACTCGACTCACTCCTGCTTTTGCAGACCCGCCGAGACCTGTCATTGCGCCTAACTCAAAGAGCAAACTCTTCGCACTTAAGCCTCCGGATTAGCGTGGATCGGATCGACCCAATATAAACCTTCAGGATCTTCAACTACCGGAATATCGAGATTCACCACAACCGGCTCCTGATTACTCCGGACCAAGACACAATGCAGCGGTTCATCCGTGCTGGCATTAATTTCCTGGTGGGGCACATAAGGTGGAATAAAAATAAAATCGCCAGGGCCCGCTTCACAGACAAACTCAAGGGTCTCACCCCATCGCATCCGGGCCTTGCCGCTGATGATATAAATTATACTTTCAAGATCACCATGGTGGTGAACGCCCGTTTTGGCATCCGGATGAATCTCAACCGTGCCCGCCCAAAGTTTCTCAGCACCGGCAGTCGCTCGATTAATCGCGGCCGCGCGGTTCATTCCTTCTGTTTGCGGGGTATTGATATCAAGGTGTTGTCCACTCACAACTTTTACACCGTGATGCCGCCAGTCGCTGTCTGAACTGCTCATACGTTACCTTTTATAAACTTTTGTTCTTAACGCTCGCCAAGGGAAACACGCTTGTGTCGGCGGCGCAAGACCAAGACCCTTGGTTTTTTTTGACTCTGAGAACTTTAAGGACCTCAACATCACCAGCCGCCGCATCAGACCAACGATTCAACGTACAAACCTCGGCGCCGATCGATCACCCATGCTAATCTTCTCGAATCCTTTAAAAATGGCCACACGGTGTCTTTAAATAAGCCGCATCAAATAGGCCGCATCAAATAGGCCGCATCGTAAGACGTATTGTGCTGCCGGTTGTTCCTTTTTCGGAATATTAGACGCCTAGCCACTCGGCTAGAACTAAGCACTAAGAACCAAGGACCAAGAACCAAGAACCAAGAACTAAGAACTAAGAACTAAGAACTAAGAACTAAGAACTAAGATCCGATCTATCACGGAAGAACACATGACTCGATTTTTAAAACTGCCGTTTCAACTTTTCTGGAACCTGTTAAAAGCCCTTCAAACACTCTTGTTTGGACTCATTGCGCTCAGCCTTTTTACGGTTTTATTGCTTGCACCATTTTCCAACGATAGCAGTCAGATGCCAGAGGAGGGGGCCCTGGTGGTCAACCCTTCGGGCATTTTGGTTGAAGAAAAGACCGCCGTTGATCCGCTTAATTTCTTAGCAGCCGACAATGGGCCTAGCGAGGTATTGGTCCAGGATCTCGTGGCTGCGCTCGAGCACGCCCGCGATGACTCCCGCATCACAACCCTTGTGCTCAATCTTGATGACTTTGGCGGCGGCTTAATGCCGCATTTAGAGATTGTTGCCGACGCGATTCGTGATTTTAGGGCATCCGGTAAGAAAGTCATTGCCGCGAGCAACGGTTATAGCCAGTCCAGCTTATTACTTGCAGCGGAAGCTGATGAGATTTTAATGAATCCCGAATACGGCACGCTGCCAGAAGGCTTCTCAGCTTACCGAACTTATTTTAGTAGCCTGCTGCAACGCCTTAATGTAACCGTGAATCTTTTTAAAGTTGGCCAGTACAAATCAGCCGCCGAACCTTACTTTCAAGACCGCATGTCCGATGAGGACAAAAAAGCACGACTCGCTTATCTAAACGCTTGGTGGAATACCTATACTGACCGGTTTGAAACCGCGCGAGGCTTACCAGCTGGATCCCTAAACAACACGATCGATAACATACACGTAGTACTTGAATCCGCGTCGGGTAATTTAGGTCAATTGGCGTTCGATTCAGGCTGGGTTGATCGGCTAATGAGTGATCGTGAACGGAACGAATATTTGGTCAGTGTCATCGGTGCCGATGAGGAAAATGAGGCGCGATACCGCGGCATCGGGTTTGAGGATTATTTAGCGTTGAACCCAATCGAGGCCAAAACGGCAGAACACAAAATTGCGATTATCACCGCAGTGGGGGGCATCGTCGACGGTTATGCTGAAGCAGGATCAATTGGTAGCCTTTCGCTGCTGGAGCGGATTCGGCAGGCACGCGAAGATGACGCGGTTAAGGCCATCGTTCTGCGGGTCGATTCCGGTGGCGGCAGTAAATCCGCATCCGAAGTCATCCGGCAGGAATTGGCCCATGCCCAAGCCGCCGGCTTACCGGTGGTTGCGAGCATGGGGTCGGTTGCAGCCTCAGGTGGTTATTGGATCTCTGCCACGGCAGATCGCATTTTCGCGCATCAAAACACCATCACCGGCTCAATCGGTATTTTTGCCATTATCCCAACCTTCGAAAACACCCTGAACGAATATGGTGTCTTCGGCGACGGGGTTGCCACGACGCCACTTGCGGGCGCCGCAAGTATGGATCGCGGGATCCAGCCAATTTATGCAGGCCTCATCCAGCAGGTTATCCAGTCCGGCTACGACCAATTCTTAGCCGTCGTTGCGGAAGGCCGTAACATGACCCCAGAAGCTGTTAATGAGATTGCACAGGGCCGCGTCTGGACCGGCACGAAAGCACTGGAAATTGGCCTCGTTGATGAAATCGGAGGACTGGGGGCGGCAGTACAGGCTGCGGCTGAGTTAGCCGCCATTACCGACTATGAAATTTGGCGGGTCGAGCCGGAAGCCTCACGGCAACAGCAAATCCTTAAGGCCCTAACCGCAGAGATCAGAGCCCTTGCGCCACCTACCCAAAGAGACCCGATCGCGAAATATTGGCACGCCATGCAGTCAGAAGTAAAACGCCTGGCGAGCTTTAACGATCCCCAAAAAGCATATGTGATCTGTGAAACTTGCCCCAGCCCACTGGCGCGCTAAAGCGTGCCCAGCGAGGCTTCGACCGCAAGCGTTCGAGTTACAAGATCCTCCAGATTCAAAACCGCTTGACCAGCCAGCGACACGCCAACCACGCCATCCCAGGGTGTCAACCAATGACTTGGGATAGGTTGGCCTTGCAGCGCCCATAAGGCGCCCACCGTTGCACCGTTGCAATCGGTATCCAACCCCTCAGAAACCACATCCCCGATGGCGGCGCTAAAGTCGTCCTTGTTACGTAACAACGCCCAGATCACAAGCGCTAAATTGTTCACCGTGTGCACGACGTTCAAGTGCTGGTAACGTTCTCGGATCACAGCGCCCCCCTCCGCCAAGGCGGTTTGGGACTGGGCGAACAGTATGGCTTTATAGCAATCACTATTGTTTGGAATGGCCTCAAGCGCTGCCTCAACGCCAGCCAGTAATGTCCCGCCGCCAGAAACCACAGCCCCGATTACTGCAACCACGACCGCCCCGTACACCCCCTCGCCCACATGAGACAGCTGGGCATCAACCGTTGCCAATTGTGCCGCCAATGCAGGATCGTTCGGCGCGACCCAACCATACACGTCCGCCCGAATCTGAGCGCCGATCCAATCGTTATAATCGTTTTGGGCGCACTCCCGAACATCAAACCCGAGTGCCCCGCCTTCAGGAAACCATTCCCGGCCCCGAGTTAATAACGTTCGATACGCTGCCCGCTCTGCCGTATAGGTACTGCCGAGCGGCAGGTGCAGCAGCCAAGCGCGCGCGACATCCTCTGTTGCAAGCTTCGCGCCGCTCGCTTCAAGCATCATCAACGCCAGCACGGAATAATTCACATCATCATCGGACACGCTAGCCTTAAGCTGCCCCTTGCAGCAGGCTTTTAGCAGCAGCTCTGGCGCTTGATCAGGATCGTAAGGAATGAAATCTCGCAGCGGTAAGGCCTGAACCGCAAGCAAATAATCTTGCAGCGCCTCCGTGCCTGCTCGCATCGAAAAGCGCTCTACCGCTTTTCCCAACATACAGCCCGCGATGCGGCCTTGCCATGCCCCTCGAATACGAGCGGCATAATTTTCCGGCAATTGTTTAAGCGTTGACATGATATCGCTCCTCTGAGGGGTCTGCGGGAGTAGACCCTTTCCGATTTCTTATTCGAATTAGACCGCCAACAGACCGCCTTTTACCTCGCCTCAAAACAGCGGACTAGGTAACACGCTTTGACGGTCGTGCGCTGCGAAAGCGCGACTCAAGTTATGTTGCATAAGCGACCCCGCCATCGCAGCTAATCACTTCCCCAACCGTGAAGGCCCCTGCTCTGGAGCACAGAAAGATCGAAAGCCCGGCAATGTCTTCTGCGGTGCCGACTCGACCCCGAGGGTTATTGTTCGCAACACTGCTCCAATCAATATCCGTGTCACCACCACCGCCAACGCCCGTGCTCAGCATCCAAGTTGGGAAGGGGCCCGGCGCGATGGCATTGACGATAATATGTTGCGGCGCAAGGTGCAGTGCAAGACCCCGGGTCAAATGATGCAAAGCCGCTTTTGACGGGCCATAGGAAAAGGTTTCAAACACCGGGTTTTTGATGCCATCAATCGAGCCGATATTAACCACCCTTGCCGGATTCTCAGCCGTGCCTGAGGCCCGCAGCAACGGTAGTAATTTTTGGGTTAGAAAAAAGACGCCCTTGACGTTGGTGTCCATTACTTTGTCCCACCCCTGCTCAGGAAACTCGTCCAACGGCGCGCCCCAAGACACCCCCGCATTATTGATCAGGATATCAAGGCGCGCCTCGCGCTCGCTCAGCGCCGCAGCCAACTGCTGACAACCCTCAACATCTGCAAGGTTTGCCGGTATCGCAATGCATTCGCCGCCATAGGCTTCCTGCAGGCGCTGAGCCGTTGCAGCACAGGCATCAGCCTTACGAGAGCTGATGTAAACTTTCGCGCCGTTCGCTAAAAAGCCTGCCGCGATCATTTCGCCGATACCGCGGGAACCGCCAGTCACGAGTGCGACCTTGCCGCGGATATCAAATAAATTGTTGAACATTTTTTACTCCTAGGTTGATCTTCTTTTTCAGAATGAATCGTCTTCTTACAGGCTATTCTAAACGATTCTATTTGAGCAGCACCCACAGACCGCATCGGGCCGACCGGAACCACCACTTTTTGAGTGGTGCCCATACAAAAGCCTAAATAACCGCCTGACACCCTTCCGGCAATGCCCTGCCGCGCCCACCATAGGGTGTCGACTGATTCCCGCCGAGAACGCGGCTGCGACCATAGCCTGACAACCAAAAAGGGCGAATACCCAGCAAACTTCACCATCGCCCTGCAGACCAACCTCACGCCTTTCTATCTACCTGTTATGCATCTAATCACTAAGGTGCATACTAAGGTATCAATTATTGTGGTCTTGCTTGCACTGTTACAAGCTGCCGTGGTTTGATCAGGCTTATCTAATTTTTTGGAGTTATAGCATGCCTGATATTGCTAACGATCTGTACACCCTTGCCATGTCCGCCGAAGCGCAACCGCTCATGGACGCCGTGACCAAACACATTGCTGATAATGTTGAGCCGATCACGGAAGAATTTCAGGCCCTCGAAAAAGAAAAGACCGATCGGTGGTCCTGGCACCCCAGACAACTCGAACTGCTCGATGGGGCCAAACAAAAAGCGAAAGACTCCGGCCTTTGGAATTTCTTCTTACCCGATTCCGATATCGGCGACGGTCTAACAAACCTCGATTACGCCTATATCGCATCCGAGCTGGGCAAATACCCTCTGGCCTCTGAAAGCCTAAACTGTAGCGCCCCGGATACGGGCAATATGGAGGTGCTTGAACGGGTTGGCACCCCAGAACAAAAAGAGCAGTGGTTAAAGCCGCTTTTGAACGGCGATATTCGCTCAGCTTACGCGATGACCGAGCCTAACCTGCCCTCTTCTGACGCCAAGAATATCAGCACCAGCGCCGTACTTGACGGTGATGACTGGGTCATCAATGGCGAAAAGTTTTATATCTCTGGCGCCGGCGATCCACGCTGTAAGATTATGATTGTGATGGTCAAAACTGACCCCAATGCCGCGCCGAGCCGTCAGCAATCCCAGATTCTGGTCCCAAAAGACACACCCGGAGTCGAGATCCTCGAGGGCATGCAGGTGTTTGGCGCCGATCACGCGCCCCGCGGCCATATGCACATTCGCTTCAACAATGTCCGCGTTCCCAAAGAAAACATTCTGCTGGGTGAAGGTCGCGGATTTGAAATCTCGCAGGTCCGACTCGGACCCGGTCGAATTCATCACTGTATGCGCAGTATCGGCAAAGCAGAAAAAGCGTTAGAGCTGATGGTCAAACGCTCAGCCACCCGAGTCGCATTTGGCAAGCCGATTGCAAAACTGGGCAAGAACCTTGAGGTGATCGCTCGAGCTCGAATCGAAATTGACGCGATGAAACTCATGGTCCTTCAAGCCGCCAAAGCAATGGACGTCTTGGGCAATAAAGAGGCCCGGGTTTACGTCAGCGCGGTGAAGGCGATGGTTCCCGAGAAGGTTTGCCTGATCATTGACCAAGCGATTCAAATGCATGGCGCAACGGGCATTTCTCAGTGGTCGCCCTTGGCAGGCATGTATGCCGACATGCGGCACCTACGTTTTGCAGACGGGCCCGATGAAGTGCATCACATGGTCGTCGGCCGAGCAGAGATTCAAAAATACGACCTCTGGTAGTCTCGCCGCTAATATTGGAAAGGTCTTCGCCGAAGGCTTCGGCGAAGACATCAGTAAAGGCTTCGCCGCAGTCAACCGGCCGTGACTTGCTAGCCGTTACCGCGGAGCCAAACCCGAAAGGCCGGCACGCGCATAGGGCTGTCTAAACCCCACTCGTCGAAGCGCTCTCAGATATCAGTTTGTGACAGATACTCGTGGCCGCTGATACTCAGCAGATTACAACCCCTTCAACTTTGAACCGCGCATCAGGCAGTTTTTGAAGATCTATTGCGCAAGGTCCTGCAGCGAGCAATCGAGGACTAAATAACGGCCCCGGATCGGTTTCTTACAGTGATTCTTTTGAAGGAGGTCTGATTCAACCGAGGCGAAACTGTCAGCATCTTAGTACACAGCATACCCGGACACGCTAAGTGATAATGCAGCGCGCGAGCTCATAGGTCAGCCTGCTGGCACACCCGCGTTCTTAGCTTTTTCAAATTTCTCTAAGGTAGCATCAATTTTTTCACCAATCTCAGCCAATACCACGGCAACCACTCGACGATTACGCGCGCGCCCCTCCGCATTGGTATTCTCTGCAACCGGATAATATTCGCCATAACCAATGGCCGCCAACCGGTCTGGCTTCACGCCGGTAAATTCGAACAATCGCACAACCGTAGCTGCCCGACTGCCTGAGAGCTCCCAATTAGAGGGAAACATCTCGGTATTAATGGGAACCGTGTCGGTATAGCCCTCGACGTGCACATGGTTCGGAAAATCAATCATCACTCGTCCCAATTGGGTTAGGATCGGCACCACCCGCGGGTACAATATCGAGGAGCCACTCTCGAACAGCACCGAGGAGTTCATTTCAATCTCGATCCAATACTCGCTACGCTGAACCGTGATGGCGCCTTGCTCAATCATCTCAGACATCGCTGTTTCTACGCGTTCCTGTATCTCATCGAGTTGCTTACTGGCTTTATCAAGCAGCACCGGGTCCACATCAACCAACTTCGCCATCTGTCGCATTTCAACAGGGCGAATCGGTTTCGGCTGCGGATCGGCAAAGGACTGATCTTGCAATTCAGCCGGAGCGCGAACGAGATCGCCCACTTGGATGGGTTCGAGCGATCGCGCGGGATCGGTGAAGGCCGCGGTGAGCGACTCAGACAGCACCTTGAACTTACCGGTATTAACGATGGAAATGGAGTACATCATCACGAAGAAGGCAAACAGAAGCGTAATGAAATCCGCATAAGACACCATCCACCGCTCGTGGTTGACGTGCTCTTCGGGTTTTTTCTTTCTAGCCATCTCGGCCTACCTAAAGTTACGTCGCATAACTTCTTAACTGATCTTCGAGATTCCGGGGGTTTTCGCCGGAGGCAATCAGCACCAAACCTTCAACAATCATAAATCGAAATTGCGCCTCTTCCTGCGCGATAATTTTAAGCTTGTTCCCCCAAGGCAGAAAGATCAGATTCGCTAACAACAGCGCATAGACGGTTGCGCAGAAAGCGGTTGCAATCCCTTTACCCACTGCATTCGGATCACTCAAATCCCCCATCACAACGATGAGCGCCAGTACCGCGCCGATGATGCCGATGGTCGGGGCATACCCTCCCAGCTCGCCATAAAACTTTGAGGCGGCGACATCCAATGTTTCAACGGTTTCAAGCTCAATCTCTAGAATTTTGCGTATGGCCTCGGGCTCTCGCCCATCAACCAACATCCGCAATCCCTTACGAGCGAACGGGTTGTCTTCTGTTTCAGAAACGCCTTCAAGTCCAAGCAAGCCCTCTCGTCGCGCGATCTGCGCCCAGTCGACCATTTTATCGATCATCTCGCCTGGTTTGAGTTTGGGCGGCATAAACAGCTTCGGAGTCGTTTTTAGGACATGCTTGCCGTGCGCCATCGGAAGACCAATCAGGCCGCACCCAAGGGCCCCGCCAAACACAATAATCCAAGCGAAGGGGTGTAATAGAACCCAAACTGGGTCGCCACCTTCACCCACATAACCACCGAACACGGCACCCAACCCAATGATGATGCCCAATATCGTCATGATATCCATTAGTTCACGTTCCTTTCGCTCGCAGTGGCCGTGCCTGCTTTCATGTCCAATCCACCATCTTCGCACGAATGCGGGTTAACGCCTGTGAATGAATTTGACTCACCCGAGACTCGCTCACTTCCAAAACTTGGCCTATTTCCTTAAGGTTCAAATCTTCTTGGTAATATAAGGCCATCATAAGCTTTTCTTTCTCAGGTAATTGATCGATGCAGCCCATCAGCGCCGCCTTAAACCGATCATCCTCCATAATGGCCTCGGGACCTGCGTCCAACTCTTGATGCCCTTCTTCATGGGTATCGTCCAGCAACACCAGCTGACAACTCACCGTTTCGTGAAGCAGGCTGTGATACTCATCCAAAGAAACCGACAACTCGGTCGCGATCTCCTGATCCGACGCTTGGCCACCATTTCGACTTTCAACCACTCGAACGGCTTGCGCTAGCCGGCGACTTTTTTCATTGACCGACCTGGGCGCCCATGACAACTTCCTGAGTTCGTCCAGCATGGCGCCTTTAATTCGAATCCCAGCATAGGTTTCAAAGCTCGCGCCCTGGTCCGGTGAAAAACTCCGAACGGCACTCAACAAACCTAAGAGACCTGACTGTTGCAAATCATCTAGTTCAACACTGCTCGGTAATCTTGCTAAGAGATGCAGCGCAATCCGCTTGACCAACGGCAAATGAGCGGCAATTTTTTCATTTTGCTGCAAATTCTGCTGGCTAGCGTAGACCGAGGCTGCGTTCATGACTAGTCTGCCGCTACCGGCTTTGCGGTCGAACCCGCAGCCGCAAGCAAGCGCTCAACAAAGAACTGAAGGTATCCCGTTGCCTGATCTGGCAACGGCCACCGATTAATTTTTTCACTAATGCGCACTAGGGCTTTCGAGGCAGGACTGCGCGGATAGGCTTCAACCACTGGCTTTTGGGCTCGAACCGATTGTCTTAATTGCTCATCAAATGGGACAGCGCCTAAATACTTGAGGCCAACTTCTAAGAACCGGTCGGTCGTGTTCAGTAGCTTCTCATATAAATTCAGCCCCTGGCTCTCATCCTTCACCATATTCGCCAAAATCTGGAATTGCTTAATGCCATGCCGCATGGACAAGACTTTAATTAAGGCGTAGGCATCGGTCAGGGACGTGGGTTCATCGCACACCACCACAATGACTTCCTGACAGGCTTTGGCAAACGACACGACGCCATCGGCTATGCCCGCTGCCGTATCGACGATCAAAACATCAATAGGCTGTTTGAGTTCACTAAACGCCGAAATCAAACTGGCGTGCTCGACACTCGTCAGATCTGCCATTTTCTCAACCCCGGAGCTCGCCGGCACCACATGTATTCCGAGTGGACCCTGGACAATGATCTCATCCAGTGTCTTCTCGCCGCTGATGACATGCTGCAAATCAAAATGCGGCTCAAGGCCGAGCAATACATCAACATTGGCTAGCCCAAGGTCTGCATCCATCAACATTACCCGCTGACCGGCAAGCGATAGTGATGCGGCCAAATTGACCGAGATATTGGTCTTTCCAACACCGCCCTTACCGCTGGTAACGGCGATGACTCGAACTGGATCAGGCATGGATTTGTTCGTCCCTATCGGTTGTGGGTTCCGCAACTTGCGCCGTCTTCATCATAGCAAACGCATCCGCCAAGAGTGATGTGATTTTAGCCAATCGGATATCCGACAAACCTTGACCATGACAGCTATAGGCTAAAGGTAACTGCGACTTTAACAAAGTTGATAACCCGGACCCTAAATTAATCGCCTCATCCGTTTTGGTCAAAATAGCCGCATGCACCTTGGCATGATCGTACTGACTGATCACCTGCTCGGCTAGCCCTAACTGACTGGTCGCAGAAACGATCAAGATATTCTTCGGGTACGCGTCATGCATTTTGATCCGGCTTAAGTGGCGATTCAACTTGATATCACGCTCGCTCATCCCTGCTGAGTCGATAAGCACAAGCTTCTTGTCCATGGCGCGCTTTAACGCGTCGGTCAACTGTTCGGCGTCGACGGCAACCGCCACCGGGATGTTGAGCAACTTCCCAAAGGTCAGCAACTGATCTTGCCCGCCCATTTTAAACGCATCGGTTGTAATCAGTGCGACCGATTCGCGGCCGTGCTTGAGTGCATAGCGAGCGGCTAGCTTGGCAACCGTTGTTGTCTTACCCACGCCCGTGGTGCCGATAACGGCAAATACCCCGCCTGCATCAATCACTTCTTCGTCGACCGACTTCAAATGCGAGCCGACAAGTTCTAGCAATTGCTGCCACTGGTTTACAACCGATTCACAAGCTTCAAAACGCTGCGCATCAAAATCGCCCATCAGCTGATCTAAACTAAAGGGGTTCAGACCAAGCTCAGACAGTCGCAGCCTTGCTTGGATCACCGCCTCATGCGAACCCGATCGCTCAGCACGCAACTTGGCCAACTCGCCGACCAACAGGGTTTTAAGGTTGCCCAGCTCTTGCTGCAACCCGTTTAGGGTCTCGGTGCCAAGGCCAGAAATCTCTTGTAACTTCGGCGCGGCAACAACTTGCCGCGGCTCGACGGTTTTTGCACCGAGGCCCGGCAAACGCTCACCCAAGCCAAGCACCCGATCCGACAGGCCGACTTTCGCCGGAACCGGCTCTGAATCCTCCAGACGTTGCGGCGCCGTTTCATCACTCGCGATCTGATTCGTTAACGCTACTGATCCTTCCGCCGGCAAAGCTGCCGGGGCTTGCGCGATCGGCACTGATTCCCGCGAACGCTCAGGTGCTATCGGCGCAACACTTACGCGCTGGCTTGCGTCACCAAAGTCCGAAACCTCAACCTTTGATTTTTTCGTGACATCGGATACCTCTAGCGCATCCGCATCGAACTGATTGGTCGCCAGAATTTCAATCTTCTGACCGACCCGCCGATTCGATAGAATCACGGCCTCAGGGCCTAACAAGCTGCGAACACTGAGCATCCCTTCCCGAACGTCATCTGCTAAAAATCGTTTAATTTCCATGTCTTTCTCCAAACCGTTAGGCGTTAAGCTGCCTGCGCGTTACCAACCGTTCCAACCACTCGAATGCGTTTTTCAGCGGGTATTTCGTCATACGCCAACACATGCAAGCCTTTATTATTGCTCTTCACCAAACTCGCCAACCAAAGCCGAATAGTTGATGCAACCAATAACACGGCGGGCTTACCTTGGTTCTCCATTTGAATCACACCTTCGTTAATTTGTTGCAACATCTGCTCTGCTAATCCAGGTTCGAGCCCCATCGATTGTTGCTGTCCTCTTACTGCATCTTGCAACATCTGTTCCAACCTTGGCTCAAGGGACAACACTTCTAGCTCGGGCTCTAACCCATTGATTTGCTCATAAATTGTTCTCGACAGCGCAATACGGACTCCGGTCGTTAAAGCGTCAGGATCTTGACTTTTCGATGCGCCATCCGCCAAAGCCTCGGCGATCGACCGAACATCCTTAATCGGAACCTGTTCGGCCAACAGGTTTTGCATCACTTTAAGGACCGCGCCTAAGCTCAGTAAATTCGGCACAAGACTCTCAACCAACCTAGGCGCAGATTTGGCCAGATTGTCCAAAAGCTGCTGCACTTCATCGTGACCCAAGAACTCATGTGCATGGTCTTTCAGGATTTGACTCAAATGGGTTGCGATTACAGTACCGGCATCAACCACCGTATAACCCAGGGATTGCGCCTCCTCTCTCTGCGCAGACTCAATCCAGACCGTATCAAGACCAAACGTTGGGTCCTTCGCTGCAATACCATTAAGCTCACCAAACACTTGCCCCGGGTTGATCGCCATTTCTTTCCCTGGATAAATCACGCCGTTGGCAACCGGCACGCCCATTACTTGGATTTGATAATGGTTTGGATCCAGATCCAAGTTGTCCCGGATATGCACCGATTGCAGCAGGAACCCAAGGTCCTGAGAAAGCTTTTTACGAACGCTTCGGATTCGACCAAGGAGCTCGCCGCCCTGAGCTTTGTCCACCAAGGAAATTAGGCGATACCCAACTTCCAACGAAATCATGTCGGTCTGCGGCACATCATCCCAGCTCAATTCTTCATCTACTGGCTTGGGCGCGGGCAGAGCTTCTAAGGTTGCCGCCTCAGCTCGCTCGGTGGTTTCCGTTCGGGACTGGGTTAAGAACATACCGAGTCCGACCAATGCCGCCGCGATGCTCAAAAACACAAAGTTCGGCATGCCCGGCACTAATCCCAAGGCGCCAATCACCGCGGCTGTAATGTATAAAGATTTACTAGAGCTCAACAGCTGAGTCAAAATCTGATCGCCCATCTCTGACGAGTCCGATACCCGAGTGACGACTATGGCTGTGGCGGTTGAGAGTAACAGTGACGGGATCTGCGCGACCAAGCCATCGCCGATTGTCAACAGAATGTAATTCTCTGCGGCAACGCTGAGGGATAAATCATGCTGCGCCATCCCGATAACCAGTCCGCCGATGATGTTAATAAACAGAATCAACAAACCGGCAATGGCGTCGCCCCGAACGAATTTGGAGGCACCATCCATTGACCCATAAAAGTCTGCTTCCCGGGCAACATCGGCGCGGCGAACGCGGGCTTCTTCTTGGGATAACACCCCCGCATTCATATCCGCATCAATGGCCATCTGCTTGCCTGGCATCGCGTCCAAGGTAAAACGGGCAGACACTTCTGAAACCCGGCCGGCACCTTTGGTCACCACGACGAAGTTTATAATGACTAAAATGGCGAAGACGACCAAACCGACAGCATAGTTGCCGCCCACAACAAAGTCGCCAAAGGCCTTAATCACTTGGCCGGCGGCATCGGTCCCCGTGTGCCCTTCCAACAAAACAACCCGAGTTGATGCGAGATTCAAGGCTAACCGCAG
The DNA here is from genome assembly GCA_029249645.1 of Pseudomonadales bacterium. Lineage (GTDB taxonomy): Bacteria > Pseudomonadota > Gammaproteobacteria > Pseudomonadales > Azotimanducaceae > UBA9926. The sequence goes on from JAQWWC010000125.1 coordinate 15,434, forward strand.
CAACGTCGCAATCAGCAGAATGGTAGGGAAGACCGCAAAATCGAGGGGCCGCAAGGCGTACACCGCCGCCAGGAGCACCATCAGCGATAGCGCAATATTAAAGGTAAAGAGCAAATCCAGTGCCAGTGGCGGCAATGGTAAAACCATCATCGCCAGCAGCAGTAAAATCAAAATCGGGGTTCCGAGGCCTACAGCTCTAACCATATTCGACAGATCAACCGCTTGGGTTGATTGCGGGGCATTCATTGTCATACCACTTCACCTCTATACTTGTCGGGCACATCGAAGTAACTGGGTGCGACCGGTTTGACTGGGGTTTGCTGACCCATCGTCTTTAGTTGGAAGATATAAGCTAGAACCTGAGCCACGGCTTTAAACAGATCGCCAGGTATTTCATGACCGATCTCGACCATGCCATGCAGGGCTCGCGCTAGCGGGGGCGCCTCAAAAATTGGCACGTTATTGGCCTCTGCCACTTCTCGAATTTTTAGCGCCATAAAATCTTGACCCTTGGCCACAACTCGCGGGGCACCATTGCCTTCTTGGTCATATTTAAGCGCGACGGCATAGTGAGTTGGGTTGGTGATAATGACATCGGCCATGGGTACCGAATCCATCATGCGCTGCTCAGAGAGCTGACGTTGCATGCGACGAATCTGGCTTTTGACTTCCGGACGCCCTTCGCTTTCCTTCATTTCATCTTTGACTTCTTGCATCGTCATCTTGAGCTGTTTGTTGTGATTCCAAAGCTGGAAAGGCACATCAATACTGGCTACAAAAATCAGCACAGAGCTAAATCCAATAAAAGACCACATCAACAAATCACCTGTACTGGCGAGGGCGGCAAAAAAGCTCATATACCCAAGTCCGATAATTGTGTTCATCGAGTAATAAATAATCAGAATCGCCGCGGTCGCGACCAACAAAAACTTACATAAGGCTTTGATCAGCTCCATTAGGCTTTGAACCCCAAACATTCGAACAAGGCCTTTCATCGGGCTAATTTTTTCAAGCTTCGGCGCCAAGGCCTCCACGCTAAAAACCATACCGCCCAACGCAACCGGGCCTAGAAAAGCAGAAAACACTAACAAGCCTAGAAATGGCCAAATCGCCGATAAGCCAAGGGCCGCCTGGGTGCGAATCGCCTCAAACATCTGATCCGGATCGCGAACTCGTGACGGCTCAAAGGCGAGCCCTTGAGTCATTAACGCGTGCAGATCTGTCATCAGGTACTGACCCAAAAACACCATGCCAATCGAGGCTGCCATCAAACTCAACAGAATATTGAGTTCTTTCGATCGCGCGGTTTGGCCCTTCTTGCGCGAGTCTGCAAGCCGGCGTTCGGTGGGTTCTTCTGTTTTTTCTTGGGAAGTATCTTCAGCCATGCCTTACTCCAAAATCACCAGCATCTGTAAGAATCCCGCTTCAAGCAATGCCGCAAACTGCGGCAGGAAAACCGGCAAACTGAGCATAATCATGATAAATCCAGCAATAATGGTAATGGGAAAGCCCACCGCAAAAATATTGATTTGTGGCGCCGCCCGGGTCATCACCCCAAAGGCAAGATTCACCAACAAAATCGCGGCGACTGCCGGCAAGGCGATCAATAAGGCACCTTTAAACACTTCCGCAATCCATGTAACAGTGTGCATCGCTAAATTTTCAGGCAGTGGGCCCAACGCAATCGGCCACAGGTAAAAACTTTCAACGATCGTCTCAATCAGAACCAGATGACCATTCAGGGCAAGGAAAACGAGGGTTGCCAAGATTAAGAAGAACTGACTGATAACCGGCACCTGGACCCCATTTTGAGGATCAATCGTTGCAGCAAAGCCAAGCCCCATACTGGTGGCGATGGCTTGCCCCCCCACGACTAGCGCGCCGAACACCATCTGTAAAATAAACCCCATGGCAACGCCAATGACCACTTGCTGCGCCGTAATGAGCATACCTTCGGCGCTGAAGGCTTGGATCGCGGGCACGGCGGGCAACAGGGGTGAAATTAAAATCGCAACCAACATCCCCAATATTATTCTCTGGCGAACCGGGAACGTACGGGCACCAAACAAGGGAGAGGCCATTAACAGTGCTGTGATCCGAACAAAAGGCCAGAAAACCATGTTGACGAAGCCGATCAATTGTTCGGGGGTCAGCGTCATGACTAACCAACCAGCCCTGGGATCTTATTAAACAGTTCAAGGGTGAAGTCCACCAAGCTTTTGATCATCCAAGGCCCACCAATCAAAAGCGTCACGACCAGCGCGCCGAGTTTTGGAATAAAACTCAAGGTCATTTCTTGAATCTGGGTTGCTGCCTGGAAGATACCAACAAAAAGCCCCACGGCTAATGCGGCAATCAACAACGGGCCCGCTAGCATCATCGTCATCATTAGCGCTTCTTGACCTAAGTCCATTACAACTTCTGGCGTCATCATGATTTCTGATCCTTACTGGGTGCTTGAGAAAAAACCCGTTCGCGATTGGCTGTACCGATCGCAGCGGCTGCGACGTTCACTAACTGTAAAAACTGGCGGTGATGGTTCCGATGACCAACGTCCAACCATCCACTAAAACAAACAGCATGATTTTGAAGGGCAGCGAGATCAGCATGGGCGACAACATCATCATCCCCATCGACATGAGCACGCTGGCAACGACCAAATCGATCACGAGAAACGGAATAAAGATTAAGAAGCCGATTTGAAAGGCTGTTTTGAGTTCACTGGTGACGAACGCCGGCAACAATACCGACAGCGGAATGTCGTCTTCGGTCGCGAACCCTTCGGATTCCGCAAGACTGGTGAACATCAATAAATCCGTTTCTCTAACTTGGCTCAGCATGAACGCTCGAAAGGGTGCGACGCCATCGGACATCCCCGTTTCGAAATCTACTTCTTGGTTCATATACGGCTTCAGCCCCCCGTCATAGGCCTTTTCAAAAACCGGCGTCATGATGAACAGCGAGGTAAACAATGCCAACCCGATCAAAATCTGGTTAGACGGCGTTTGCATGGTCCCCATTGCTTGTCGCAGGATGGCTAACACGACAATAATTCGGGTGAATGACGTCATCGTCATGAGGATTGCTGGCAACATGCTGAGCAACGTCATGATCATCAAGATCTGTAGGCTGGTTGAGTAGGTTTCCGCGCCTTCTGCGCCCGGCTTCATCGTGAGCAACGTGAGCGGTTGTTCTGCCGCGCCAGCAACGCTCGGCAGCAAGGCAACAAGCACCATCATGAAAAACGTTTTCATGATTGCGCCTCGGGTTTTTCGTCCTTCAAAAACCGCTTTAGCAGTGGATTCATGGTCATGGGCTGATTCAATGTATTGTCGAGGGGTTCATCAAACACCATGACCTGGCTCACATTCCCCGGTGCAACGCCCACTAGAAGCTGCTTTGACCCGATTTGAACCAGCACCAAACGCTCACGCTGGCCGACCGAGATCCCCCCGAGGACTTTCATATTGCCCGGCGTGCCAAGACCCGCATCACCAAACCGACGAAACAGCATAGCGAGTACTAAGATCAGCGCGATCACAATCACCAAACCACCAAAAGACTGCAAAAGATAAGCTGGTGTAAAGATGCCTTCTTTTGCGACATTTAAGGGGGCGCTCGCGTCGTCTGCCCAACTGGCCAGTGGCAACAGCGCGCCAAGAGCAAGAACTGCAAGCGAAAGTGCTTTTCCGGTGAGGGCTTGAATCCGCATTTATTTAAGCCTCTGAACCCGCTCTGCCGGACTCACGATATCAGTGAAGCGAATCCCAAATTGATCGCCCACGACAACCACTTCGCCTTGGGCAATTAAGGTGCCGTTTACCAGCACATCATGTGGCTCGCCGATCAAGCGCTCGAGCTCAATTACAGAGCCTTGGCCAAGACTGAGCAACTCCTTAATCGGCAGAGTTGTTCGTCCAATTTCAAGGGTCAAGGTGACCGGGACATCAAGAATCGCATCCAAGTTCGCTTCGCGATTTACAGAGGCAGCGCGATCTGGCTGAACCTCGGGTGCCTCGACATTTTGTGGGCTGGTTGTGTCATCTGACATGGTGGTTTCCTCTGGACCTAATAGGGGTTCGTTATTCCAAACCGGACTGGGTAATCTTGACGGCATTGTGACCATCGGAGGTGCCGAACTTACCAAGAAAGACCGTCTGGTCTGACACTTTGACCGTGACGTTATCCGGCGACTTTATGGGCATCACATCGCCCGGCACTAAATCTAAAATCTGGCGAACCGTGAGCCTGAGTTCATCGAGTTCAGCCCTGACTAAAACCGTTGTTTCCCGCAAATTGGCGCGTATTTTGGGCTGCCATTGCTCGTTCAGTTTTGGCGACTGGACCTCAACGGCCACAGTGAGATTGTCTTTAATCGTCTCAAACATCGCATAGGGCATCACCACATGGCAGGTCCCAGCATCTTCGACAAAACTAATTTGGAAGCTCAGTTGAATTACCGGTTCATTCGAAACCGGCAGTGTCAGATATTCTGGATGGTGTTGGATATCCTCGATAGCAGGAGTAAGGGCAGCTACGTCTTCAAAGGCAAGTCCCAGCTCCTTGAGCAGTAGCTCGGATACTTGGTGAGCTAACCGATCTTCAATTGCTGTGAATTGCTTCGCGCGGGCGGATGTTGGCGCAAGACCTTTGCCGCCAAAATACCGATCCACCAAAATATATAAGAGCTTCGAGTCGAGCACGAACAGCCAATTACCAGGCAGAGGCGCAAGCGTGCAAATCGCTATGCTGCACAGTGACGGCAGACTCTGGATAAAATCCTGCTGACCTCGAGTCGACATCGGCTCGGCCACAATGGTCGGTTCGCTTCGAAACATTTTAGCGATGGCGTCACTTGAGGCCGTGGTAAAGAGTTCGCTCACCGTCTGCAGGCGTGGCAAGCTATCGAGCAACCTTAGGTCGCGATTTGCAAAATTGTACAACCGAGCATCACCGGTTACTTGATCCGGGCTATCACCGCCCACATCACCACTTTCGACGCCCTTGATCAAAGCGTCTTTTTCTTCCTGGCTGAGAATATCGTCGTCTGACATCGTTACTGCACCACAAACCCGGTTAAAACCACCTGCTCGAGCTCCAAGGGCTCGGGCCCGTTTTTGAACAATTCCCGAACTCCGGCATCAATCATCTCGATCAGGGCACGTTTGCCGTCGGTAGTACGAGCAGTTTCGAAATCCAAGTCTTGCAATAGCATCAAAATTTCACCTTGGATCAAGGGGGCATTGTCTTTCATCAAGGTCGCCGAGGCGGTGCTACGCGTCTGTAGATTTACCGTCACCTGCAGGTAGCGCATGCTCCCCTCGTATTCAAAATTGGCAACTACCGGTGGCACTTCCACATAGATATTGGTGCGGTTATCAACCTCAGTCTCCTGCGCAACGGAGGGCGCCATCGATGTAATATAAAAGGCTGCTCCGCCGCCGCCCAACAACAAAGCGCCGACTACCGCTCCAATTAAGACCATCTTATTCACTTCGTTCTCCTCGTTTGACAAGTCAAGTCAGCGTGTCATTCCGTCATACTGACTTCAAGCGGCAATGACGATCCTCTGTTGTCGATGCGCTTATTCGGGTTCAGCCCTTTGAGCAGGATTCCGATTTAAACGCGCGCGGTTACGTTTGCTACGCTTGAATTAAAGCAACCGGCATGCCAATTAAATAAATCGATGTTTATCAATAACTTATTGTATTTTATAGCGGGTTTTACCTGTTATTAGCCTGTTTTATGACGGGCTTTTCAGGGCGGCGTCAAAGTCTTGACAGCTCAAGTAGAAATGAGCGGCTCTCAAGAGACCAAGACGCTGGATTGGGAGACGCTCAATAATGCAACCCGGCAGACCTAGAGCCGTGATCACACTTACCCGCGAGAATCAGCGCTTGTCGATCACCGATGCTTTTCCCATGCTGCATCGCTGGCCGAATGCAGCAGTCGGGTTTGGTAGACTGTGCCACCGGCGTTTTCGGGTATTTTTCGCTAAAGCCTAAACCCTGCGGGTCTGTCAGTCTGAGGGTATCGGCGGCTGCAGGTATAGGGTTCTGTCAACCTGGGGTGGTGCTCGATTCAGCGGCTAGGCCCAGAGATCCAACAATTGATCATTTGCAGGAATAAGCAGCTTGGCTTGTTGATCCTCGATGTCAGCGTGATCGCCCCCCGCTGCCGAGCGTTTTAAACCATTTGCCTGATCCTGCTCCGCCTCTGATGCAGCTTGTTGACGATGCTCAGATAAAGACTGATCCGACACAAACGTCTGCTCAAGCTGTAAGCCATCTTCATCAAAACTCTTTTGCAACTTTTGAAGACTCGCCTCAAGCGCTTCACGGACCGCTGGGTTTTTCGCGAAAAACATTAGCGTCGTTTGGTCATCGTCTTGCTTGAGCACAATTTCAACGCTGCCTAAATTAGCCGGTTTTAACTTGAGCTCCACAAACTGCAATTGATCCCGCACCATAAACTTGGCTTGTTGCGCCAGCTCTTGAGCCCAAGCGGGTTGGGAAAACGGTGTGACCATCTGGCCTTGCGCCGTGCCGCCAGAGATCTCAAAACCAGACGGAAGTTTGAATGCGCCCCCCATGGCATTGCTATCTAACAGCGTTGGCAGAATCGGCACACCAGCACCTTGATTCGGATTTAGGCCCTGAACCATTGGCGCAGGCGCTGAAATTGGGTTTGCTTGACCCATTGCGCTGGTTGATTTCGCAAAGAGATCGGCAAATCCATCCTGAGCCTGCCAGCTTAGCGCGGCACTCGAGGACCGGGCCTGTGTCGTCAAAACATTTGAAGCTGAGCGACCGCCCATCGGCGCCGCCTGTAAACGTAGACGCCGGTCAACATCAGCGACTCGGTCTTG
>JAQWWC010000126.1 GCA_029249645.1 Pseudomonadales bacterium
CCATCAATCACCACTTGTCTTCATCAATCCGAAGCTGATTGACGGTGAGGGCAACATTGAAACGCAAGAAGGCTGCTTGTCCGTGCCCGGGTTCTACGAGAGCGTGTTTCGACACGAAACTATTTTAGTCGAGGCGCTTGATCAGGATGGTCAAGTCTTTCAGCTTAAGGCTGATGGGTTATTGGCCATTTGTATTCAGCATGAAATGGATCATCTCAACGGCAAGCTCTTTGTCGATTACTTGTCTCCCGCCAAGCGGCAATTACTGAGGAAAAAACTGTTGAAGCAACAAAAGCTGCAACGACCATGATGCGGGTACTGTTTGCGGGGACGCCAGAATTCGCAGTCGAACACTTGCAAGGCTTGATTGAGCATCCAGATATTGATGTCGTAGCGGTTGTGACCCAGCCAGACCGACCGGGCAAGCGCGGCAAAAAACTAATTGCCTCCCCCGTTAAACACCGTGCGCTTATGGCAGGGCTCACCGTGCTGCAGCCCACACGCCTTCAAGCCAAACACTTGGCGGGGTTCGCTTTCGACCTATTGATCGTAGTCGCCTATGGTCAGATTCTGAAGCCAGCGGTTTTGGCGCTTCCGCGTATTGGCCCGATCAACGTTCACGCATCACTGCTCCCACGTTGGCGCGGCGCCGCACCCGTGCAGCGCGCTATTCTGGCCGGCGACCAAACGAGCGGTGTGACCATCATGAAGATGGCAGAGGGATTGGATACCGGGCCGATCATCAGCGTCCGGTCGTGCGCCATCGATACGAATGAAACCAGTGACAGCTTGTTCTCAAAACTTGCGTGCTTAGGCCAAGAAGCGCTCCTTCACGCTGTCGAGACAATCGCTCGGACCGGCTTGGTTGCCGACCCTCAACCGGCAGCGGGCGTGACTTATGCGCACAAAATTTTGAAAGCTGAGGCAAAAATCGACTGGTCTATGAGCAGCGCGCTAATCTCCAGACACATCAGGGCGTTCGTGCCCGACCCAGTTGCATTTACAACCCAAGGCGAGACCCGGTTTCGATGTTATGGCGCCGAGGTCGCGTCAAGCGAACTGAATTGCGCAGCACCAACCCCAGAGCCAGGTACCATTCTTGAAAGGTCTAAGACGGGAATACGCGTTCAATGCGGTGATGGTCAGCTTTACATTACCCAACTGCAATCACCGACTGGAAAGGGCACGATTGTTCAGGGCGCAGACTTAAAAAACCTGCAAACGGCCCTACTCGATCCCGGCGAGCGATTCGAATAAATGAGAGACTTTATCAATGAAGTGACGGTGCTCTCGCAAACAGTCCTTCATGGGCATGCTTACAATGGGCAAGCCCTTGACCCCCTGGGTCGGTTTTTAGTTCAAACAACCCTGCGGCACTATTTTTGGCTCGACAGCATTGTGCAGACGATCTTAGATAAGCCTTTGCAAAAAAAACATCAAGACCTCAAGCTTTTACTAATCTTAGGCATCAGCGCCACCGAGTTCCTAAATCAGCCCGTCTATACAAGTGTCAATGCCGCTGTTGAGACCACCAAAAGACTGAAAAAACCCTGGGCTAGAGGGCTGGTCAACGCAACCCTAAGAACTTTTCAAAGAACCCGGCAGGCGGTGATTAATGAAATACACAGCGACGTTGCGCTGACAAACCATCCTTTGTGGATACTCGATCGTATTCGAGCAGACTGGCCACACCAAAAAGCCGACATTATCGCTGCAAACAATGATCCCGCTCCGATGATTTTGAGAGTGAATGCCGCAAAACAGACGCGATCAGCGTACCAAAGCCTGTTAGCTGCCAAGGACCTCATAGCAACGCCCTGCAACTTGAGTCCGGACGGACTGATTCTGGATCAAGCAGTCGCGGTAAGCGATCTGCCTTGCTTTGATGAAGGCTGGGTGAGCGTGCAGGATTCGGGCGCCCAACTCGCAGCACAACTATTGCAACCCAAACCCTTTGAACGCGTCTTAGATGCCTGCAGTGCACCAGGCAGTAAAAGCTGTCATTTACTGGAACTCGCGCCGACCCTCGATTTGGTTTCCGTAGATATTGATCCAGACCGCCTCAACCGCGTTTCCGAAAACTTTACGCGTTTGGGCGCAACGGGCGATCTTCGCTGCTTAGATCTGGCAAGGCCTCAGCCTGGCCTCGGCACCTTTGATAAAATTCTCCTCGACACCCCGTGTTCCGCTAGCGGCGTCATTCGTCGGCACCCGGACATCAAGCTCCTTCGACGGCCAGAAGATCTGCCGGCGCTCATCGAAACCCAGAGGCAATTACTAACGCAGTGCTGGTCACTACTTCGTCCTGGCGGCAGACTGCTGTACGTCACCTGCTCAATCTTTAGCGATGAAAATGAGGACAATCTTGTGTGGTTTTTGGACAACCATCATGATGCCGAAACGCTTGCATTACCGGCCGTTGGCGTTCCAAGAGTAATCGGCGTACAGTTGCTGCCAACGAAGGGTGTGCACGATGGCTTTTATTATGCGCACATCAGAAAAATGAGTCCCGGATTATGAAGATTATCATCTTGGGCGCAGGTCAGGTCGGCGCGAGCTTGGCTCAAAACCTGGTCAAAGAAGCGAGCGATATCACCGTCGTCGATACAGATCCAGAAAAGCTCCGGGAGCTTCAAGATCGATACGATATTCAAACGATCTGCGGTCAAGCTTCGCATCCGCCTGTGCTGAAGCAAGCCGGCGCGGAAGACGCCGATATGCTGATCGCCGTCACAAACTCCGACGAAATCAATATGGTCGCTTGCCAAGTGGCCTACACCGCGTTTCATACGCCTACCAAAATCGCTCGAATTCGCAGCCGAGCGTACCTCACCGGGGGTGGCATTTTCCGGGACGACGCCATGCCGGTAGATCATATCGTCAATCCAGAAGAAATTATTACGCACGATATTAAGCGCCTGATTGACAACCCTGGGGCCTTGCAAGTCATGGACTTTGCGAGCGGTCAGGTGAAATTGGTAGGCCTCAGGATCGAGTCAGACAGCCCACTTGTAAACCAAGCTTTGAAGACCATTCGCACGCTGCTGCCACAAGCCGATACGCGGGTTGCGGCCATCTTTCGAGGTGACCGGCCCATCGTGCCAGAGGGCGAAACGGTTATTGCGGCGAACGACGAGGTGTTTTTCATTGCAGCTGCCGAAAACATCCAAAGCATTATGAATGAACTTCGACAACACGAGCGGCCAAATCGACGCATTATTATCGCAGGTGGTGGACACATCGGTGAAAACTTAGCAGTACAGCTTGAAAGTCGGTACGGCGTCCGAATTATCGAGCAAAACCGCAACCGTTGTTTTGCCCTATCAGAATCCCTAGAACGCAGCATTGTGCTGCATGGTAATGCGTCAGACCGAGAGCTGTTGCTTGAGGAGAACATTGAAGATACCGACGTTTTCTGCGCGATCACCAATGACGATGAAGCCAATATCATGTCGTCGATGTTGGCGAAAAGTTTAGGTGCGCGGAAAGTTTTAACGCTGATTAACAACCCCGCTTATGTCGATCTCATTGAGGGCCAGGACATAGACATCGCAATTTCGCCGCAATTAGCAACCCTTGGCGCCATTTTGACCCACGTTCGGCGCGGTGATGTTGTGCGAGTACACCCACTACGTCGAGGTGCTGCGGAAGCCATTGAAGCAATTGCACATGGCGATCAACAAACCTCCAAGGTCATCGGCAGAACGTTAGGTGAGTTAAAACTGCCTCGGGGTACTAGCGTCGGCGCGCTCGTCAGGGGTGATCGCGTCATCATTGCCCACGACAACGTTGTCGTTGAAGCCGACGATCATTTTATCCTCTTCCTCGTCGACAAAAGTCGTCTGAGGGAAGTGGAGGCGCTCTTCCAAGCCCCCGTGAGTTTCTTTTAGTCATGCGCCTGGGCGTTACCTTTCGAATTGTCGGCGGGCTGCTCATGTTTTTCAGTGCGACAATGTTACCGCCTTTGTTCGTCTCCGTTTTTTATCAAGACGGTGCCCACGCGATCTTTATTAAAGCGGCGGCAGTCATTTTCGCAAGCGGCTTTAGTCTTTGGTTACTGTTTCGACGATTTACCGAAGCACTTCGCACGAAAGATGGTTTTTTAGTGACCGTGCTCTGCTATATCACGCTTGGCTGCTTCAGCGCACTGCCTTTTACAGACTCGCCCAATACCGCCTTATCGTTGGTCGACGCCTTATTTGAGTCATTCTCTGGACTCACAACCACAGGCGCAACCGTCATGGTGGGCTTGGAATCACTCCCCCAATCGCTTTTGTACTACCGACAACAGCTACAATGGCTAGGTGGCATGGGTATCATTGTTTTAGCGGTCGCGGTGCTACCCATGCTGGGCATCGGCGGCATGCAGTTATATCGAACGGAAACGCCCGGTCCAGTAAAGGATAGTAAACTCACCCCAAGAATCAAACAGACCGCTATGGCGCTATGGTCAATTTATCTGTCTTTAACTATCGCCTGTTGCCTCGGGTATTGGGTTGCAGGGATGAGTTTTTTTCAAGCGCTCTGCCACAGTTTTTCAACCGTCGCGATCGGAGGGTTTTCGACCTTCGATGCCAGCTTAGGGCACTTTGATTCGCCTGCGATCGAAATCGTTGCCATTATTTTTATGCTGTTGTCCTCTTTGAATTTTGCGTTGCACTTCTTTTGTTATCGCGACCGCTCGCTGCGGTCCTACTGGCGGGATGAAGAGGTACGCAGTTTCTTTATCTTCATCCTGATCGCCATTTTGATCGCCACGCTAATTCTCGCCGGGTCGAGCGATGATGGCTGGCGGAGCTTCCGACTAGCCGCTTTTCACGTGGTTTCAATGCTCACAACAACCGGATTCGTCACGGACAATTTTGCAGATTGGCCAAACATCGTTCCTTACTTGCTGATCTTGGGCGCCTTCGTTGGCGCGTGCGCTGGGTCAACCGGAGGGGGCCTAAAAGTCATTCGCGTCCTCTTATTATATAAACAAGGCTTACGGGAAATTCATCGGCTCATTCATCCAAATGCCATTTTCCCTATTAAAATCAGTCATCGGGTGATGACAGACAACGTAATGGAAGCGGTCTGGGGCTTCTGCTCGATTTACGTCTTTGTGTTTGTTTTACTATTGTTGTTCTTGTTGGGTACTGGCGCCGACTTTTTAACCGCCTTCTCGGCAGTCGCGGCGGCTTTAAATAACCTAGGGCCTGGGCTTGGCAGCGTTGCCGAAAACTACGCGAGCCTCACCGATTCCGCAAAAGGCGCGATGGTTGTTGGCATGGTGCTGGGTCGGCTTGAGATTTTCACGATTCTTGTCCTATTTACCGGCATGTACTGGCGGAAATAACCTTTGAAAGAAAAAATTCAACGTTGGGATACCACTTACCAGACCGTTCTGGACTACCCCGCACCCAACAACGACCTCATCCGTTACAGAGACCTGTTGCCAAAGCATGGCCTAGCGCTGGATGTTGCCTGCGGATTAGGCGCTGACGCACTGTATCTTGCAGACCAAGGCTTTGACGTTTCAGCGTGGGATGCCTCGATCGTTGCAATCACCCGGTTACAAAAGGAGGCCAAGGCCAGAGCCCTTTCTGTAACGACGAGTTGTCTTGAAATAACGCCTGAGGCCTTCACTAAAGCGCGATTTGACCTGGTCTATGTTCACCGGTACCTCGATCGAGACATCATCCCAGCAATTATTCAAAGCCTTAAACCCGGTGGCGTCTTGTTCTATCAGACCTTTACACAAAACACGGCGATTGAAAGCCAGACTACAACTGGCCCGACTAGCAGGGCCTATCGCCTAGTAGCCAATGAACTGCTGACCCATTGCCGAGCGCTCGACGTCAAACTGTTTATGGACGGATTCACGTTAAATATCAAAACCGGGGGCCTTGAGGCGCGCGCCCAATCCCTCGTTGTTGCGGAAAAACGTGACCTCTTATAACTTTTTATAGGGATTTCGCAATCCGTTGGGTTGTTTCTTAAAGCGCTTATATTCCCACTGATACTGTGTCGGGTACTGCCGAACCAAATCTTCGACCGCTGCATTGAGCCCGGTCAAGGCCAACACTTCGTCATCCTGACTTAGCCCTGGAACTGGCCGATAGTGAACATCAAACCGTCCGCGATCGTTCCGCGTCAAAGCGACGAGTATTGGCGTTGCACCTGATTTCAGCGCCAAACGGTGCGCCAGTCGATCGGTAAAAGCGGGTTGATCAAAAAATGGCACAAAAAGACCCGTCTGAGGCACTTGGTCTGGCAACACGACGACCGTACCGCCTTCTTTGAGCGTTTTAAACAACCGCGCTAAACCGCGAGGCGTGGTCGGTACCATTTGATTACCATAGCGCATTCGAACCCGCTCGATGATACGGGCCATTGCTTTTAGTTTCGGCGGCTTAAACAGCGCCGTAAACTGACCGACCGTCTCAGAATACAGCGCATTATAAAGCTCCCAGTTACCGATATGGGGCACGAGTAGCAGCACGCCTTTGTCATTCTGTAGGGCTGTTTCTAGATATTCTTTACCGTGTTGATTATCGATCCAAGTAAGCAAGCGCTTACCATCCTTGCACCAAACAGCTGGCGTTTCTAATGCAGTCTGACAGGTTGCAATCAGGCTTTCTCGGGTTAGACGATCATTGGTAGTTGCCGCGTTGTTTGGAAAACATCGCGCAAGATTGATCTCTGTTATGCGCCGGCTCTTTGACCAACCGTAAAACAACCAAAGGCCAAACAGCCGTCCTAGCACCTGTAGCAATCGTCGTGGCAGTAATCCAATCATCCGTATTAGTAAATACACGAAGCAACCCATCCCTAAAAGGCCGAGTGCTGAGTTTACAGTACTAAGACCAACAATCCTCCCAAACTAAAGCCTCACCGTGGATCACTCGATGCAGGAAAACGCCGATTTATCATTGTCTGGCGCTCACAGCCCCTACTGATTTTGATTACGGCGGCCGAAAACATCAAAGACTCGTCACAACAGAAGCAGACTGTCAGCGGAGACTTCCTGTATAATTTTGTTTTTCCCTAATTAATAAAGACCATGCCTAAAGTTGATACCTTTCAAGACCTGATTCTGACCCTACAGCAATTCTGGGCGGCTAAAGGCTGCGTGCTCATGCAGCCTTATGACATGGAAGTCGGTGCGGGAACCTTCCACCCCGCGACTTTTTTGAGGTCAATTGGGCCAGAGCGTTGGTCTGCGGCTTATGTTCAGCCCTGCAGACGGCCCACCGATGGGCGCTATGGCGAAAATCCCAACCGTTATCAGTATTACTACCAGTTCCAAGTGGTTATGAAGCCTAATCCCGAGAATTTTCAAGAATTGTATCTTGAGTCATTGGTTCATCTTGGAATAGATCCCGCTGTTCATGATATTCGCTTCGTTGAAGACAACTGGGAGTCACCAACCCTCGGGGCTTGGGGGCTTGGGTGGGAAGTGTGGATGGATGGTATGGAAATCACCCAATTTACGTATTTCCAACAAGTAGCTGGTCTGGAATGCTTTCCCGTCATGGGCGAGATTACCTACGGCCTAGAACGATTATCCCTATACCTTCAAGGTGTTGAGGACTTCCAGCAATTGGTTTGGTCCGATAATGGTCAGGGTCAACCCGTCAGTTATGCTGATATTTTTCATCAATACGAAGTCGAGATGTCTGCCTTTAATTTTGACCTTGCTGATATCGATGGTCTGTTCCAACAATTCGACTACTTTGAAGCCGAGGCTAACCGGTTTTTGGACGCCGGGTTGCCCCTACCAGCCTATGAATACGTCATGAAAGCCTCACATTGTTTCAATCTATTAGATGCTCGGTCCGCAATTTCGGTCACGGAGCGGCAACGGTTTATTTTGAGAGTCCGCACCTTGGCACGAGGTGTCGGCGCGTCCTACTTTGATACTCGGCGAGCAGCAGGATTTCCACTTGCCTCTGACAGCGATCGTGCCCTTGTTTTAAAAGGATTACCCGATGCGCCATGAAACATTGCTGATCGAAATTGGAACCGAGGAGCTGCCACCCAAAAGCCTGATGGCCCTAAAAACGGCCTTTGCTGAAAACCTTAGAAAAGCATTGGATGACCGTCAGTTCAGCTATGGCGACGTTACAGCGTTCGCAACACCCCGTCGGCTTGCTGTGCGGATTGCGGCCTGCGAAAACGTTCAGCCCGAGCAATTGATCCAAAGAAAGGGACCCAAGCTAAGCGCTGCTTTCGACAACGATGACCAACCGACCAAAGCACTCAGCGGGTTCATGAAGTCCTGCGGGATTACAGACCCAGATTTGCTGGAACGAGAAGAAACCGAGAAGGGCGCTTGGGTCGTTTACCGTTCTACGCAGGCCGGCGCTGCCCTAAGCTCAGAAATTCAAACGATGCTGGTTGAAGCCACCGCAACCTTGCCCATCGCTAAAAGGATGCGCTGGCAGAGTTACCGCGCGGAGTTTGTGCGCCCTGTTCGCTGGTTGGTTGCGCTCTATGGCAAAGAGATCCTCAATTGTCAGTTCCACGGCAGGACAGCCGACGCAAAGACCTATGGTCATCGCGCCATGTACGGCGACGACCCGATTATACTCAGCCATGCCGATGATTATGAGGCGGGGCTCGAAGCTGGATTTGTCATTGGAAGCTTTGAAAAGCGACAAGACTTGATCAGTGAGCAATTGAAGGCTGCAGCCTCAGTGCGAGGCGCGATTGCCTCCGATGACCCAGCATTATTAGAAGAAGTCACCGCGTTGACAGAGTGGCCACGTGTTTTGGGTGGCGATTTCGATCCCGCATTTTTGGCGGTTCCGGAAGAGGCCTTGATTTCTGCCATGCGAGAGCACCAGCGCTATTTTCACTTACGGGATGAAGCGGGTCAGCTTCAACCTAATTTTCTTACCGTTGCCAATCTAGAAAGCCTACAACCTGAGGAAGTGGTTGCTGGGAACGAGCGCGTTATTCGGCCAAGACTCACAGACGCGCAATTCTTTTATAACAAGGACCTTCAAAAACCGCTTGAGGACGCACTTGGTCAGCTCAACCAAGTGGTTTTTCAAAATGCACTGGGTTCCTTTGGGGATAAAGCACGCCGAATCAGTACCTTATCGGGCATAATTGCGAAAAGCCTAGGCGAAAATGAAGCCGTTGCAGCCCGAGCGGGGTTGCTGGCAAAAACAGACCTTGTATCTCTCATGGTCGGTGAATTTCCGGAATTACAAGGCATCATGGGCAGTTACTATGCCAAAGCACAAGGCGAGTCTTCCTTGATTGCTGACAGTCTTCAAGACCACTATCTACCCCGATTTTCGGGCGACCAATTGCCCGGCACAATGACCGCTTGTGCGGTTGCGATCGCAGATCGCATCGATACCTTAGTGGGCTTGTTTGGCATTGGACAGCCGCCTACCGGCAGCAAAGATCCTTTTGCGCTACGACGGCAATCATTGGCGGTAGTTCGAATCTGTATCGAAGTTCCAATCAACCTAGACCTTATGGTCTTGCTTGAGGCATCGGCTGAACTACACACAGCAGAATGTGCAACTGCGCCCGTTATGGCTTACATCCTTGATAGATTTGAAAATTTATTAACAGAACGTGGCGCAAAATGGGATAGTATCCGAGCAATTCGGGCGCGGCCGAGCGGCATCCACAATTTACTGACCGCGTCAGAAGACATCAAAAGTCTCGATCGTTTTCGAGACACCGACGCAAGCACCTTGGTCATCAAAGCGCAAAAACGGGTACAAAATATCATCGAAAAGGCCGGCCCTGTTGCCATCGGTGACATCAATCCGGAGCATTTCAATGTCCCGATCGAAGCTGAGCTGATCAGCTGTATTGCATCGATTCAAGCCGTTCGAACTGAAGCCATCGACATCCGTCTCGCAAACGTCGCCGACAGTGCGAAAACCATTGATTCGTATTTCAAAGAAGTCATGGTAATGGATGACAATCTATTGGTCCGCGAAAATCGCTTGAACACGCTGAGTCATTTGAACCGCGCGTTAAACGATATCGCTGCCTTTAGTCTCCTGCAATAACTCGTGGTGCAGTGGATGATTGATCTCTCACAGAGAGATCAAGCCATTCGACTTTGGTTAGACGTCTAAATTGGCGACCGCCATTGCATTGGCCTCAATAAAGTCCCGACGGGGCTCGACCTGATCACCCATCAGCGTATTAAAAATCTGATCAGCTGAGATCGCATCTTCGATACTGACACGAAGCATTGTTCGGAAATTAGGATCCATTGTGGTTTCCCAAAGCTGGTCCGCGTTCATTTCACCAAGCCCTTTAAAGCGTTGGCGAGATTGACCGCGCGTTGCCTCTTTCTGCAGCCAATCCAAGGCCTGGCTCAATCGATCAACTACCTGGGAACGCTCCCCTTTTTGGACCACGCTGCCGATCGGAACTGAAACCTTCATGCGTTCGCCAAATAGCGCCAGATCACGATAGTCTGCCGAAGCAAAAAAATCATGGGTGAACTCATAGATCCGTTTAAAGCCGTGGCTAATCACACTCACCACCGGATAAAAGATTCCACGCTCTGTATCTTCTAACAGATCGGTTTCATACTGTGTTTGAGAATTTTGGAGGCGCGCCAACTCAGCTGCTAAAGCCAAGGTATAAGCTCGCACCGTGTCCTCGATTTTCAAATCTGCCACATCAAGACGATCAACATACTGCATGCTGCCGAGCACGGCTAACGGATAGAGTCGTTCAAGGCGGCGCATTTTTTCCTGGACCGCAAAATATTCATGCGCTAGGGCACTAAAGTCCTCTGCTGCCATCGATGTATCGAGTGATGCCGGCACTAAACTGGCATCGTCGAGTGCCAGTTCCAGCACAAACTGATTGAGCTCAGCATCATCCTTAATATAACGCTCCTGCCGACCGCGCTTGACCTTATATAGAGGTGGCTGCGCAATCAAAACATGGCCACGCTCAATTAACTCAGGCATATGTCTGAAAAAGAACGTCAGCAGCAGCGTTTTAATATGGGCACCATCGACGTCAGCATCCGTCATTATGATTATTTTATGGTACCGAAGCTTATCAGGATCGAACTCCTGCCGACCAATACCACAGCCAAGTGCAGTGATCAAAGTGCCAACTTCAGCCGAGGACAACATTTTATCGAAACGAGCTTTTTCTACATTCAAGATCTTACCCTTTAGGGGCAAAATGGCTTGATATTTGCGGTCTCGACCCTGTTTGGCCGAACCGCCAGCAGAATCACCCTCCACCAAAAATATTTCTGACTTAGCAGGATCTTTTTCCTGACAGTCCGTGAGCTTGCCTGGCAAACCTGCAATATCAAGCGCCCCTTTACGACGCGTCATCTCGCGCGCTTTCCGCGCTGCCTCGCGGGCTCTTGCTGCGTCAATCATTTTTTGAACGATAGATTTCGCTTCTTGTGGATTCTCAAGCAAGAAATCTGTGAAAGACTGACTCATTTCCTGTTCGACCGCCGTTTTGACTTCCGATGAAACCAGCTTCTCTTTTGTTTGAGATGAAAATTTAGGATCCGGTACTTTAACCGAAATAATTGCGGTCAATCCCTCTCGAGCGTCGTCACCCGTTGTATTAACCTGCGCCTTCTTTCCCAGCCCTTCCTTTTCTATATAGGTATTCAGTGATCGGGTTAGTGCCGTCCGAAAACCTTGTAAATGCGTCCCGCCATCGGTTTGGGGAATATTGTTCGTATAAGCCAGTAAGGTTTCTTGATAAGAATCATTCCACTGAAGCGCAACCTCAACGCCGATACCATCTTCACGTTCAGCTTTAAAATGAAAAATTTGGCTGAGAACCGTTTTATTATGGTTCAAATATTCAACAAAAGACCGAACGCCGCCTTCATACTTAAAGGATTCTGTTCGTCCTGTCCGTTCGTCGGTTAACTGAATCGCAACGCCTGAGTTTAAGAAAGAGAGCTCTCGCAGCCGTTTTGCGAGTATATCGTAGTGAAATTCGATATTTGAAAACGTATCTTCTGACGGTCTAAAGCGGCAGCGAGTGCCTGTGCGCTCGGTTTTTCCAACAACACTTAAGGCCGTTTGCGGCTCCCCATGGTGATACACCTGCTCCCAAACCTCCCCACCGCGCCAAATCGTGAGCGTTAGCTCCGAAGACAAAGCGTTGACCACTGAAACACCAACCCCATGTAAGCCGCCGGAAACCTTGTAGCTACTCTCATCAAATTTACCACCAGCGTGAAGCACCGTCATAATGACTTCAGCTGCGGATTTACCTTCGCCTTCATGATAATCCGTTGGAATTCCACGACCATCATCCGAGACTGTTACAGATTGATCGGGGTGGATAATGACATCGATACTAGAACAGTGGCCCTCTAACGCTTCATCAATCGAGTTATCGACCAACTCCTGAACCATATGGTGCAGCCCGGTGCCGTCATCCGTATCGCCGATATACATTCCAGGCCGCTTGCGGACCGCTTCAAGGCCTTTCAAAACCTTAATACTGCTAGAATCGTAAGTCCGTTCGTCACTCATAGTGGTCCCCTCCA
>JAQWWC010000127.1 GCA_029249645.1 Pseudomonadales bacterium
AGATGGCCAAACATTGTTGTTTGATGGTTGTACCGGTGAGCAATTTGATCGGCCAGTCACGGTTGGGATCATGTATATGCTGAAACTGAACCATTTGGTTGACGACAAAATGCATGCGCGCTCAACGGGCTCGTACAGTCTTGTGACGCAGCAGCCACTGGGTGGTAAAGCACAGTTTGGCGGTCAACGATTCGGTGAGATGGAGGTTTGGGCGCTAGAAGCTTATGGCGCCGCCTACACCTTGCAGGAAATGCTGACAGTGAAATCTGACGACGTTCATGGTCGAACCAGAATGTATAAAAACATTGTGGATGGTGATCATCGAATGGAGCCCGGTATGCCGGAGTCATTTAATGTGTTGGTGAAAGAGATACGATCCCTAGGGATCGATATTGAGCTCGAACATGACTGAGCGATAGGGTTTTATTCAACACACTAATTTTCGATCGGGTATTGATGCCCAACTTGGAGGAACACTGTGAAAGACTTACTGAATATGCTGCGGGCTCAGGGTCAGTCAGAGGAATTTGATTCATTAAGAATTGGTCTGGCATCGCCAGAGATGATTCGCTCCTGGTCTTTTGGCGAGGTAAAAAAGCCGGAGACTATTAATTACAGGACGTTCAAGCCGGAACGGGATGGATTGTTCTGTGCGAAGATCTTTGGACCGAATAAAGATTACGAGTGCTTGTGCGGTAAATATAAACGATTGAAGCACCGTGGTGTGATCTGTGAGAAGTGCGGCGTTGAAGTTGCCTTGGCCAAAGTGCGGCGCGAGCGCATGGGTCATATTGAATTGGCGGCGCCGGTCGCACACATTTGGTTTTTGAAATCGTTACCGTCACGAATTGGTCTTTTGATGGATATGACGCTCAGAGACATTGAGCGAATTCTATACTTTGAAAGCTTCGTTGTAATCGATCCAGGCCTGACCTCTCTCGAGAAAGGGCAGCTCCTGTCAGACGATCAGTATTACGAGGCGCTTGAAGAATTCGGCGATGATTTCGAAGCGAAGATGGGCGCTGAAGCCATTCAAGATCTGATGCGTCAAATGGATCTAAAAGACGAAGTTGCGCGGCTACGTGAAGAGTTGCCTCAGACTAATTCCGACACCAAGATCAAGAAACTTACCAAGCGCCTGAAATTGATCGAGGCCTTTATTGCTTCGGGTAATGAGCCAGCGTGGATGGTGTTTAATGTTTTGCCGGTATTGCCGCCAGATTTAAGGCCTTTGGTCCCGCTTGAAGGGGGACGATTTGCAACGTCTGATTTGAACGATTTGTATCGCCGTGTCATCAACCGAAACAATCGCCTGAAGCGATTATTGGATCTTGCAGCGCCTGACATCATTGTCCGAAACGAAAAGCGTATGCTACAAGAAGCCGTGGATGCGCTGCTTGATAATGGGCGACGCGGTCGAGCAATCACCGGCACCAATAAGCGTCCCTTGAAATCGCTTGCTGACATGATCAAGGGTAAGCAAGGTCGATTCAGACAAAATCTTTTAGGGAAGCGGGTCGATTATTCAGGGCGATCTGTGATCGTTGTTGGGCCGACACTGCGTCTGCACCAGTGTGGGTTGCCTAAGAAGATGGCGCTTGAGCTGTTCAAGCCGTTCATTTTTGGCAAGTTGGAGGCCAAAGGTCTCGCAACAACCATCAAAGCCGCGAAGAAAATGGTTGAAAAAGAAACTGCCGAAGTCTGGGACATCCTGGCTGAAGTCATTCGTGAGCATCCAGTCTTGCTGAACCGAGCGCCAACGCTCCATCGACTGGGTATTCAGGCCTTCGAGCCGGTATTGATCGAGGGTAAGGCCATCCAGCTGCACCCACTGGTTTGTACGGCTTATAATGCGGACTTCGATGGCGATCAGATGGCCGTTCACGTGCCGTTGACCATTGAAGCGCAGTTGGAAGCCCGCGCGCTGATGATGTCGACGAACAACGTTTTATTGCCCGCGGATGGCGAGCCCATTATCGTTCCGTCTCAGGACGTAGTACTTGGGGTTTACTGGATGACCCGGGACCGGGTTAATGATCTTGGCGAAGGCATGCGGTTTTCTGATATTGAAGAAGTCGCTCGTGCCTACGCAAACCGTCAGGTTGGTTTGCAAGCGAAGATCAAAGTACGGGTACACGAAAAAATTATCGATGATGAAGGTCAGTGGCACGAGCATTCCGTGATCCATGACACCACAGTGGGTCGGGCGCTGGTTTTTGAAATCGTGCCGGATGGGATTCCCTATGCGGAAATCAATAAGACGATGGTTAACAAAGACATGTCGCGACTGATCAACTTGTGTTATCGCAATGTTGGTTTGAAAGAGACGGTCATCTTTGCAGATCAGTTGATGTATATGGGTTATGAGTACTCGACCCGATCCGGGGCCTCCATTGGCGTCGAGGATTTTGTGATCCCTGCTGAGAAGGCAGCGATCATTGATCGAAGCGAAGACGAAATTCGCGAAATTGAGAGCCAGTTCTCGTCTGGTTTGGTGACGCAGGGCGAGAAGTATAACAAGGTGATTGATATTTGGACGCGCGCGAGTGACCAAGTTAGTAACGCGATGATGGATACGTTGAGCACCGAAACCGTCGTGAATAAAGATGGCGAAGATGAGACGCAAAGCTCATTCAACAGCGTCTGGATGTACGCCGACTCCGGGGCCCGAGGCTCTCCCGCGCAGATTCGTCAGCTCTCGGGTATGCGAGGTTTGATGGCCAAGCCGGATGGCTCAATTATTGAAACACCGATTACTGCAAATTTCCGAGAAGGGTTGTCGGTTATGCAGTACTTCATCTCAACTCACGGTGCTCGTAAAGGTCTTGCTGATACCGCTCTGAAAACGGCGAACTCGGGTTACTTGACACGACGCTTGGTTGATGTGGCGCAGGATTTGGTCGTGACCGAAGTCGACTGTGGCACCGATGATGGCATGATCATGAACGCCGTGATTGAAGGCGGTGATGTGATTGCAGGACTAGGCTCCAGAGTCTTGGGCCGGGTGATTGCAGAAGATGTCTACAACGTAGCCGGTGATGAGGTCTTGATTCCGAGAGGAACGTTGATCGATGAGAAGTGGGCTGATCGTGTCGAAGGCATGGGTGTTGATGAGATCAAGGTTCGAAGTGCCATCACTTGTGAGACGCGTTATGGCATTTGTAGTAACTGTTATGGTCGCGACTTAGGCCGAGGCCACATTGTTAATATTGGTGAAGCGGTTGGCGTAATTGCGGCGCAATCGATCGGCGAGCCAGGAACGCAGTTAACGATGCGTACGTTCCACATTGGTGGGGCAGCGTCTCGCGCAACCGCGGTTGATAATGTTCAAGTTAAGCATAAAGGTGTGTTTAGGCTCCATAATCTGAAGACAATCGAAAAACCCAATGGCGAGCTGGTTGCTGTTTCTCGGTCTGGAGAAGTAGCGATTGCAGATCAGGATTCTGGTAAAGAGCGTGAGCGTTACAAGGTGCCTTATGGCGCGGTCATTAAAGCTGCGCCTGGGCAAGTTGTCGAGGCAGGGGAAATTGTCTCAACCTGGGATCCGCTAACCCATCCAATCGTGACGGAAGTGGCCGGTAAGGTCGTATTCGAGAACATGGAAGAAGGGTTAACCGTTCGTCGGCAGACCGATGAGCTCACGGGTCTGAATAGCATCTCAATCATCGACCCGAAGGATCGGCCCAGTGCCGGTAAAGATATGCGACCGGCTGTGTCTTTGGTCGATGGAAAAGGCAAGGCCTTGATGCTGTCGGGTACAGATGTGCCTGCGCATTACTTCTTAGAAGCCAACGCTATTTTGGGTCTTGAAGATGGCGACGCAGTTGCAACAGGTGATGTCATTGCAAGGATTCCGCAGGAAGGCTCGAAAACAAGTGATATTACCGGTGGTTTGCCGCGGGTAGCGGATCTGTTCGAGGCGAGAAAGCCGAAAGAAGCTGCTGTGTTAGCGGAGATTAGCGGGACTGTGTCCTTTGGTAAAGAAACCAAGGGTAAGCGCCGCTTGGTGATTACGCCGACCGATGGTTCAACCCTCTCAGATGGTTCAGACCATTATGAAGTATTGATTCCAAAGTGGCGTCATATGACGGTCTTTGAGGGCGAGCAGGTTGAGAAGGGTGAAGTGGTATCCGATGGTCCTGAAAACCCGCATGATATTCTGAGGCTTAAAGGGGTTGAAGCACTCGCGAATTACATCACGAAGGAAATTCAAGACGTATATCGCCTTCAGGGTGTCAAAATCAATGACAAGCATATCGAAGTCATCGTGTGCCAGATGTTGCGAAAAGTCGATATTGTCGATCCGTCTGAATCAGCCTTTGTGAAAGGCGAGCAAGTTGAGTTGAATCACTTCCTTGAGGCAAATGATCGGATGGCTGAGCAAAACCTTGAGTTGGTTCGCGGTGAGCGGATGTTGCTGGGTATTACCAAGGCATCGCTTGCAACCGAATCGTTCATCTCTGCTGCATCCTTCCAAGAGACAACTCGTGTGTTGACAGAGG
>JAQWWC010000128.1 GCA_029249645.1 Pseudomonadales bacterium
AGTCCAATCGTCTTAGGCGTTATCTTCTTTCTGATCTTCACGCCGGTCGGGCTGATCATGCGACTGGCCGGACGAGACGAACTCAGGCTCAAGCGCCGAGCCACCGTCACGCATTGGCAGGCAATAATGCCCGGCGCGCAGGCGGATGCATCCTTTAGAAATCAATTTTGAGGTAACGAATCGGCATGGCATTTTTGAAAGAGCTTTTGGCCTTCCTACGAGCGCGAAAAAAGTTATGGCTGGCGCCCATCATCCTCATCATGATCGCACTCGGCGGCTTGATGATCCTTGCTGAAGGCTCTGTGCTTGCGCCCTTTATCTACACGCTCTTTTAAGGATGTCGCCATAACCCATGTATATCTTAGGTCTCTCCGCGTTCTACCATGATAGCGCCGCCTGCTTACTTCAAGACGGCCGAATTATTGCCGCTGCTCAAGAAGAACGTTTTACCCGTAAGAAACACGACGCCCGTTTTCCGGATCAAGCCATTGCTTTTTGTCTTAAAGAAGCTGGAATAACCCCCGAGCAAATCGATCAGGTCGTTTTTTACGAGAAGCCATTCCTGAAATTTGAACGTCTACTGGAAACTTACTTGGCCTTTGCGCCGCGAGGCTTTCGCAGCTTCGCGAGGTCCATGCCGGCTTGGATCAAGGACAAGCTTTTCCAAAAATCGGTCCTGACTAAGGCGCTTTCAAACGCGCTCGGCGAGGCCATCGATTGGCAATCTCGGCTCTTATTTTCACAACACCACTTATCTCACGCAGCCAGTGCGTTTTACCCCTCGCCCTTCGAACGTGCGGCTGTTCTTACCCTTGACGGCGTCGGCGAGTGGACAACGAGCTCCCTTGCGGTGGGTCAGGGCAAGCGCCTAAAGATCCTCAAAGAAATCCACTTCCCGCACTCGCTCGGCTTACTGTACTCGGCATTTACCTACTACACCGGTTTTAAGGTCAACTCTGGGGAGTATAAACTCATGGGGCTCGCGCCCTATGGCAAGCCCCGGTATGCTGATTTGATTACCCAGCACCTCGTCGATGTTGCAGATGACGGCAGCTTTCAACTCGATATGCGCTACTTCGACTACGCCACCGGTCTCACCATGACCAGCAAGCATTTTCACAAATTGTTCGGCGGCCCACCAAGACAGCCTGAGGCTGAGATCAGCCAACGAGAAATGGATCTTGCCGCCTCTGTTCAAAAGGTTACCGAGGATATTTTGCTAAAACTGGCTCGAAGTATCAGAAGCCAAACCGGCGAAAAAAATCTTTGCTTAGCCGGCGGCGTAGCGCTCAACTGCGTCGCCAATGGGCTTCTGGTTCGGGAGAATTTGTTCGATAATATTTGGGTCCAGCCAGCAGCCGGCGACGCCGGGGGCGCGCTTGGCGCCGCACTTGCGGCATGGCACCTGCACCTTGATGGGGACAGACCCAAACCGACGCATCGTGACCCAATGCAGGGCAGCTATTTGGGGCCCGCTTTCTCGGACGAAGTCGCAAGTACAGCGCTTACCGCCTGCGGCGGCCGCTTCACACGCCATTCAGAGTCAGAACTCCTTAATCATGTCACTAAAGCGCTCAATGCCGGCAAAGCGATTGGCTGGATGCAAGGCAGAATGGAGTTTGGACCTCGGGCGCTCGGCGCTCGCAGCATCCTGGCAGATCCACGTTCCGCCTTGATGCAGTCGCAGCTCAACCTCAAGGTTAAATATCGAGAAAGCTTTCGACCGTTTGCGCCGGCGGTGCTGGGCGAGCACGTCAACGAATGGTTCGAACACGAAGCAGACAGTCCCTATATGCTTTTTGTTGCCCCAATCAGAGAAACCAAACGGCATCCCATCAGCACTTTTGATGCTGCGCGGATTGGTCTCGACCAGCTCAAAGTACCCCGCTCGGTCATCCCTGCCGTGACCCATGTGGACTACACGGCTCGACTGCAGACTGTTCATCGAGATACCAACCCAAAGTTTCATGCGTTGTTAACACGGTTCTATGAGGAGACAGGCTGCCCGGTTCTAGTGAACACCTCATTTAACGTCCGCGGTGAACCCATTGTCTGCACGCCGGAGCAGGCCTTTAAATGTTTTATGGGCACCGAAATCGACGTCCTTGTCATCGGCAACCTGCTCCTGTTAAAAGAAGACCAAGACCCAAGCCTTCGGCAAACCTATCAAGATCACTATGAACTGGATTAAAGGTCGCTGCGCAAGTTTGACGCGCCGACTCAGCAGCACGACTTTGCGCCTTACCGACGGAGTCTAAGCCGACTCAAATCACCGACTTAAAAAATTGCCTTAGTGGGCTTTCTTGTTGGTCTTTCTTAGAGGCCTTTCTTAGAAGCGCGCCTTCATGCGCCCAATCGGAAGGCAGCGGCCATGCTGCTATCCCACATAAAGCCTTAAACACGGTAACATGAGACTTTGCAGCAAGGCGCTCTGACCGTCAGGCGCGGGCAGGAAAGAACTCGATGGCTCCCTTTAAGAATTTAGTTTTCTACCTCATAGCGCTTATTGGCGTGCCCGCTGTCTTTTTCCTTGGGGTTGAGCAGAGTCTCAAATTCGCAGGCGTCGGCGACTCGCAGGACTTTTTTAAAATTCTTGAAATTAATGGGCAGAACTACTACCAAGATAACCCCGCCTTTATCCATCAATTTTATCCTGCCTCGCTTGGTATCACGCCCATCGAAAACACCTTCTCAGTGTTACCGGATGACCAGACCATTCGAGTCTTCATTCTGGGTGGGTCGGCGGCGCGGGGCTTTCCAAACCTGAACCATGGCTTCAGCCGACACCTGGAGATCCTCCTTGAGCAAGCACTGCCCACGAAAAAAATCGACATCATTAATACCGCCATGACGTCGGTGAATTCCCATGTGATTTATGATGTTGCAAAGTCGATCCCAGCGGGTCCCTCAACCTTCGCCATTATTTTGGTGGGCAACAATGAGGTGGTAGGCCCTTATGGCCCCGGCACCTTTAATCAAACTTTTTTATCAAACCTGTCAGTCATTCGCCTACTACAGGCCATCAAGCGCACAAGGGTCTGGCAGGCGGCAAAC
>JAQWWC010000129.1 GCA_029249645.1 Pseudomonadales bacterium
AGTCCAATCGTCTTAGGCGTTATCTTCTTTCTGATCTTCACGCCGGTCGGGCTGATCATGCGACTGGCCGGACGAGACGAACTCAGGCTCAAGCGCCGAGCCACCGTCACGCATTGGCACGGGCGCGGCACGCGCTAAACAAGTTGGCTCGACTGAGGATGTGATTGAGCGCCGAAAGGCCTTGGTAAAAACAGGCCGCGCGGATTGGCAAATCCACTACGAGCTTGCCGAACTGTTCCGGCATGAACAAGATCCAAAATCTGCCCAGTATCACTTGCGACAAGTTATCCAAGAATACCCTCATCACGGCAGTAGCCATCTCAAGCTGGCCGAAATACACCAGGCTTTCGGACGGTTTAAAGCGGCTATCCCGCATTTAGAGCAGGCCCTGAACTACACTCGGGACGATCATACGCTGCAGGCGCAAACCCTTGGCGCGCTGGCGTCGGCGCATCTCAAAGCCGGTGACCCGGGTAAAGCCAAACAGCGCCTACTCGAGCTCATTGCCGCCCACTCCGATGAGATTGAGCTCACCCTTAAAGCCTACGGCACGCTCGTTAAACGCGCCGTTGAGGAAGGCGCGGCAAGCGACGTCAACCAACATCTTCGGGATCTTGAGGATTATGCGCAAGCGCTTGTTCGTAGCAATCAGGCCGAGCAATATCCCTTGCTACCCAGGAGGATGGCCCAAATTTTGAGTCTCGCAGGCCGGCACGTGGAGGCCAGGCGATGGGCGCAATTACAATCAAAGCCCGCAGAATCATAGTTGTAACGACGCATGCGACTGCTTTATTGCCGCATCCGCCCCACATTCTAAAACGCTTTTGCTCGACACAGTGTTTGCTCACCGAATGGCCCTGCCGCTATCATGCGCTCTAACAGAACTCTTTCGTAAACCACCTCTGAGATGCACATGCCCCGAACAACCGGATTGATATGGAACGAGCGATTCATGTGGCATGACAACGGTTCCGCTTTGGGCCAAATCCCTACAGGCGGCGCATTTCAACCGGGCGTCCACCTTGAAAATCCTGAAACCAAACGACGTTTGAAAAACTTGCTCGACGCGTACGAAGTCACGCCAAAACTTTCGATGTTGACGCATACCCCTGCAACCCGTCAAACCCTCGAGCGCTTTCATACGCCCGACTATATTGATCTCGTTGCCCACACAAGCCAAACCCTCGGCGGATCCGTTGGCCAGTCAACGATTGCAGGACCTGGGTCGTACGACATTGCTCGCCTTGCAGTCGGCGGCACTACGGCGGCCATACGAGATGTGATGTCGGGCGCAGTCTCCAATGCGTATGCCCTTACCCGCCCACCGGGGCATCATGCCGAGCGCGACCGAGGCCGGGGTTTTTGCATTTTTAACAACATCGCGCTCGCGATATTAGAAGCCCGTGCACAGGGCTGGGTTAATCGCGTCGCCGTCGTCGATTGGGATGTGCATCATGGCAACGGTACCCAACAAGCCTTTTTTGAGGATCCCAATGTCCTGACGGTCTCCATTCATCAAGAGATGCTGTACCCAGTTAACCTAGGCAAGCTTGAAGAAACAGGGGAAGGCGCTGGCGACGGCTTTAACCTCAACGTCCCGTTACCTGCCGGGAGCGGGGGCGGCGCTTATCTAAAGACCATCGATGCGGTCGTGGCGCCGGCACTTAAAGCCTTTAAACCCGATCTCATCATTGTTGCTTGCGGTTTTGATGCATCTTATTTTGACCCGCTCAGCCACATGCTGCTGGTGGCGAACCATTACCGTGTTATGACGGAAAAGATGATGACTTTGGCCAAGGATCTGTGCGGCGGTCGACTCATCGCAAATCATGAAGGTGGCTACTCCGACTTCTACGTGCCGCTCTGCGGCATGGCCGTGATCGAAACCTTAAGCGACTTAACCGCAAACGTGGTTGACCCTTATGCTGGAACCGAATTTGTTGCCAACCAGGATCTCATGCCCCATCAGGCCGCGCGCATTGATGAGGCAATTCAAGGCCCGCTTGCCAAATTCTTGCGTCGAGTCACGACATGATTCGGCAGACGTCTGAATCAGATGGCTCAAACGCAGAAATCCTTTCGGTTAGCGACCTCAACAAAGCCGCAAAATCGTTATTGGAAGGTCACTTCCCGATGGTTTTCGTTGAAGGCGAGATTTCAAATTTTAGCGTACCGGCCTCGGGTCACTGGTACCTGACGCTCAAGGATGAGGGCGGTCAGTTACGCACCGCCATGTTCCGCAACCGAAACCAGCGGGTTCGCTTCAAACCTAGGAATGGGCTCAAGGTGCTCATTCGCGGCAAGATCAGTCTGTACGAAGCGCGCGGCGAGTATCAATTTATCGCAGAGCACATGGAAGAAGCCGGCGAGGGCGAGCTACGACGGGCATTCGAGGCTCTCAAGCAACGCTTGCAGACCGAAGGCTTATTTAACGAGGATCGTAAGCGCGCCTTACCGGCGCTGCCGAAACACCTAGCGATCATTACCTCGCCAACCGGTGCTGCGATTCGGGATGTGCTAAGCGTACTTAACCGGCGGTTCCCCGCACTTAACTGCACCATCATCCCTAGCCAAGTCCAGGGCGAGGAGGCAACCCAGCAGATCGTTGCCGCCTTGGAAACGGCAAATGCGTTTGACGAGCCAGGGTTTGACACTATTTTACTCACCCGAGGGGGCGGCTCTCTGGAGGATCTTTGGACCTTTAATACCGAGCCTGTCGCGCTCGCCATCGCCAATAGCCGCGTTCCCGTTGTAAGTGCCATTGGTCACGAATCCGACTTCACCATTGCCGACTTTGTGGCTGACCTGCGCGCCGCAACGCCTTCGGCGGCTGCTGAAATTCTTGCGCCAGATCAAACCGACTGGATGCAGCAATTCGACGGTCTAGCCCAACGTTTGACCCGAGCGCAAAGCAGTCAACTGAGGGCGGCCCAAGCCTCTGTCCAAAGCCTAACTCGGCGCCTACGCAATCCGTCTCAAACCCTGGCTCAAATGAACCAACGGCTGGAGAGATTGCAACCTCGACTCTTAACGGCCGTGAAACGCGCCCTACAGCATCCGGAAATAGATCGCCTAGAAAAACAATTCAACACCGGTATTGCGCAGCAGCTCAAACAGGCTCAAACGCGACTGTCATCCGCCTCAGAGAGACAAGCTGAGCTGATCCAACGACAACTCAACGATGAACGCAGCAACCTCCAACGCCTTGCCGGTCAGCTCAATGCGCTCAGCCCACTGGCCGTCATGGAGCGCGGATTCAGCCTCATTCGAGACGAGACGCAAACCGTCATTGGTCGAGCGGTGCAATTGCGGGCTGATCAAGCCATCACGATCGACTTTGCCGATGGCACGGCGAACGCCATCATTCAAAGTGAACCTATGCTCAAAGAAGAGGAAAGCCCTTGAAACCCGGTTCGTTCTTAAACGGCCTCTTAGCCGGATTATTGTTGTTTCAAAACCCAGTTGTCGCCCAACCCACTCACACCCCTGTGCCTGGCGGCGTAGCCGTGATCGCGCTACCGGCAAGCACAAGCCACGCCGAGTTCCTCGGCAATCCGGTTCTGATTACCGGTAATTCAGCAAACCCGATAGCCCTTGTGGGCATAGCAATGGATCATGTCCCAGGGCCAGCTCAGCTTGATCTCGCAAGCGGCGCCATCGCTTTTGATGTGCTCGAAAAAAACTATCTGACCGAGCGCCTGACCATCCCAGACAACAATAAAGTGTCCCCACCGGCGCGGGATTACGACCGAATCGGTCGGGATCGAAAAGAGATGATGGCGGTTTTCGAGTCCTTCACTGTGAACCGAACCATTGACGCCGCAACCCTCGCTTTCATAACGCCAGTCAAGGGCCGAATTTCATCACCCTTTGGTAAGCGCCGAATTTTAAATGACCAGCCTCGAAGCCCACACTCGGGCTTGGATATCGCCGCACCAAGGGGCACACCCATCAAAGCTGCCGCTTCCGGCATCGTTCGAGCCACAGGCGATTATTTTTTCAACGGCAACACCGTGCTGATTGATCATGGCCAAGGGCTCATTACGATGTATTGCCACCTCAGTAAAATCGAGGTCGGGCTCAACGCCCTTGTCGAGCAAGGTGAGATCATAGGCCAGGTCGGCCAGACTGGACGCGTTACCGGCCCACATTTGCACTTCAGCGTTAACTTAAATCAGGCTCGGGTTGATCCTGCGTTATTTCTGCCATCTCCCTGAGTCGAGTGATGACGATCGTTTAATCTAAGACGCAGGCCGTTATTCGAGCAAACGCTGTCTAAATAGGCGTTATGCGAGCCTGCAATCAACCTAATGCTGCTGATGCTGGATCCATCAACCCGAATCCAACCCGAATTTTCTAGCTGAATGCGCTAGCGTTTTCGTCTCTTTGCGCGCTCAACATCATCTTTCATCAAGCGTCGTTTTTTACTCACCTCTCGATCTGTGAGTTTGACTTTCTTATCTTTGAATGGATTGTCGCCGGTTCTAAATTCGATTCTGAGCGGCGTACCTTCAAGACCCAGAGCTTTGTGGAAACGCTTCTGAAGATAGCGCTTATAGGCCTCTGGCACGGCTTCGGTTTGATTCCCATGAACGATGATAATCGGCGGGTTACTGCCACCTGCATGTGCATAACGAAGCTTAATGCGCCGTCCATTCACCATGGGCGGCTGATACTCAGCCAAAGCCTCAGCCAAAATTTTGTTCAATTTCGTTGTTGCCAGCGACTTCGTCGCTGAATCATAGGATTTAAGAACCGACTTATACAGGTGACCCACCCCGGACCCATGTAGCGCCGAGATAAAATGGATTGTTGCAAAATCGATGAACGTTAGCCGGCGCTCTATTTCACTTTTAATATGGTTCTTCTGCTCTTGATTGGTGCCATCCCACTTATTAACCGCAATCACCAAAGCGCGACCCGCTTCCAGGACATGGCCTAAAAGATGCAAATCTTGATCCACCAGGTTTTCATGCGCATCAATCATCAAGATCACAACGTTCGCATCGGCAATGGCGTCCAATGCCTTAACCACAGAAAATTTTTCAACTGCTTCAGAGATTTTTCCGCGCCGGCGAACCCCAGCTGTATCGATAATCGTGTATTCCTGTCCCTCGCGCTCAAACGGAATGTAAATGCTATCCCGCGTCGTGCCCGCCTGGTCAAAGACGACGACCCGATCTTCTCCGAGCATTCGATTGACCAAGGTAGACTTACCGACATTGGGGCGTCCGACCACAGCCATCTTGATACCGCGTGCTTCTTCGGCTTCGTCCTCATCGCTTTGCTTGATGGGCAGACGGGCGAACACGACCTCAGACATTAAGTAAGAAACACCGTGGCCATTCGAGGCCGAAATCAGTTCACAACCCCCAAATCCGAGCTCAGCGAATTCGCCCTCGATATAATCACTGTTCTGACCATCAATTTTATTGGCAACCAAAATAACCGGTTTGTTCTGAGTGCGAAGTAAGTGCGCAATATCATGATCCCCAGGCAGACGTCCGGATTTAGCATCAACTAAAAATAAGATGAGATCGGCTTCGCTGATGGCAGCTCGGGATTGTTCCGCCATTGGTTTATCAATGCCCTGTTCGTCGCCCGACAACCCGCCGGTATCGATGACCAAGTAATCGAAATCCCCCATGACACCTCGACCGTACTGCCGATCCCGAGTTAAACCTGGGATACTGGCAACCAATGCATCTCGAGTTTTGGTAACTCGATTAAAAAGCGTGGATTTCCCAACGTTCGGGCGGCCAACTAGGGCAATGACGGGGAGCATCAAATGCGCTACTGAATCTCGAAGGCCGAAAGGCGTCCGCTATTGCCCATAACATAGAGCCGGTTACCATCGACAAGTGCCGGTGTATAGAGCCCTTTGGTATCGACGCGACGTCGCCCCACAAACCGGCCATCGGATTGCGCGATCAAATGAACATAGCCTTCAAAATCGCCGACTGCCAAATAGCTACCAATCGCAATCGGTGTGGTGAGGTCACGATTTAGTAGATCATCCAACTCCCACTGGATTCGGCCATTATCCATGTCGAAGGCGGTGATCTGATCACTGACGGATGCCAAATATACATTACCAAAGCCCGCACCCAAACCAACCGTTGTTGACGCCTCTTCGGACCAGAGCGGACGACCCGCATTTAAATCAATCGCGAGGATCCTGCCTTGATAACTTGCGACATAGAGCCTACCACTTTGAAAAACCATCTTGCCGTCAATATCGATCAGCCGTTCTAAATCGGAACGCCCTTTGGCCGCTGCCACGCGTTCATCGATCGCGGCAATCCCGCGATCCGGATCGATCAAGGCCACCCGACCATTGGCGAAGCCGGCAATCACGACGTCGTCTCGAAGGATCGGCGTTGCCGTCCCGCGCAGGGTCAATGCCGGCAGCGAGGTACTGAACCGCCAGCGCTGCTCGCCCGTAAACGCGTCCAAACCCGTCACGCTGCCATCGATGGCTTGTGCAACCACCAATTGATTGAGGATCTGTGGTGGCGCGAGTACCTCGCTTGACACCTCAGCGCGCCACGCGATCGAACCATCACTCTGATAGAGGGCTAGGACTTCCCCTGCAGAGGTTCCAACCAAAACAACATCGTTACCCGCACCAACGCCACCAGTAATAACATCGACATCTTTTGCAAAAGCGTGATCAACGTCAGCTTCGGC
This sequence comes from Pseudomonadales bacterium, assembly GCA_029249645.1. Taxonomy (GTDB): domain Bacteria; phylum Pseudomonadota; class Gammaproteobacteria; order Pseudomonadales; family Azotimanducaceae; genus UBA9926. The sequence continues at coordinate 6,691 of JAQWWC010000129.1, forward strand.
ATAAAGCTCTCGAACGTCCCGAGACCAAACCTTATTGCCGCTGTTCGCCTGAACGGCCAAAATGGTGCCGTCAGCAGAGGCTGCGAAAATGCGACCGCCACTTAGTGCAGGCTCAAGCTTAATCGCTTTATCCGCGGCGCCCGCACCCACCCGCGCGGTCCACAGCGTAGCAAAAGTCACCTCTGACCGGATTTTATTGAGAGCGGCTGGCTTGATGACTTCTTCATCTTTGCCGTCAAACCAACTGCAACCGCTCAAAAGACCGAGCAGCAGCAAACTATAGGGCAACATGCGCCAGATCATCATCCGTTGTCCTTAAATTCTGCTTGCGACTCATCTACCACTGCCTCGCGAACAGCTGCCGCATCTTCAACCGATACCGCCTCGTTATTGCCGCCGCTTTCATCTGTCACCGCTGGATCAACATTCGCCGCGGCGAACGTCAGATCTTCGACTTTCATCGTCAAACCAGGCAAGCCCTCTTCGCCGGCCGTGTTAACCGCCAGTTGATACGCCTGCCTTGCCTCATCTCGCCGGTCGAGCTGATAGAGTAAATCGCCTTCAACCTCATGCCGTGCTGCCATAAAACCAGCCCACTCGAGCGGTTCGGCCAATAAAGTCAAACCCTCCTGCGGCCGATCCTGAGCGCCCAAAAGTCGCGCCAATCGAAGCTGTACCAAGGGCGCCAGCTGCGAACCCGCGGCGCCTATTATTGATCGCAAAGCCGTTTCAGCACCACTGAGATTGCCGGCACTAAAATGCAGCTTTGCAACCTGCAGTCCCGCTAAGACCGCATAGTCAGTATTCGGATGATCCACAACAAAAGCGTCGCCCAAGTCAATCGCTGCTGTTCGTTTATCTTCGTCCATCGCGCTCTCACGCGCCGCAGTTTGAAACGTCGTAAACGCATTGCTCGCAGCCTCAGCTGCCGCCTGCTTTTGGTCTTCCCATGATCTGAATCCAAAGTTACCCCCCAGAACAAGCACCAAACCAATTGCTAAAAACCAACCGTTCTGACGTAAAAAAGTCTGAATTTTCTCGACCTGTTCTTCTTCGCTCGTATCCAGCGCCACGTGCCTACTCCTGTACCAAGTTCTTTACCGTTTGCTGCTTAATGCTTGAAACGCTGCTGCAACTGTTCAATCAAAGCTGACATTTGAACCAATGCCTGCCCCCCTTCACCTCGTAATTCACGAACACTCACCGCATCTTGTGCAAGCTCATCTTCCGCAACAATGAGCGCAATCTCAGCCCCAGACGCATCGGCTTTTTTCATTTGCGCCTTGAGCTTTCCCGCGCCTGCATGAACCTGAATCGAAAGACCGAGGTGCGTCCGCACTTGTTCTGCGAGGACGAGCATCTTGCCTCGCGCGGCTTCCCCAACGGAAACCCCATAAATATTGATTCGGGGCCCTTGCACTGCCTGACCCTCAAGCATTAATGCTAAGCGATCTAAACCCAGCGCAAAGCCGACACAAGGAGTGGGTTTGCCCCCTAATTGCGCCACTAATCCATCGTAGCGGCCACCACCACAAATTGTACCTTGGGCACCCAATTCATCCGTGACCCATTCGAAAACAGTGCGGTTGTAATAGTCCAAACCGCGCACGATGCTTGAATTAATCCGATAGGATTGCCCAGAATCATCCAGTATCGCACACAGACCATCAAAATGCTTTCGAGACGCCGCGTCAATAAAGTCACTGAGGACCGGAGCATCCGCCAAAAGGGACTGAGTTGTGGGGACTTTGGTATCCAAAATGCGCATCGGATTTGACGTCAACCTACGAAGACTGTCTTCATCCAAATCCGCTTTATAGCGCGTTAAATAATTCACCAAAGCAGCGCTAAAGGCATCCCTGCTTTCAGCATCACCGATCGAGTTGAGCTCGAGGGTTACCGAGTTCGATATACCTAAAACCGACCAAAGCCTCGCGGAAAGCAACAGTAACTCGGCATCGATATCCGGACCTTCCATCCCGATACACTCAACGCCAATCTGATCAAACTGCCGATAGCGGCCTTTCTGGGGTCGCTCGTAACGGAACATCGGCCCCGTGTACCAAAGCCTTTGGGTTTGATTAAAGGCCAGACCATGCTCATTCACAAAACGAACCAATCCAGCGGTGCCTTCCGGCCGCAGCGTCAAACTCTCTTCATTGCGATCATTGAAGGTGTACATTTCTTTTTCGACAATATCAGTACTCGCGCCGACCAGGCGACTGAACAAACTGGTGCTCTCGAGGATCGGCAAGCCTATTTCCTGATAACCATAACCGGCCAAAACACGTCTGGCTTGATCTTCGATCAAGCGGAATCGCGCTTTTTTTTCAGGTAGCAGATCCTGCATCCCTCGAATGGCTTTAATTACGTTACTCACTACAAAATCCCACTCAATTTGACGTTAATTCAACATTTTCGGTGGCTTCAGCGGCGATTTTTTCGGCCACTCGCCGTCGAATCATCGCCTCAAGGTCATCAATTAAATGCTCGTTGGTCACTTTTTGACTGGGTGCACCATCTCGATAGATCAAGTTGTTTGGCGTCGCGCCTGTCAACCCAATGTCGGCTTCTTTTGCCTCACCCGGTCCATTCACAATACAGCCAATAATCGCGACATCGAGCGGCGTTGTGATGTCTTCCACCCGACGTTCCAGTTCATTCACCGTAGAAATGACATCAAAGTTCTGGCGAGAGCAACTCGGACAAGCCACAAAGTGAATGCCTTTACTGCGCAGATGCAGGCTTTTCAGCAAATCAAACCCAACCTTTACTTCCTCAACCGGGTCCGCCGCCAACGACACCCGAATCGTATCACCGATGCCAGCCATCAGTAAAAATCCAAGCCCAGCTGCGCTCTTCACCGTACCTGAACGCAGTGCGCCCGCTTCAGTGATACCCAGATGTAGTGGTTGATCGATTTGACTCGCAATACGCTGATACGCCTCAATCGTCATAAAAATATCAGAAGCCTTAAGACTCAGCTTGAACTGATCGAAGTTCTCAGCATCCAGCATTTCAATATTGCGCAACGCCGACTCAATCATTGCTGAGGCGTTGGGCTCTTTATACTTGCGCATTAAATCCTTGCCTAAGGACCCAGCGTTAACACCAATCCGAATCGGAATGCCTTGATCTTTACAGGCACTTACCACCGCCCGCACACGATCCGGACTGCCGATATTGCCAGGATTAATCCGCAAACAATCCACACCCAGCGCGGCAACCTTAAGCGCAATCTTGTAATCAAAGTGAATATCGGACACTAATGGCACATCTACTTGGGATCGAATTTTTCCAAATGCCTCTGCCGCGTCCATGCTGGGCACCGAGACCCGAACAATATCGGCACCGGCCACTTCAAGACGCCGAATCTGAGCAACCGTTGCCGCAACATCCAGCGTATTGGTATTGGTCATACTTTGAACTGCAATCGGGGCATCACCCCCGACCGGTACAGCTCCCACCATAATCTGCTTGGATACCCGTCGCACTATCTTAGAATCTTGGTGCACAACGTCCCTCCTAATTCATTAAGGTCAATCGAGCGATCGCGTCGCGTGTCGTTGCCGAATCAAGGTCAATCGCTCGACCATTAAACTCTAGACTCACCATCGGCGCATTGCCGAGCAATACCGTCAGGGGCGCGCGTCCATTGAGCACTAGCACATCACCGGCGCGATTGAGATCGCCGTAAATCAATTCATTTTGACTATCCGCCACTTCTATCCAGCATTCACCAACGAGGGTCGCTTTTAATTCATCCGAGCCGCCCGCATCCACGAAGATTTGTCGCCCATCAGCTCGATTTTCTCGCCGGATTTCGACTTGTTTTGCCCCCCCCCGCTCAGGGTCCAGATTAAAACCTGCTTGCGCCTGACCGCTCAATTGATCGAAACCTGCCGCTTCATCGGCCCAGCCCTCTAAACCGCTGCCACTGGTCGCTAATGGTTCAGAATCAGACCTTGCCATCGGCAAATCCAAAGAGTCCACATCTTGATTAATCCTTGCCAGCGTTGGGTTTTCGGCCTTTGCAATTTGATTTTCTAGTGTAACAACGGCCGCCGCGCGTTCGAAATTGCCCACCACCCCAGGTGCTGGCGCCTCACGGTCCGAAGTCGGTTCTCGGTCAAGCGTTTTGTCTAAAGACTCCGGTTCAACCGGCGCCGTTTCAACGTCGCCGGGAATAGTCAACGCACCCTCCGTGATCTCCGAACTAGGTTTATCACCTAGAACCGGCTCGGCGACCGCCGGCGTCATCGCTTCTGCTTCAACCCGGTCATCGCCCGACGTCAACATCCACACCAGGAGCACCAAAATCAAAACAATCCCCGATCCAATCACACCGGTGAGCACAACTGGCCCAGAGAATCGATTTTCCTTCACGTTCACGGCAACATCTGCCGGGGTATCTGGCGGTGTTTCCCGAAAAGCCTCATCGTATAGTTGCACCAATTGACCGCCATCAAGGCCCACGACCCGTGCATAACTGCGCAGATAGCCCCGGACAAACGCTTGCTTCGGTAACCGATGGAAATCACCACTATCCATGTCCCGAATGTACGTCTCGGTCAAGAATAACTGCTCGGCAACCGCGGCTTGGGTCATACCAGCCGCTTCTCTAGCCTGTCTTAATTGCTCAGAGACCGTTAACGGACTGGCCTGTCCTATTTCCTCAACGCCCATCCACCCCTCCTTGGGATTCCGCGACCGCCTCTGAAGCTTCCATCGAGGCTGGATAGATCCGAAGTAAATCAGTGGTGCATCGGCTGCGTTCCGCCGCGTCTATAAAAATGGCATAAATTTTTGTACACGCAGACAAACTTCTTGCTGATTCAGGAGCGATTGCTCGGTGCCTTATATACAGTGCTTTCGCTGCCGGGTAGTTTTGATCCTCTAGATGCAAGAGGGTTAGCTCAAGCAACGTTCTTGGCAATCTAGGATTCAGCGCCTCTGCACGTTCAAAGGCATCGCGGGCAGCAAGCCGGTCGTTAAGGGCGAGGTAAGCCACCGCTAAATTCTCAAAGGCTTGGGGCCTGAGCTCATAAAAGCGATCCTCGGTTGCAATTGTTAGCTGCTCAACCGCTTCAACTGGACGGCCTTGAGCATACAAAAAACCCCCAAAATTATTGCGCGCGGCGATCATTTCTGGATCGAGCGCGATGGCACGCTTAAAATAAGACTCCGCCAGCCCAAACTCGCGCTCCTGCTGGAACACAATCGCCAAGGTATGATGAGCCGGTGCTGATTGATCATCAATCGTCAGCGCTTTCATTAAATTATCTTTGGCTCGGCCATAATCACCCTGCCGCAGATACGCCGTCCCAAGCTCAATTGCCCGCGCCGCTACTTCGTTTTGATCGACTGACGCGACGCCCGGATTTTGAGCGGCACAACCCATCACTAATAAAAGCGCCAGACCGAACGCGATCCCTCTCATTCGGCCGCCGCCTGCAATGCGATGCGTTGGTACCGCGCGCTACGCGAGGTTCTATCAGCTACCTGGCCTGCAAGCTGACCACACGCCGCATCGATGTCATCGCCACGCGTGGTCCGCACCATCGTTGAAAAGCCTTTGCCAACCAAATACTCTTGAAAATATCTAACACTCGCAGCGGACGGTCTCTTAAATGCGGTGCCCGGGTAAGGGTTAAAGGGTATTAAGTTAATTTTGCAGGGGAAATTTTTAAGCAGAACCGCTAGCTCCCGAACCTGCTCGGCCTGATCATTGACACCATCAAGCAACGTGTACTCAATGGTGATTGTCCGCTTCTCGCCCAAATTTTCTGCGTAGTCACGACAAGCATCTAGCAACATCGCGATGGGGTATTTGCGATTGATCGGCACCAGCTGATCCCGGAGCGCATCATTGGGTGCGTGCAGCGAGATCGCTAATGAGGCATCGGTGGTTTCTTTTAACCTCAGGATACCTGGGACCACGCCGGCGGTCGAAATCGTGACCTTGCGCTTCGAGATACCATAGCCCAAGTCATCCATCATGACCGACACCGCCGGAATCACTTGATCGATGTTAAGGAGCGGCTCGCCCATACCCATCAGTACAACGTTGGTGACGACCCGATTCCGATCCTCATACTCCGCCCGCAAACGCCGCTCTGCCATCCGCAACTGACCAACAATCTCACCCGCAGTCAAATTAGAGTTAAAGCCCTGCTTGCCGGTCGAACAAAATTTACAATCTAAAATACAGCCCACCTGAGAGGAAACGCAGAGCGTGCCGCGGTTACCTTCCGGGATAAAAACCGTTTCAATAGCGCTGCCGGATCGAGACTGCATTAACCACTTTCGAGTGCCGTCCCGCGAGACCTTTTCGGATAAAACCTCAGGTTCGTGAATTTCAGCGCCAGCTGCGAACTCTGTCCGCAGCTTCTTACTGATATCGGTCATATCATCGATCTTCATAACCGATCGATGATGCAACCATTTCATGACCTGAGCGGCGCGGTAAGGCTTTTCACCTAAACCAGCCAAAACCGATGTCATCTGGGCCTGACTCAGGCCCAGCAGATCAATTTTTTCTGGCGTAATCTGCTTCATCTGTTGCAGATTTGCTCAGGGGTAAAGAAATAGGCTATTTCTCGTGCAGCAGATTCAGGCGCGTCGCTGCCATGAACCGCATTCGCATCAATACTTTGTGCGAAATCGGCTCGAATGGTTCCAGCGGCCGCTTCTTGAGGATTGGTGGCACCCATTAACTCGCGATTTTTTAAAATCGCATTCTCGCCCTGCAAAACTTGGAGAACAACTGGCCCTGAGGTCATGAACGCAACCAAATCGTTAAAGAACCCTTTGCCATCATGCTCAGCATAAAAGCCTTTGGCCTTCTCTTCGGTGAGATGCTCCATTCGTTGCGCAACGATCTGCAGACCATTTGCTTCGAACCGCCCGACAATTTGACCGATGGCATTTTTAGCCACTGCATCAGGTTTAATAATAGAAAAAGTTCGTTCTAAGGCCATGACAACTCCACTGATAAATTACTGTTTTTGAGGCGCCGTATTATACGCGCGATTAACCCAGCAAAATAGTGTATTCCCGCCCTAATTCACTCTAGTCAGCCTCGTCAATCCAGGTCATTTGAATTGCTTCTAAGATTCTCTCGCCGCACCGGTCTGACTGATCGTCAAATTCGGGTAACGCTTCAACCCAAGCTTTTAGATCTGTGAAACGAATAGTCAACGGATCTACGTCGGAATGCGCGTCAATTAACGCAAGGGCAATTTCTAGCGTGTCGGTCCATTTCATCACAAGGTTATTGACTCTCAGAGACTTGATTAATGGTATACCGGGGAATCTCTATAACCAAATCCTCATCCGCCACAACAAACTGGCAACTCAAGCGAGAGTCTGGCTCCAAACCCCATGCTTTATCCAACAGGTCGTCTTCTAAGTCATCAGATGGCTCCAATGAATCAAATCCCTCCCGAACAATGACATGACACGTTGTACAAGCGCACGCCATCTCGCAAGCGTGCTCAATTTTAATCCCATGGGCTAAAGCCGCATCAATGAGCACCTCACCGGGGGCGATATCGAGCACCGCTCCGTCTGGACAGCGTTCGATATGCGGTAAAATTACGACCTTTGGCATCCTCTATTCCTGTGTCATCTCATGAGCCTCATCGGCTGTTGCTTGATTTTCACCTAAAACCCCATCGAGGGACTGCCCCGTTAGAGCCCTTCGGACCTCTTTATCCATTCGTTTGGCGGCGAAATCATCGCTCGCCTCACTGAGATTTTGGGTTTCTGCTGAAATCAATTGGACCTGATCCCCAGCAAGGGCTGCCTCAAGCGTCTGGATACCGAGCTGCAGGGCTTGCGTCTGCTCCGGGGCCAAAAGCGCAGGGCCGTCTTGCTGTATCGCCGCCAAGAGAGCATCGACCAAGCGCTGGCCATCAACTCTTGCTTCGAGCAACATCCGAGCTGCCGCATCTTCTTTCGCATGGGCAAAAGATGCTTTGAGCATATCGGTCACTTCTGTGTCGGACAGACCGTAGGAAGGTTTTACGGTGATTGCAGCTGAAACACCGGTCGCCAGTTCTGATGCTGAAACCGACAACAATCCATCCGCATCGACCTGAAACACGACTTGTATTTTTGCCGCACCGGCGACCATCGGCGGAATTCCCCTTAACTCAAATTGTGCAAGCGATCGACAATCCGCGACCTGTTCCCGCTCGCCCTGTAGGACGTGAATCAACATCGCCGTTTGCCCGTCTTTGTAAGTCGTAAATTCCTGCGCACGCTGAACCGGTATGGGTGTATTTCGGCTGATTATTTTTTCAACCAGCCCGCCCATGGTTTCGAGTCCCAAAGACAGGGGCAGGACGTCCAGCAAGAGCATTTCGTCATCCGGCTTGTTACCCACCAAGACATCAGCTTGCAATGCCGCGCCCAAAGCCACCACACGATCTGGATCTATTTCAGTCAACGGGGCACGACCAAAGAAAGCCTCAACTTCCTTACGAACCAGCGGCACACGCGTTGAGCCACCGACCAAGACGACTTGATTAATCTCGGTCGCCGTAACCCCCGCATCTCGCAAGACGCGTCTGGCGGCTTTAATGGTTTCTTCCACCAAGCCAGAAACTTTGTCCTCAAACTCTGCAAGATGGATTGACCCCTGCCATTGCAGGCTCGGCAAGGCCAACGTGACATCGACCTGGCTTTGGCTCGACAGTAATTCTTTAACTCGCCGGGCCTCAGTCATCAACTGTCGACGCGATGGGGCGTCGAGACCGCCCTCGGGTTGCGCTTTTTCAAGTACTAGCTCGGCGATCAGCGCATCGAAGTCGTCGCCGCCTAAACCAGAATTTCCACCCGTTGCAAGCACCTCAAACACGCCACGAGACAATCGCAGTAACGATACGTCGAAGGTCCCGCCGCCCAGATCAAAGATCACAACGAGACCTTCATCGCCGCTATCGAGCCCATAGGCCACCGCCGCTGCCGTTGGCTCATTCAACAGACGGAGGACATTGAGCCCAGCAATAGCCGCGGCATCCCGAGTGGCTTGACGCTGCGCGTCATCAAAATAGGCCGGTACGGTAATGACAACTCCGTCGAGCGGGCCCCCGAGGGTTGCTGCACCCCGATCCGATAAAACTTTTAATATTTCCGCTGACACTTGAACCGGACTAATCACACCGGCGGCCGTTTGCAGACGAACCATACCGCCATCGTCCGATGCAAAGTCATAACGCTGATCTCCAGCAAAGCCGTCCAGATCAGTCTGCCCTCGCCCTAACAACCGTTTTGCCGAGGCAATCGTATTGAAAGGTTCCAAGGCAGAAAAAGGCAAGGCCTCGGCACCTACCGTTACGTCCGCACCGGAATAATGCACCACACTGGGCAACATACTATCGCCAGACAAATCCTTTAAAACGTCCACTTGGCCCTGCCGGACGGCCGCAATCAAAGAATTGGTGGTGCCCAGATCGATCCCGGCAGCCCGTTTACGCTGATGGGGATCAAGTGCTTGTCCGGGTTCTGTAATTTGAATCAACGCCATACTAATAACCCAGTAATTCTTCCTCTAGAGCTTTAGCGCCCTGAGAAAGCTTGCTTAAGAATTGCATGCGATACACACACGTCGTTGCCTCGGTCAGCGCTTCGGCTTTGAAATAGTCGTTAAAAGCTTGAGCTTCAGCGCTTTGTTTTACTGCAAGCGCGTGAATAAACGACTCAGCCCGGGCTACGGACCCTGCCTGGCGAATCTCGTCCAATGTTTCCCGAAGCTCGATTTGCTCAAATAAAAATGTTGGATCAAGCGTTGGATTCTGAGCCAGTACAACACCTTGCAGATCGAGCAAATAGCTTGCGCGGGCTAAAGGCTCTGATAACGTCGCGTATGCCACATTAACTTGGGTTGCCCACTGGGTGGCCAACCGCTCTGCTTGATCTCCTTGCCCCGCGTATCGGTCAGGGTGCACTCGCTTTTGCAGCGCTTGATAACGCGCACTGAGGTCTGTCACATCAAGATCGAACGCAACGTTGATTTGAAATATTTCAAAGAAATTTTGGCTAAAATTCACCAGGCCTACTCAGCTAAACGGTAAAGCTTTCGCCGCAGCCGCACTCACCTTTGACGTTTGGGTTTCGAAACTCAAAGCCTTCGTTCAAACCTTGCTTGACGTAATCCATTTCGGTGCCGTCGACATAAATCAAACTTTTGGGATCTATAAAGACTTTCACGCCTTGCGTTTCGAAGCTCACATCCTCTTCGGCAGGCTGATCGACCGGCTCGATGACATACATAAGCCCCGAACAACCGGTGGTTTTGACCGCTAGGCGAATGCCAAGCCCACGCCCACGGCTTTCCAGAAAACCATGAACATGGCGCGCCGCGGTATCTGTCAAACTAATATTCATACAACCCTACCCTCGCTCTGACCGGCCGCGATCTATGTTTGTGCCGCTAGTTTCTTACGGTAGTCTTCAACAGCTGCTTTAATCGCATCCTCGGCTAGCACCGAGCAATGGATCTTAACGGGTGGCAGCGCCAGTTCTTCCGCAATTTCAGTGTTCTTGATCTGCGCCGCATCATCAAGGCTTCGCCCCTTGACCCATTCGGTTAATAACGAGCTCGACGCGATCGCTGACCCGCATCCATAGGTCTTAAATTTTGCGTCCTCAATGATACCCTCGTCGTTGACCCTGATTTGAAGTCGCATCACATCACCACAGGCCGGCGCACCCACCATACCGGTGCCAATTTGATCATCCTGATCGTCGAATTTACCGACATTCCTAGGGTTCTGATAATGATCCATTACTTGGTCGCTATAAGCCATCTTGACTGCTCCATTAACTCACTGTATTTCGCGCTAGTGCGCCGCCCATTCTATACTGTCTAGATCAACGCCGTCCTTGTACATATCCCAAAGTGGCGATAATTCTCGTAATTTTTCGACCGCGTGCCGAACCTGTTTGATCGCGCCATCTACATCTTCCTCTGTCGTAAACCGCCCAACAGAGAAACGCAAAGAACTATGTGCCAGCTCATCGTTCATCCCAAGCGCCCTTAACACGTAGGACGGCTCAAGACTTGCCGAGGTACAAGCAGATCCACTCGACAATGCGATTTCAGGCAGCGACATAATAAGAGACTCGCCCTCAACATAATTGAAGCTCATATTGATGATGCCAGGGACATGAGCGTTCAGGTCGCCATTAACGTAAACCTCTTCCATATCGTCGAACCCACGCCGAAGACGCTCGCGCAGCGCAAGCGTTCTATCAGCTTCAGACGCCATCTCCAGCTGGGCGATTCTGCAACATTCACCCATCCCTACCAGTTGGTGCGTTGCTAAAGTGCCTGACCGCATGCCGCGCTCGTGACCACCACCATGCATCTGGGCCTCCAAACGCACTCTCGGCTTGCGCCTGACATACAAAACGCCAACGCCTTTCGGCCCATACATCTTGTGTGCAGACAAAGACATTAAATCCACTTTCAGCGACTCTAAATCGACGGGTATCTTGCCGGCGCTTTGCGCCGCATCCACGTGATAAAACACCTTAGCCGCACGGCAGACCTCACCGATTCCTGCAATATCATTGATTACACCGATCTCGTTATTAACATGCATGACCGACACCAAGGTCGTGTCCTCACGAATCGCGTCTGCCACTTGCTGGGGTGTAATCAGCCCATCTTCGCCCGGCTCGAGGTAGGTGACCTCATAACCATCCCGCTCCAAATGCCGGCAAGTATCTAAAACCGCCTTGTGCTCAATTTTTGAGGTAATCAGGTGCTTGCCTTTCCCCTTGTAGAACTGCGCGATACCTTTAATTGCGAGGTTATCTGACTCGGTTGCCCCAGAGGTCCAAACAATCTCTCGAGGATCACAATTGAGCAGGTCCGCGACCTGCTTACGGGCGAGCTCCACTGCTTCCTCAGCTTCCCAACCAAACTTATGTGAGCGGCTAGCTGGGTTACCAAAGTTCCCTTCCGTCATCAGACATTCGCTCATTTTCTGGGCGACTCTCGGGTCGACTGGCGTGGTCGCTGCATAATCAAAATAAACCGGTGCTTTCATTGTTTCCTCAACCTCATTAATCCGTTAGTTGTACGGCTTGAATTCCTATCTGGTCGTATTGATCCAGTGTTTGCTTGGTAGCAATTGCGCGTACCTGATTCTTTTGAACGAGGCTCGCCAAGTTGACCCCTTTCAAAAAGCTGTGGATCTGATCGCTTAGATCCGACCAAAGTTCGTGGGTCAGACACATCTCACCACCCTGACAATCCGCCTTGCCACCACATCGGGTGGCATCCACCGACTCATCCACTGAGGCAACAATATCCGCGACATCAATATCCTGACTATCCCGACCCAACCGGTATCCGCCACCAGGTCCACGAACGCTCAGAACCAGATGATTCGCCTTTAACTTCGCAAACAACTGCTCGAGATACGGTTGACTAATCGATTGCCGCTCGGAGATTTCACTCAAAGAAATTGGGCCTTGGTCACCATAAACCGCCAAATCCACCATAGCGGTAACCGCATATCGACCTTTTGCTGTCAGCTTCATCGCTTTGTCTGGTCTCCAGTAATGTGCGCCCTGGCGCTATTCTCGTCAGCGTTTGCTGGTTGCTAGCCCTTTTCATCTAATGATCGCGTTCTCAATTAATTAGGTTGAGAACGCTGCGTCTTTCCCACTCGAGGCTCTGCCAGTTCACAGTGCCATTTTTCAGCCTCAACCGGCTTTTCCGAGACTAGGCCCACCCCTTAAAACTTGCGTCGGCGTCGCTTTACCAAATTCATTTCGACCAAAGCATCCTTTTTTGGGACTCCCTAGCCTTAACGCGGGTCGGACATCAAAGCATCAACCCATCCGAGACAGAGCGCCAGTTTAATGCAGGCGCCTCTAATAACCAAGCGTTTTAGTCGGGTATCTCATATTCTAGGATTTCCTGCGAGTCGTATCATTCACAGCTTTCAAGAAACCTCTTAAAATTGAAATTTCCATCTGATCCGGTTCAATCCTCAAGAACAAACGCCTTAGTCGGGTTAGCAATTGCCGGGGATTGTCTGGATCATGGAAGCCAACCTCCGCCAAGGTCGCCTCAAGGTGTCCAAAAAAGTGCTCGAGATCGGTATTGGTTGCAGGCAGTTGATCCCAAACCCGCGCAGAGGCTTCCGCTTCACTGGCGCAAAACAATTCATAACTGAGCACCTGAACGGCCATCGCTAAGTTTAAGGAACTGTAGGCTTCACTCGTTGGAATGTTCACGTGATACTGACATTGCTGCAGTTCTTCGTTTTTCAGCCCTTTCGATTCTCGACCAAAAACGATCGCTATGTCACCAGCCGCCGAGCCGTGCTCAGTAATTTTGTTCGCCGCTTCCTTAGGGGTCACTAACGGCCACGGAATTCGCCGTTGCCGAGCCGATGTACCGAGCACCAAACTGCAGTCGCTAATCGCTTCCTGCAGGCTCGCACATACCACGACTTGATCTAAAACATCGCTCGCGCTCGCTGCCCGAAAAACCGCTTTTTCATTTGGATAGTCAACGGGTTGCACCAAGTAAAGGCGATCCAAACCCATGTTTTTCATGGCCCTAGCTGCAGCGCCAATGTTGCCTGGATGAGAGGTTTCAACCAAGACAATGCGCACTTTCGCCCGCAATGGATGGGGGTTCGTCATGATGAAGATCCTTTTATCTACTGTTCAACGAGGCAGATCTGGTATGATGCGCCCTCTTTCCACCACACCGAACGCTTTATGGAACCGATGATCAATATTGCGCTGCGAGCTGCCAGAGAAGCAGCCCGTCACATCGTTCGAGCTTACGATCGCCCAGACCTCGTTAAAACAACCGAGAAAGGCACGAATGATTTCGTGACCAATGTAGACCGTGAAGCGGAGCAGATTATATCAGACTCCATCCGAAAAACATTTCCAAACCATGCGATCACGGGTGAGGAGGGCGCGAAAACCGAAGCAACGCGAGACTCGGATCACCATTGGATTATCGACCCCATCGACGGCACCACCAATTTTAGTCGACAAATTCCACACTTCTGCGTTTCGATCGCTTGCATGGAATTGGGCAAGTTGAAACTTGGCGTCATCATTAACCCTATTACGCAAGAAGAATTTATCGCCTCACGAGGGCGCGGCGCGCAGCTCAACGGACGAAAGATTCGCGTCTCTAACCGAGAAAAACCGGAGGGCGGACTGTTTGCAAGCGCTGGTTCCTATGGGCACGACCGATTTGAGGGCCATAGCAAAACGGTGGCAGCGCTGATGAATGCCGGTGGCAATTACCGCGAGCCGGGCAGTGCCGCGCTCGAACTCGCCTCGCTCGCGGCGGGTCGTCTCGACGGCGTTTGGATGCATAACCTTGCACTATGGGACATCGCAGCAGGTTGCCTAATCGTTCAAGAAGCCGGCGGATTAATTGGCGACTTTGAAGGCGGCCTCGAACACTTAAAATCTGGTAACTTGGTTGCGGCAAACCCAAGGCTGTTTAAGACGCTTGGCTCGCTCACTAGATCGCACCTGACCTGAGCGTCGTGCAGACCCAAGATTCTGGACTTTGCGCGCCATTCTCCTTCAAGCCCTCTGCTTAGAGGCGATTCAGATCAACGAATCGCGCCGCTAACATGGTTACCGCCAACCATGCGGCACACATTTTTGACCCTTTTCTACTGCCTAATGCTTCACGCAAGGACAGGCAAAATGTGCTCAGAGCCGCCTTGCGCCTGAACCAACCCAGCGTGTCGCAGGTCGCGTGGCGCAATCATCAGGGATAGGGTTTTGAGCGCGCATGCGCCTTGATCACCAGTGCACGCCATCGCAGCGGAGCCTTTATTTAAGTGCGTCAAGTCGGAACTCCCGCTAGCGCCTAACCGCTATGGCTCACCATCCAGATCAGCGCCTTCCTTAACGGGTACAATAAGATCTTCTCGACTCAAATTCAGCCTTAACAAGACATTGGCCGCAACGTAGATTGAAGAATAGGTCCCCACCACGACACCAATGATCAAAGCGGTCGCAAAACCCCGGATTAATTCACCGCCCAAGATCAGCAGAGCGAAAAGTACCAAAAGGGTTGTTAACGACGTGATCATCGTACGCCCCAACGTTTGGTTCAAAGACCCATCAATAATATCGCTTGATTTACCGCGTCGCGATTGACGAAAATTCTCTCGAATTCGGTCTGCCACCACAATCGTGTCATTTAAAGAGTAACCAATAACCGCGAGCAGCGCCGCCAGCACGGTTAAATCAAACTCCCAGCGTAACAACGAAAAAATTCCTAATGTGAACAAAACGTCGTGAAAAAGCGCAATTACCGCGCCCACTGCAAATTTAAGCTGAAACCGAAACGACACATACAAAAGCACCATCGCCAGCGCCGCCAGCAACCCCAAACCACCCTGATTCGCAAGCTCTTCCCCAACTGCCGGGCCGACAAACTCGCTCCGTCGCAGATCAATCTGCCCGTCTGCAGACGCGCTCAGAGCGGCAAACAAACTGTCGCCTAAGCGCGCATTATCTTTATCTGACAGCGTTTTTTGAGGGGGCATTCGAACCAAAATGTCACGATCCGAGCCGAAATATTGCACCACATGACCATTCCAGCCGGCATTATCTAGATTCAGACGAATCTGCTCGGGGTTCGTGGGCTCTGGGTAACTCACTTCCACCAGCGTACCCCCGGTGAAATCTAGACCCCAGTTCAAGCTCTGAATACTCAAACTTGCGACCGCGCCCAATAAAAGCGCAACCGAACTCCAGGCCGCAACCTGGCGATACTTCATAAACGGAACCATTCTCATGACTGCGACCACCCAATTGCCAAACGCTTGATAGGTCGGCCGCCCACCGCTAAGTTGATCAAAGACCGTGTTCCCATGATGGCGGTAAACATCGACGTCAAAATACCAATCATTAACGTTATCGCGAATCCTTTCACAGGCCCGGTACCAATACTGTACAAGATAATTGCGACTAAGAGCGTTGTTATGTTGGCGTCAAGAATCGTCACAAAAGCGCGTTCAAATCCGGCGTTGATGGCCAACTGAGGCGCTGTGCCTTTTCTGAGCTCTTCTTTTATCCTCGAGAAAATCAGCACATTGGCATCGACTGCCATCCCGACTGTGAGCACAATGCCGGCAATACCCGGCAAGGTCAGGGTTGCTGATAAGCTCGACATTACTGCCACCAACAGCAGCAAATTCGCAATCAGGGCTAGATTTGCTGCCAACCCAAACCACTGATAAAAAGCGAGCATGAACAACACGACCAAGCTAAACCCAATCAGCACGGAGGTCGCACCGAGTTCGATATTCTCCTGACCGAGGCTGGCGCCAACCGTCCGTTCTTCGGCGATAAACATGTCGGCCGCAAGTGCGCCTGCACGCAACAACAGCGCCAATTCGCGGGCTTCATCGCCTGCCAGACCCGTTATCCGAAAGCTCACGCCAAGGGCCGCCTGCACAGTGGCAAGCGAGATCACCCGCTCTTCGACGTAGGGCTCAGAAATTTTAATCTCGCGCCCGTCTTGGAACTCATAACGGTCTCGCGTTTTCGTCTCTATAAAAACAACCGCCATTCGTCGGCCAATATTGTGCCGGGTCGATCGATGCATCAACTCGCCACCTTCACTGTCCAACGTTATATTGACCTGAGGCAGGCCACTATCCGGATCAAAACCAACTTGTGCGTCAAACACCCGCTCGCCTCTCAAAATAAGGTCTCGCTCGAGCCGCACCGCTCGGCCCTCGTAATTTTGAGCCAGCGTGCTGGCTCTTGACGCATCAGGACTCGCTTCGAGTCGAAACTCTAGCGTCGCCACCTTACCCAATATTTTTTTGGCTTCTGCTGTGTCCTGAACCCCTGGCAGATCGACCACAATGCGCTGGCGACCCAATCGCTGAACCAAGGGCTCCGCGACGCCCAGTTCATTTACTCGATTGCGAATGGTTTGCAGATTTTGCTGCACCGCAAAATCCTCGATCTCGCGAATCGCACTGTCACTCATCGTTAAATTCAATGCAAAGCCGTCTGCACCACTCGGCAAATCACTTTCGGTAACCACAAACTGAGGATAACTCTCTTCTACCTGACGCCTTGCTTTGCTGCGCACGTCTTCAGCCGCGAACTGAAATTGCAACACGCGGCCCTCTAAAATCGACGTCCCCGCGTACCGAACACGTTCAGAGCCCGATCTGAAAGCCCTTTTGATGTCTTGCTCCATCCCCTCAAGCCGATCTTCCACAGCGCTTGCCGTATCGACCTCCATCAGAAAGTGCACGCCGCCACGAAGATCCAAACCATACTTCATGGGCTCCGCGCCTAATTCACGCAACCATTGAGGCGTTGTGGGTGCGGAATTAAGCGCGATGACAAAATTAGCATTTAGGTCGTGCAGCGCTCGCTGAATCAAAGGTTGCGCTTTGAGTTGATCATCCGCTGAGCTGAGCCGGATTAAAGCATTGCCGTCTATCAAACTACTCGATTTGATCTGGATACCCGATTCCGTCAAAGCCGATAACGCGACCGTCAGTTCTCGATCCTGCACCGCGGCACTGCCCTGCTCGTTTTGAATCTGGATGGCGTAGTCTGGCGGGTAAAAATTCGGCATGGCGTAAATAATGCCCAACACAAACACGCCGACAATTAGCAGGTTTTTCCAAAGGGGATATCGATTTAACACGGATTCAACCTCGGTCAGGACAGTCTAGTTGGTTAGGACTTCAAAGTGCCTTTCGGCAACGCCGCAGAAACCGCGGCTTTTTGAAATCTGAGCTCAACGCCTGCGGCCACTTCAACGACAACAAACTGCTCTTCAACCTTCACGATCTTTCCGGCCAATCCGCCATTGGTCATCACTTCATCACCCTTGCCCAACCCTTCAATCAGCTCGCGATGCTCTTTCGCTCGCTTACTTTGCGGGCGCCAAAGCATAAAATAAAAGATGCCTGCGAAAGCTACGAGTATTAAAATGTCAAATCCTGGCATTGGACCTCCTGCGTCAGCCGCCTGTGCAGCTGGAATAAACCATTCAAGCATGTATTCCCCCTGTCATATGAGAATGTCCTACAACGCAGACCTTGGCCTTTTAACCGGCTAAACCCAAATTGAGGACGACTTCGAGGCTGCATTGTCCAGTTTCCGGTCGTCAGACGCAATCACTGTGGTAACTCTAAATCGAATACTAACGGCGGCGGGGCCTCAGACCACCCCGCATAAACAGTCAAAGCCCAAGCATCATATTCATCATCTGCCAGCGCACTGCGCGCTTGACGCATTAATTCAAGGTAATAAGCGATATTATGGATTGAGTTAAGGGTGGCGCCTAGAATCTCGCCGCACTTATCCAAATGGTGCAAATAACCTCTTGAAAAATTATTACAGGTATAACAGTTGCAGCACGCGTCCAGCGCCATGTCACTCGCTCGGTGTTCCGCATTTCGAATCCGGATCACAC
>JAQWWC010000130.1 GCA_029249645.1 Pseudomonadales bacterium
CAAGACACCGAATTCCTCGCAAATTTTTATGGACCCGTTGCATTCTTGTCAGAGCAGCGTGCTGTTCTGAGTCTGTTAACAGCAATGGACCTGCAACAGGGCGCTGACGCGCATGGCATCACATTAGTACCCAATACCTTGGCAGAATGTATGCAACCCAGAGCGCAATCTGCCCACGTGGCGGCTACGCCGCTCGCTATTGCAGGCCCGAGCACGGGTGAGTTGGTTAATGCTCAAGCGGCGGCGGCAGATTTTGTGCATCCGCATTTTGTCGACACCCGCGCCATTCCCTGGATTGTTGACCCAACCCTGCCGGACATTGGTTTGAAAGTGCTGCGCGTCAGTGAAGAAACGGGTGTTAGTTCGTTGATTGTTCGGCACAACGGCGTAGCCGGGCCACATTACCATTTGGGGGCAGCCGATTTTCTAGTGCTCAATGGCCACATTGGTTACCGAGCGGGTCCGCCGGAAGGTTACGGACCAGGCGTTTGGTTTTATGAACCGGCCGGGGCCCGGCATGAAGCCACCCAGCGGGTAGGCGATCATGAGGATCTAATTTACACCGCCAATGTATATGGTCCGATTCAGTTCGATGAGGGGCCCGGCACGTCAATTAATGCGGTGCAGTCTTGGATGCAATACAAGCAAGCTGCGACGGCCTTTGGCATCGAGCTCGTGGCCAATCAATTTGAATCTGATTCGTCGCTACTTGCCTGGTCGCCGATAGATTCTGCCGGATAGGGCGAGCAGTCATGTTGGAAAATTCGTGCGATTAAGGATACCGAAGGTGACGAATCCAATAGATTGGATCATCCTAGCGGTTAGGATAATAAAAACGGCAAGCCACAAGGTCATGCAGGATGACCAATATTTTTTGGATCAATCTCACGCGTTCAGGCGCAAGGGCCGTGGGCCTAGGGTCCGGCGGCGACTCCTGAGCGCTTTGCTTGAATGCCGCTATGATAGCGCCAGCGTCCATGCGACGACGCCTCGCGCTTGGCGAGTGTTGCCTGATGGTTTGATCGTATCGAGGCGCCAGGCAACCACCGTAATCGCAAAGGGCCATCACCATGACGCTTGAATCCGCTGAAACTATCGATGTCCACGCCCATGCTGTGCTTGAAGCAACGATGGGGGCCGCCGGCCCGCACGGTCCTATCTTAAGTTTTGATGAGCGACCTAAGTTTACGGTGGCCAATTACGAACTGACAGGCGTCAAGTATCGCGGCAGTCCGTTTATGGACCCTGATCTTCGAATCCAGTCAATGGATCAGGCTGGTATCGATTTTCAAATTCTCTCGCCGAATCCGTTAACCTATTTTCACTTTATTGAGGTGGATCAGGGGCAGGCGTTTTGTCGCACCCACAATGATGCTTTGGCAGATCTCGTTCAGAATTACCCGGAGCGTCTTGCAGCCTTTGCCAGTTTGCCCATGCAGGATATTGGCTTTGCGATTGAAGAGTTAGAGCGCTCGGTACGGGATCTCGGGTTTCTGGGTGCTTATATCGGTACGGACTTTGGAATGCCTTTGAATGACGCGCGGCTTAGCCCGTTTTATGAAAAGCTGGTTGATCTCAATGTTCCGCTCTTTATTCATCCAGCCCCAGCTGGCATTGACGGGCCTTTGGGCGACGCTAACCTTAAACAATTTGATCTGGATATTATCGTAGGGTTTGCAGCTCAGGAGACCATCGCGGTCTGCACCTTGATCTACGGCGGCATTTTGCAGCAATACCCTGAATTAGATATTTGTCTGAGCCACGGCGGCGGGGCGACCGGTTATGCCTATGGACGGATGCGCATGGCGGCTCAAAAACGGCCTTGGGCGAGTGCGGAACTGCAAGCGGATGGCGCGTTTGATGCGCTTCTGCACCGCCTTTGGTTCGATACCCATGTCCATGATGCCGCATCGCTTGCGCTGCTCACTCAGCATGTCAATGAGGCGCGCTTGGTGTTTGGTACCAATTTTTCGGGCTGGGATCAACAAGACTATAATATTCGGCAGGAAGCAAAGCCCTTCACCCATAATGCGCAAAAACTGCTTCGAGCGGGAGGAACAACTTGATGAACACCTCTGCAACCCTTGCATCGTTGGCCGCGCGTTTAGATCGGCTTGAGTCTAAAGATGCCATTCGGGATATTGTGACGGCCTACGCCATCGCCTGCGACGAGCACGATATGCCAAGGCTCATGAACTTGTTCACGATGGATGCGTGTTTTGATGCCCCGAATGGGTCCATGGTGGCGAATGGGAAAGCGGCCATCCAAACATTGTTCGAAAAAACTTTTAAAATTAGAGGTCCGGCCTATCATTGGACCCATGATGTCACCCTTGAAATTGATTCCGCGGACCCCGATCGCGGGACGGGATTGGTTCTGAGTCATGCTGAAACGACGCCGAATGGCGTCGTCTCGATTGCCGCGATGCGCTACCAAGATGACTACCGCCGAGAATCAGACGGCCAATGGCGCTTTGCTAAGCGCGTCATCTCTTTTTTGTATTATGTCCCGGCGAGCGGCTATTCCCAGGGCTTAAATCATCCGGATCGGGTGGTGATGGGTGGCAATCGGCTGAAAGCGGATTATCCCGAAGCGTTGCCAGCCTGGCAGGCCTTTATCGATGCACATGGTCCGCTAGACTTGGATTAAGATCATATGAAAACCCAATCAAGACACGATGAAATGATGCGGCTTGCTGCACGAGCGCTGCAACACTTTGAGCACCAGACAACCGATTTGGCGCCCGAAATCATGTCGCAGCCGGTCGCCGCTTATATTGATCCCGCGCGCTATCAGGCAGAAAGAGAGGGCATTTTTAAACACCTGCCGTTGGCGCTCGCCCTGACGCTGGAGCTACCCAAAAAAGGCGATTACAAAGCCATGACAGTGCTTGACACGCCGATCATTATTGCGCGGAATCAAACGGGCGAGGTGAAGTGCTTTCTGAATGCCTGCCGTCATCGCGGGTCGCGCTTATGCGATGACGGTTGCGGCGCGGCGCGCGTGTTCTCCTGCCCTTACCATGCTTGGACCTATGATGCAGAGGGTGCTTTGATCGGTCGATATGGTGCCGAGACCTTTGGCGAGATTGACACAGCGGACTTTCATTTAACGGAACTACCCTGCGCCGAACGTTGCGGGCTGATCTGGGTCACGCTCACGCCATCACAATCCATGGATATCGACGCCTGGTTGGGCGATTTTGCTGAGGAACTAGACACTCTCGCACTCAGCGATTGGCACCTGCACGAGGTTCGGGTGATTGATGGACCGGGTTGGAAGGTGACCCTTGATGGCTATTTAGAGGCTTATCACCACAACCTAGTGCATGGTGCGACGGTGGGGCAGCATACGGTAGGTAACCTTTTGGTGCTCGACACCTATGGGCCTCATCAACGGCTGACCTTTGGTCGCAAAACCTTAGGGGCCTTGAGTGACCAAGTGCCAGCGGATTGGGCGCCAGCAGACCACATTAGGCTCATCCATTCCTGCTTTCCGAACTTATCAATCTCCGGGATACTAGGGGACCACTGCTTGGTGAGTCAGATTTTTCCCGGACCTAGCATTGATAGCACGCAGACCATTCAGTTTATTCTTTCGGCGCGTGCACCAAACACGGAAAACGCTCAGCAAGCCGCAGAAAATTTCAGCGCGATGGTCTTACAGGCGGTCAGGGATGAAGATTACCGAATCGGCTTTGGTATTCAGGAATCGATTCTAACCGGCGCCAATCAGGCCTTTGTGTTTGGCCGGAACGAACCCGCGGTTCAAAACTACCACCGATCCGTTGCGCGGTTCATGGCAGAGCTTGGCAAGACAGAAACAGAGTAGCTGGCTTGTTCTATTGGTTGGTGAGTCCATTTTTTTGGGTTTATAGTAGGACGTTAGATTTATCGCGTGAGCATGCGCGCAGGTCTACGTAAATCGTGTCAGTAAAAAAATGCGTTTATAAAAACGCGCTTTTTAAAGGCACCTTGTAACAGCACCTTGTAATAGCACCTTTTTAGCTGCACCTTGTAACAGTCCGTTTAGAAGACTTCTGTTAAAGGTTCTTGCCAAAAGCCAGCAGTCATGGAGAGGTTATGCAAAAGTATCGTTGCCAATGGTGCGGAGAGGATCCGCTCTATGTGCGCTATCACGATGAAGAGTGGGGCGTGCCCACGTACGACGATGCAACCTTGTTCGAATTTTTAATCCTAGAAGGCGCGCAAGCGGGTTTGGCGTGGATCACCGTTTTGAGAAAACGTGAAGGCTACCGCGCTTTATTCGACCAATTCGACCCGAACAAAATCGCGCGCTACAGCGATGCTAGGCTAGTCGCGCTGAGACTGGATGGGCGCATTATCCGTAACCGTTTAAAGATTAACAGCGCACGGCAAAATGCGCGGGCGTTCCTTGTAGTTCAAGCTGAATGGGGGAGCTTTAGCCAGTATCTCTGGCACTTTGTCGACGGCAAGCCAGTTATAAACCAGGTGAGATCATGGGCTGATGTGGCGGCTAAAACGCCCTTGTCAGATCAAATCAGTAAGGACTTAAAGGCGCGTGGCTTTAACTTTGTTGGATCGACCATCGTGTACGCCTATTTACAGGCGATGGGCGTCGTGAATGATCACACGAGTGATTGTTTTCGGCATCAGGAATGTAGCCGATTGAGCCCTTGAAGGGCATGTTGCCGGAGTCGCCATAAATTCTAAGTAAATGAAATGCTCAATTAGTTGAAGCCGGGCATGAGATTAAAGTGTTTTTTTACAATTTAACGAAGGTCGATCCTGCCTCGGGTTTTGGGGACCTAGCCAGACGCCGGCAGGTCACTCCTACAGGGGCGCTAAGCGCTCGCTAAAGGCTCTGCTAACAGCTTCGCTTAAGGCTCTGCTAACAGCTTCGCTAAAGGCTCCACATGAAGCGTCGCTAAGGGCTTTACTTGAAGCGACGCTAAGGGCTTTACATCAGGCGTCGCTAAGGGCTCTACATGAGGCGTCGCTAAAGGCTTTACTAAAAGCTCCGCTAAGGGCTCTACTAAAAGCTCTGCTAAAGGCTTTACTAAAAACGCCGCTAAGGGCTTTACTAACAGCCTCGCTAAAGGTTTTTATGAAAGTCTTCGCTAAAAGCTGAAAGGGCTAAGGGCTTACACTGAGTTTAATACGGCTGACATTGCTTGGAGGGAAATTTATCGCCAGGCAGTATGACAAATTAGGAGCACCCTTATCGTGAAGATCAATCTACTAGATGTTGCGTCGTTTAGCGGGGGCCATCCCGTTGGGCAGTACGATTACCTGCTGGCCGAAGCACCCGTTTATTGGCATGAAGAAGCGGGCGGTCGCGGCTTTTGGGCGGTGACGCGGTATCAAGATGTTTATGACATTGGGCGTAACGCGGCGGTTTTTTCTTCCTCGCCGACGATCATGATCCAAGATCCCATGACCGATGCGAGCGGCGCGAGTGCGAGCAGCAAGATGATGCTCATGATGGATCCGCCGGAACATACCGGTTATCGCAAGCTGATTAGCCGCGCCTTTACCCAGGGTCCGGCGCGAGACTATGAGCCTAGAATTAAAGCCTTGGCAACGAGCATTATTGACGCCATTGCGCAGAAGGGAGAATGCGAGTTTATGTCAGAAGTGGCCGGCGAGATGCCGAGTTTTGTGATCGCAGACCTGATGGGGCTGCCCTTGAGTGATGGCAGGGAACTCTACCGATTAACTGAGATTATTCATACCGATCCTGCAAGCCTGCCAAAAGGGGCGAGTGCCGAGGCGGTCCAGGCAATGTTTCAGTACGCGATGTCGGTTATCAAGGAAAAGCGG
Source organism: Pseudomonadales bacterium (assembly GCA_029249645.1). Lineage (GTDB taxonomy): Bacteria > Pseudomonadota > Gammaproteobacteria > Pseudomonadales > Azotimanducaceae > UBA9926. The sequence goes on from JAQWWC010000130.1 coordinate 5,806, forward strand.
GCTCAGCCCGGTGAGGACCTCGCGAGTCAGTTGTTGCATGCGGAGTTAGACGGTCGCCGACTGACGGATGAGGAGTTCTTATTATTCTTTATGCTTTTGGTGGATGCGGGCGGCGATACGACCCGAAACTTAGTCGGGACTGGGACCTATGAGCTAATGCATTCAGAGGGTGCCTGGGAACAACTTGCTGAGGATCCGGCTGGGCGATTACCCTTAGCTCGAGAGGAGCTCTTGCGGCTGATCTCTCCGGTGATTTATATGCGCAGAACGCTCACGCAAGACTATGTGTTGAATGGGCAAGCGATGCAAAAAGGTGACAAGGTTGTGATGTACTATGGCGCAGCCAATCGCGATTCGAGAATGTTCACCGATCCCCACCAGTTAGATTTAACGCGACAACAAGCACGCCATCTCGCATTTGGCGGTGGCCATCATGTTTGTTTAGGCCAATGGTATGCGCGCCTCGAGATCGATGCGATTTTGACAGAAATGCTCACGAGAATGAAAAATCTACGGCTCTTAGAGGCGCCTCAGTGGCTGAACTCCACCTTTATCTCTGGCATGACGCACATGCCGATTGGGTTTGAGTTGCGCTGACCGCGTGAGAATAAATTGCTGGGTCTCTTTTCGGATGCAGTGGTTTACTCGTTGCAAAATTTGATAGCATGGAGGGTGGTGGCGTCAGCGCGGTGGTCTGCGTCCTGCTCTTCAAAAGCAGTGAGGTCTCGTTAAGAGCGCCTTTCGTTCGACTCGGAGCGCCACTGCCAACATCTTGGACCCTTTAAGGCGTCGCGCAAAAGACTAAGGCGCGATTCGATCCCGTTTAAAATCCAGAAGCGCCCAGAACGCATTCGGCGCTCTGGGGCCTTTGCGTCCTGCCTAATCGTCCTGATCGGGTTCGGGCATCGGGTAATGCAAGCCCGGAATGCCGCCTTCCAACGCTTGATACCAGTCTGGCCTGGGCTGAACAGGGGCGTATGCAGTCGGCACCATCGGCCGGTCTGTGTTCCACTCGTGGTGAATAGGGGGCATTTGGAATGTGCCGTTACTGGCGTTGGTGCCGCCGTCGACCAGTAAATCGACGCCGGTAATATAGCTGGCAAGATCCGAGGCGAGGAACATCACTGCATTGGTAACCTCTTGCACTTCACCCAGACGCCGCATGGGTGTGCGGCTAGAGATCCATTTATCCATGCCCATGGCCTCGAGCATTGGGCGCGTCATCTCGGTCACGACGAACCCAGGCGACACGGCGTTGACGCGAACCCCGCGGTCAGCCCACTCGGTGCCCATTTGATAGGTCATGTTCACTAGGCCGCCCTTGGCGGCTGCATAGCCGATCACGTTATTTTCGTTGCCACCGCTCGCCATAATCGAGCAAATGTTGACAATCGAGCCGCTGCCGCGCTCGAGCATGTGACGTCCACATTCACGGGCATACATGAAAGCGCCGGTTAAATCGACGGAGATAATGCGATTAAAGGTTTCGGTGTCAAATTGTTCAGCCGAAACGCCCCGGGGATCGGCGATCCCGGCATTATTAATTAATACGTCGATTTTACCGAGTTGCTGAATGCCGGCTTGGATCACCACATTCACATCGGTTTCGTTTGAAACATCTCCCGCCACAACACAAACGCTCGCGCCTTTTTCCTCACAAGCTTTGCCGACTTGCATGAGTGCATCTTCGCTACGCGCGGTCAGAATTAAATTGGCGCCAGCGTCCGCAAAGGCATAAGCGAATTGCTCACCAAACCCATAACTTGCACCGGTAATAAGGACGACCTTGTTGCTGAAATCAAACACGTTGCGCTCCTGTTGGTTGTAGCGTTATTTCTCTTAGGAACCCTGAGTTTAAAGTGAAACGATCTGCAAATGAATTGCTCAAGCGATAAATCACTAGGACGTTGAGGTTCTGGGCAAAAACAGGAGGATCTGAATTCGTTTGACCAGTCGGCTGAGGTTGAGCAACGTCCGGTCAAAGCAGTTTCTAAAGAGAATTTAGCGTGGTGTTTCAGCACGTTCGCAAAGTACGAGGCATTAAAAGTGAGTACGGGCCTCGACAGGGCGAGCCGTTATGCGACATGCTATAGGCCTTAGATGACCAGCGCGACAAGGAGACGTGAGCATGATTCCCAAGACCATTGACGAGGTGACGGTAGATTGGCTGAGCGCGGTGCTGAATGACACAATAGAAGGCTTTGAGGTGACGCAGATTGGCCAAGGTGTTGGCCTGATGGGTGATATTTTCAGGGTAAGCTTACAACGGTCGAACATGGCATCCGCTGGCCCCGAAAGTGTTGTGGTCAAGCTACCATCCTCTTTTGAAGATAATCGAGCCCAAGGCGTGGCGCTCGGAATGTTCGAAGCAGAAGTGCGTTTTTACAAGAGCCTGGCAACCCAAGTGTCGGTCGGGCTGCCGGCGGTCTATTTAGCAGAAATCATTGAAGGCACCGCAGATTTTGTCATCGTGATGGAGGATCTCAGTCGATTGACTTTGGTGTCGCAAACCGATGGCATGACCCTCGATCAAACGTTTGCGGCGGTCCGTGTGCTGGCCACGATTCACGCTGTTTGGTGGGATCGCGCCAAAGCACCAGAATATGAATGGATCCTCGCCATGACCGGGCCGAGGATTGAATATGTTGATCAACTGCTGGTCCAAATTTTACCCGCCTTTTTAGAAGGATTTGGTCATTGCTTGCCCGAAGGTGGCGAGGCGTTATACACGCTGTTCGCCGGCAACTATCTCAAATTTAATGCAACCCTTGCAGCGAGAAGTCCATGGACCATTGCGCATCAAGATTATCGGGTCGAAAATCTGATGTTTGGGGCAGAAGGTTCGGGCGAAGTAATGGTGATCGATTGGCAAGGAATCGGCCGAGGCCCAGGTGCTTATGACTTGGCCTACCTGCTGGGCGGCTCGATGGACGTGCAGCTGCGGCGGGATCATGAACATGAATTGGTGAAGGCCTATCATGATCAGCTCCTGCTGAGCGGCATCGCCGGCTATAGTTTTGAGCAAGCGTTTGAGGACTACGGTTTTGCACATTTGATGGGGGGGCTGGCGACGGCCATGGTCACTGGCGGCACCATGGATTTGAGTAATGACCGCGGCAAGCAATTGGTAGAAACCATGGCGAGTCGTCATGTCACCGCTGCACTCGATCACGATGGGCTGGCTCGAGCGAAAGCCGTCCTTCAACAAAATTAACCTGGCGCTTGATTAAAAGCCTTCAACGCGCCGCGAGGACAATCGCATTATGGTACTAAAACAATCTGAAACGACGGTTTTTTTGAGCTTGTTCTGGAGCGCGCAGGATCGGCCCGGTCAGGGTGCTGTCCGCCAATCCTCGTTCAATTGCGGAAAATGGGCTTTTGATGGTCTGCAAAGAAGCGTAGGCGGCAAAGAGCGGGTTGGGGACCTACGAAGTGTGCGGCCTCTCATGATTGGGCTGACATTGGTTTGGTTGTTGGTTGGTGGGTCTGCCTTAGTCCGCGCCGACACTGAACTCTCGCCGGGTATGCTGGCGCCGGGATTTGAGTTAGCAAATTTAGTCGACGACACACAAAGGCGCGCCTTGAAGGATTATTCTGGGCAAGTCGTGTACTTGGATTTTTGGGCCTCCTGGTGCGGACCTTGCCTAGTTGCGATGCCCAAAATAGAGGCCTTGCGGCAGGCTGTTAATTCCGATGAGTTTGTTGTCTTGGCCATCAATGTGGATCGCGATCTTAAAAAGGCCCGGAAGTTTCTGACTAAAATTGGCGTTGGCTATGACAGTTTGGTTGATGAGCAAGGGCGGGTGTCAGCATCCTATGGCTTAAACGCGATGCCAAGCTCCTTCGTGATTAATCGATCCGGCGTTGTTACCAAAATTCACGAAGGATTTCGTGAGGGTGATGAGGACGAATTGCAAGCCCATATTCAAGCGGTGATCGACAGTGGTGCCTAAAGCTTTAAAAATAATTACCGGGCTTATGGTCTTCTTGCTAGCGAGTTGCCAAACGGTCGAGCCTTGGGAGCGCGACCGACTTGCTAAACAAGACATGCAGTTGACGCCGAACGTTTTAGATGCGCGACTTGCTGATCAGGTTTTTTTCAGTAAAGAAGCCGCCAGCGGCGGTGGCGCCAGCGCCGGTGGCGGTTGTGGGTGCAATTGATGGGGCCTAAAAATCAACTCACTCCGTTGGCCCTGTTGTCAGCCGCCGCCTTGTCTTTGCCCGCTTTTTCTGCGAGCCAACCCACTGAGCGGGTGGTGTCTGTAAATACGTCGGTCTACCAAGAAGGCGATGCCGACGCCGCAGAGGTTGTGTTTGGCGATCTGCAGCGGTTTCGGGTCAAAACCAATCAATTTAATTTGAGCGCGCCAATAGGGCGTGATTGGTCGATGTCTTTGGGGTACGACAACGAAGCTATGAGTGGTGCATCGCCCTGGGGAACGGTAGCCGCAAGCGACGGCAGTGGCGATTTAATTATGTCTGGGGCCAGCATCGATGATTCGCGTAACGGGGTCGATGTGAATCTAACTCGACATTGGCGCGGGCAGTCTCTTGGGGTTTCAGTGGGTTATTCTGGCGAGCACGATTATCATTCCCGCTCGCTGGGATTGAACTACGAGCGAGATTTCTTCAAGCAAAATACAACCCTTGCTTTGTCGGTTAGTTATTCAAGTGACGAGTTAACGCCCACAGACGCGCAATTATTTCAGCGATTGGAAAAAGGCTCGAAACACACACGGTCATTTTACGCATCGGTGAACCAGCTCTTGAGCCCGGTTTCAATGCTCAGTCTGGGATTTGGCATAACGAAGCGGATCGGCGAGTTATCAGATCCCTATAAGCTGCGGGACGTTCGGCCGGGGAAACGGGTGGAGCGGACTCTAACAGCGAATTATCGGCGTTATTTCGATTGGCAAACCAGTAGCCTTGCCGTCGACTATCGGTATTTCTGGGATTCCTACTCGGTAGGGGCGCACACCCTTGCGATGAGCTGGATGCTGGGCGATGAGGCGGGCATGCAATGGGGCCCGATGCTGCGATATTACAGTCAGAGCGCAGCAGCCTTTTATACGCCGTGGGACCGCTATGATCAGCTTGAGACGATAGCGCAGTCGAGTGATTTCAGACTTTCAACTTTTGGTGCGGTTAGCTACGGTTTGAAGGCGCGGTATCGCATAGGCGCCGTGCAAATCTCAATGCAGTACGAGCGTTACGACAGCGGCTCGGGTTACGCGTTATCCAGCGCTAAAACAGAACATCCGGGATTGGTAGATTTCGAGGTGCTGTCGCTTGGCGCGGAGTACCGATTCTGACAAGCCTACAGGTCTTTCGATTTACCGCTATGGGGAGCCCCTGCGAGCTTAAATTATCCGGTGACCCCGCGCTCTGCCAGCAGGTTGCCGCCGATTGCCAGCACGAAGCGATGCGTTTTGAGACGCAATATTCAAGATTCACTACCGACAGTATTACTTCAAAAATCAACGCGGCAGCTGGCGAATCAGTGGTGCCGATTGATGTCGAGTGCCGCGCCATTTTGGAATACGCAGGGGTTTGTTGGGCGTTGAGTGATGGGTTGTTCGATATCACCTCGGGGGTGCTGCGCAGGGTTTGGACAAAAGACCGAACACAATTGCCAACGTCAGCTGAGCTGCGCCCTATCTTGGCCTTGATTGATTGGCGTAAAGTAGAGCTCAGCGATGCGGGTGTACGGCTTGGCGTGCGCGGCATGGAGATCGACCTGGGCGGCGTCGTAAAAGAGTACGCAGCGGACGCTTTGGCACAGCGCATCCGCTTGGGTGGCATCGAATCTGGCGTCGTTAATTTAGGGGGAGACATTTTCTGCGTTGGGACAAACCCTGAGGGGATGCCCTGGCGTATCGGTATTAAAAACCCACATGGCGATGGCGCCATCGCACAGGTTGGCATTGCCAACGCAGGTTTAGCAACCAGTGGCGGTTATGAGCGTTACATTGATATTGAAGGCAAGCGCTTCAGTCATTTGCTCAACCCGGCGACGGGAATGCCCGTAAAAAGTCTTGCAAGCGTCAGCGTGATCGCTGAACAAAGTGTTGTTGCGGGCTCGATCGCAACCATTGCATTGCTTAAGGGACAAACGGATGGGCTGCGCTGGCTTAGGGCCCTGGAGTGCCCCTTTCTGGCAATTGATGCGAGCGGGGAATTTTGTACCCGTCCAGGTCAGGCGGTTGACGCAGGACCAGCAAGTGGCCCGGATCAAAAATTTACACGTTTAACGTCTATCGAATCAAATTAAGGACGCATCTCAATGAGTCGACGCCTGCTACCGCTACTGCTTGTCTTCACATCCCTTAGCGCATTGGGCAACGAGGCGGCGCTCTTTTCACTTTACCAAACTCGCGTGGCGCCGATCATTCAAGGCACGTGTATTGGGTGTCATGCTAGCAGCGGCTCGGCCAATTCAACCAGGCTTGTTTATGCTTCCGGCTCGTCAACCTCGGTTCAGGAGGCAAACTTCGACCTGCTGCGGTCTTACATAGAAGGTAATATCAAAAATGGCTCGCAGTACAGGTTTTTAAACAAAGGGCAGGGGCAGGGCCACGGTGGCGGTAACCAACTGCGTCGATCGGAAGATGTCCAAGCGGTCACGGAGTTTATCGACGCCATTGCATTGACTTTAAGCGATTCGGACGAGGATGGCGTCACAAACGACTTGGACAATTGCCAAGAGGTGTCCAATACGGACCAAGCAGATCTCGATCAAGACGGCAAAGGCGATGTCTGTGATGCGGATATCGATGGGGACCAAATATCGAACAACGATGAAACTGCGCAAGGCACGTCGCCAGATAAGGCTGATTCCGACGGCGATGGTGTTTCAGATGGGATCGACGCATTGCCTTTGGACGCCAGTGAAAGCAGTGATCGCGATAGCGATGGCACCGGGGACAATGCCGACGCCTTTCCGGATGATCCGACTGAGTCTAAGGATAGCGATAACGATGGGGTGGGCGATGTTCGAGATGCCTTTGATGACGATCCCAACGAGTTTGAAGATACCGATGGCGATGGGGTGGGGAACAATGCTGATGCCTTTCCCGATAATTCTGCCGAGACGCAAGATAGTGATAACGATGGGGTAGGGGACGTTCGAGATGTTTTTGATGACGATCCTACTGAATTCGAGGATACGGATGGCGACGGGGTGGGCGATGTCGCGGACCTTGATGACGACGGCGATGGCTTTAGCGATGCGCAGGAAATTGCCGACGGCACCAATCCTAAAAGCCGTTTTTCGTGCGCCTTATGCCCCTTCAGTTTTGATGTGGATGATAGCCAAGCGGCGCAGCCGTTGACCGATGGCTTATTGGTCATACGACACTTGTTTGGGTTCAGTGGGGATGCCTTGACTACGGGCGCCGTTGCAGGTTTGGCCGGCAGAGAGGCATCAGAGAGTATTACAGGCTATCTAACGGATGCGGATATTGAGCTCGACATCGATGGCAACGGCAAGTCTGAACCGCTAACCGATGGCCTCCTACTAATCCGGTATCTGTTCGGGTTCCGAGGTGATACTTTGATCTCTGGGGCGATAGGTTTTGGCGCCGAACGAGATGATGCGGAGGCTGTCGAAACGTATATCAAGGCGCGTGTGCCCGCACAATAACTTGGTTTCGACTTTGCAGCAGTTGCTTCACGTGATGGTTGATGGCGAAAGCAGCGTTAAACCGAAACTCTAAGCGAGTTATAAATAAGACACCAAGCGGGCAAACCTATTCTAGTCTGCAAACCTGCAATGGCCGATTGCGACCGGGCAACGCAATATCAGGTCTTGGTTGGTTAGCTACCCAGTCTTGGCCGTTTCCGCATTGCTGAAATCCACCAGCGCGCCTCGCAAAACAGAAGG
>JAQWWC010000131.1 GCA_029249645.1 Pseudomonadales bacterium
GTGCGAAACATGCAACAACTGAATCCTTCAGAAATTAGCGACATTATAAAACAGAGAATTGCACGGCTCGATGTGACCTCTGAAGCCCGAAACGAAGGCACGATCGTTAGTGTGTCTGACGGGATCGTTCGAATTCATGGCCTAGCCGATGTCCAGAATGGTGAAATGATCGAATTTCCGGGTAACCTTTTTGGATTTGCCCTGAACCTTGAGCGCGACTCTGTAGGCGCTGTTGTTTTAGGCGACTACAAAGCGCTTAAGGAAGGCCAAACAGCGCGGTGCACCGGTCGAATTTTGGAAGTGCCAACCGGACCAGAGCTGCTGGGTCGCGTTGTCGATGCCCTCGGTAATCCAATCGATGGCAAGGGGCCGATTAACACTAAGCAAACCGCACCGGTTGAAAAAGTTGCGCCGGGCGTCATCGCACGTCAACACGTTGATCAGCCTGTTCAAACCGGACTGAAATGCATCGATTCAATGATTCCTGTCGGACGTGGTCAGCGCGAATTGATTATTGGCGATCGGCAGACGGGTAAAACCGCTATTGCGATTGATGCGATCATTAACCAGCAAAAATCTGGCATCAAGTGCGTCTATGTCGCCATCGGCCAGAAAGTCTCTTCCATTGCAAATGTCGTGCGCACGTTAGAAGAGCACGGCGCGATGGAAAACACGATTGTTGTTGCCGCTGGCGCGTCGGATCCTGCAACCATGCAGTACATCGCGCCTTACTCCGGTTGCACGATGGGTGAGTACTTCAGAGATATTGGCGAAGACGCTCTGATCATTTATGACGATTTAACCAAGCAGGCCTGGGCGTATCGTCAAATCTCCTTGCTGTTGCGTCGACCACCAGGTCGAGAAGCGTATCCGGGTGATGTTTTCTACTTGCACTCGCGGTTGCTTGAGCGCGCCGCACGGGTCAACGCCGATTACGTGGAACAAGTTACCGGTGGTGCCGTAAAGGGTAAAACAGGGTCTTTAACGGCGCTGCCCATTATTGAAACCCAAGCCGGTGATGTTTCAGCGTTCGTACCCACCAACGTGATCTCGATCACCGATGGTCAAATCTTTTTGGAAAGTGACAAGTTCAATTCGGGCGAACGGCCTGCGATGAATCCGGGTATTTCGGTCTCTCGCGTAGGTGGTGACGCTCAGATGAAGTTCATGTCAAAGATTTCTGGCGGGATTAAGTTGGCTTTGGCGCAGTATCGAGAACTGGCTGCGTTTTCACAGTTTGCGTCGGATTTGGATGAAGCAACACGGCGTCAGCTGGAGCACGGCGAGCGTATTAACGAGTTGATGAAGCAAAAACAGTACGCGCCAATGACCGTTTCTGAGATGGGTGTGGTGTTGTTCGCAGCAAACGAACGATTCTTAGAAGATGTCCCAGTTGATAAAGTCTTAGATTTCGAAGCGGCATTGCTGAGTTACATGCACGCAGACCACGGCGATTTTATGGCGCAAGTCGATCGCGAAGGCGCCTACAATGATGAAGTCGTTGCGACCATGCGGTCTGCAATTGAAGCGTTTAAGAAGACTCAAACCTACTGATCGATCTCGATTAGGACAGCAGAGAATGCTATGGCGAATGCAAAAGAGCTAAGAAAACAAATTGGCAGTGTTAAAAACACGCAGAAAATCACGCGCGCGATGCAAATGGTTGCTGCGAGTAAGATGCGCAAAGCCCAAGAACGCATGGCGCGAGGCCGGCCTTACTCCGATCAGATTCGATCGGTGATCAGCCATATGGCGAATGCCTCGAGCGAGTATCCTCACCAGTTTATGCGCGAGCGTGCTGTCTCGAGGGTGGGTTACATCGTCGTCACCACCGACAAAGGTCTTTGCGGCGGTTTGAACGTGAACCTTTTGAAAGCCACGATTGCGCATATGAAGCAATGGGCTGAACAAGGCGTAGAAGCGGACTTGTGTTTGATTGGCAACAAGGGAATCCAGTTCTTTAGAACGTACGGCGGACGAGTATTGGCTGCAAGCCAACATTTAAGCGAAGCCCCCGCGGTTGATGATTTGATTGGTTCGATCAAGGTCATGCTGGATGCATTTGAAGGCGGTAAGGTCGATAAGATCTTTTTATCGAACAACGTGTTTGTAAACACGATGGTGCAACAACCGACGGTCACGCAATTGGTGCCGCTGGATTCAACCGAAGACGAGGGTCTCCAACACCGTTGGGATTATCTGTATGAACCGGATGCCCGGGAGTTAATCGATGGACTCCTGAAGCGTTATTTAGAAGCTCAGGTTTATCAGGCGGTAGTAGAGAACGTGGCCTGCGAGCAAGCGGCAAAAATGGTGGCGATGAAGAGCGCAACCGACAACGCCGGCGATTTGATCGATGAGCTCGAGCTGATTATGAATAATGCACGACAGTCTGCGATTACGCAGGAAATTTCAGAAATTGTAAGTGGCGCTGCAGCAGTTTAAGGCGGCCCCGCAGGAAAAAAAGAGAGGATAGATCATGGGTAGTGGACGAATTGTTCAAGTCATTGGTGCGGTAATCGATGTTGAGTTCCCAAGGGAAGACGTGCCTGGTGTATATGATGCACTGAT
>JAQWWC010000132.1 GCA_029249645.1 Pseudomonadales bacterium
AGGCGAGTAGGGGGGGCGGGGCGGGCACTGCGTCGGTCGCTAAAACGTCATGAACGGATCTGCCTGCGGCGCGAGCCTGCCCTTTTTCAATTTCCGACATTATTGCGACTCCGAATTGAGATAAAAACTTATAAGCTGTGAGCATGCCACAGATTATTGCGACGTGTTAAGTTGTTAACAACCGCCGCAATCACGGTCCAATCTTTGGATGATCCGAATTGAATTGAAAGGTTTTGCAATTGCACAGAAGATTTGGAGGAGGGCGGTATTTACCGGCGCCAATTAGTCTCGCTTGATGCAAGCCATAGCAGTGGCGAGGCAAGTTCTAAGGATTTACGGCGTCGGATCAATGACAGGTTTTTTCATGTTAACCTCGGCGGCGTCGGGTCGGATCCATGCCAGAAAGAAGAGCCGTCGCACGACGCGCTTTTGATCAAACCATAAGCGGTTAGTAAAAAGCGTTAAAAGCGCCTGAATAAAAGGAGATCATTATGATCAGTTCACCAGGACAGGTACCGTCAGCGGCAGATATGGGCGCTCGTTTGGCCATCGTTGAATTATTGAATTGCCACAGTCGAGCGCTGGACCGTTTGGATGCGAGTTTGATGAAGGCCGTCTATTGGCCATCGGCGACGGTTGATTATGGCGGGTTCAAAGGTGAGGCCCATGTCTTTGCGGATCTTGTCATGGCCGCGTTGGCTGACCAGTACCAGCTCACTCAGCATCGCGTCACCAATACTGTGTTCGAGTTTTTTAACGATCAACACGCGGCGACCGAGAGTTTGGTGTTTGCAAAACATCTGCTACTTGATGGCGCGTCCGAGATGGTGTTTTCAGGCCGTTATTTAGATCGATTTGAAAGTGATGGCGTAAATTGGAAGTTCAAGTGTCGGCATGTGGTGATGGATTGGAGTCGACGTCGAGCCGTGGTTGATGAGCGCGCCGTGGGTTCTTTCGCTTCGCTAACCAAGGGTCTGAACAATCAACAGGATTTGTCTTGGAATCATTTCGCCACCAGGTCGGAGGCGATTGTGGAGTAAGCATCATTTACAAGTTGTACAAGACCAAACGGTTATATTCTAGGGCTGAATGTTTAGGCGTTGAAGCATCATTTGCAGTCTGGTCGGTAGCGCGTCGTCATGGCTTAAAGGTCGTTGATCGACAGATCAACGGGTTAAGAATAAAAAGACCAAGGCTCGGGCAACCGGGGCATCAATAATATGGCAAGGCACCCTAAAGCAAAGGAGAAACTATGATCGACCTACAAAATCTCTCGGATCAACAAGAAATTTATGCACTATCGTGTCGTTATATGCGGGGGTTAGATCGGTTAGACCGATCCTTGCTGCACTCGGTCTTTAGTGTCGATGCCTATTGTGAGTATGGCTTTATCAATGGCACGCCAGAGGTCTTCATCGACTACGCAATTACGGCGCTTGAAGGGCATATCGCCAACCATCATATGATCGGGAATCATCTCATCGAGTTTGAAGGCGAAGAAGCTTTCGGTGAGATCTATTTTAATGCCTACCACAAGGTGTCGGATCCATCCGGCCCATTGGATATCATCATCGCGGGTCGGTACTTAGATCGATATGTAAAGAACAATGACGAGTGGAAAATGGCTTACCGAAGTGAACGAGTTGATTGGAGTCGAACGCAGCCCACGCAGGATCCCTACTTTGCGGGTGCGCCTTTGTCGCTTTTAGGCGAGCGGTCAACCGATGCGGTTTATCGAACGGATAATCGGTGCTGGCCAACGGTTCCTTGAAGCGGCAAAGCGCTGCCCGTACAGCGCACCGATCAACCAAGTTGTATTGGGCTAGGCATTGATCGATTGACTAATGCGTAAGGTTAAAAGGAGAAGACTGTGACAGAAGAATCAGTGTTAGAGGGGGGTGGCTGCTTGTGCGGTGAGGTCCGGTATACGTTCCCGAGAACGGATGTGTTGTCGGCGCATCATTGCCATTGCAAAGATTGTCAAAAAAGCACTGGTAGCGGCAAGGCAACTATCCTCTTTATTCCAGTGGATTCTCTGAATCTGATGGGCAAATTAAAAACCTTCACCGTTGTGGGTAGCGAGGGCAGTCATGTCACGCGAGGATTTTGCGCAAACTGCGGCTCGCCTTTGATCAGCTATGTAGCAGAAATGCCCGCCATCAAGTTCATCAAGGCGGGAAGCCTTGATGACTCAGCTTGGGTTGAAATCACATCCAGCTTTTGGCAGAAAACAGCAGCGAATTGGTCGCCAGTAGACGCCGCGCATCCAGCATTTGCCGCCAATCCGGAAGCCTAGGCGGCGTCGGCGCTGAGCAGCGCGTCTAGAAAGTCGCCACTTTTGAGTTCGAGTGCCGACAGGGCCATGAGCTCGTCTGTATGCGCCGGAAAGGCTGGCACCATCGCGGGCCAAGCAAGCGAGCCTTGACGCTCGGCATTGGCCTGAATCGCCATTTGATCCCAAACGCTGTAAGGCTCGAATACCGCGTAGTAAGTCGCAACGGCGAGCGGGATCACCTCACAAACCAATGCCTCAAACTCTGCAGGCACAGGCAGGATAGCTTCAATGCGATCTGCAATTTCGTCCTCTCGGGCCGCACAAGACATGAGTCCCTCTGCATGCTCTGGCAGTGCAAGGGCCCAACCTCGATATCGCTCGGCAGCAGAACGTTCAAGCCGGGCCAGAGCGCCTGGGCGCGCCGCATCAGGAATACGGGAAAGGTGGGGGGCGAGTAACTCGCCAAACTTTGGGATGTTTAAAGTTGTCATGAAATATTGCTCCGATAGAGTCATCGATATTAAGGCGTTACGCTATTTCGCTCAAGCCGGATTCCAAAAGGCTGCTCAAAGGGCCTGTTTGCGATGCGCCGTAGAAGGTCTTGTTTAGGGCCAGTCGTAAAGGTAGCAGCAGGGACTTAACAACTGGGATCGTACGGACAATCAGTCCGGCCTCGATATCAGTACCCGATTTAAGCCGATTTTTTTTGTGCACTGATGCTGCAACCTGATTTATACGTTGCTCATTGAAGTGCGAGAGCCGGTAAATCTGTTGTGCAGTGGGAACCAGGGCGGTCTGGAATGAGCTCCTAGGTTTCAGCGATAACTTAGCGATTCAAGCCTGAAAATCGTCCATCAGTCTCCGTCGATTCGTCTGAGCTGGCTTGCTCGAAATTAAAGATACAATCGGATATCAATTGCGGTTTGAGCACCGCTTAATTCGAAATATCCTTTCTTGCTTTTATTGGGCGTTTCTGTTTAGTCTACGGGCTAGGTAAAAAACAATAATCATTGGGGAAGTGCTATGGGGTATCTAAGTCGTTTTGGCGGGTATAGCGTCGCAGGAAGCATTGCGTTGTTAACAGCCTTTTCAGGACCGGTGTTTGCGGCGGCTGGAAATAATGCGGTAATTGAAGAAGTCGTTGTAACGGCAAGGAAGGTAGAGGAATCTGTTCAGGATGTTCCGATTGCGATCACGGCGCTAACTCAGGAATTAGAAAATAGCTCAATTCGAAATCTGTCAGATCTCGACGGATACGCGCCGAACCTTATTTTTGGCACAAACGGCAGTCGCGGTGGCGGCGGTGCCGACATCAATATTCGCGGTATTAGCCCGACTCGTAGCGATGATAATTCCTTCGATGCGCCCATTGCGGTTGTTGTTGACGGGATCTACTTGGGCTCTGCTGCAGGCCAAGTGCTCGAGAACTTCGACTTAGAGCGGGTCGAAGTGTTACGTGGGCCACAGGGCACGCTGTTTGGAAAGAACACCGTTGGCGGTGTGGTTAACGTGATCCGTAGTCGGCCGACAGGCGAGCTAGGGGGGAAGGTGAAGGTAACAGCAGGCAAAGATGGCCAGCAAGAAGCACGGGCGGTGTTCAACACTGCCATAAGCGACAACCTTGCGGTGAAGTTGTTCGGTACTCAAATAAACTATGATGGGTTCATGGACAATGTCACGACCGGCAATGGTGTTGCAGAAAAAGATTACACTGCCGGAGGCGCGACGTTCCTATATACCCCTAGCGATAATTTTGAGGCGACTTTAACGGTTGAGACCTTTTCAGACGAAGGCACGCTAGATGCTTTCCACACGAACTATAATGTCCCAGCGGGCCTGTTGCCGGCGCCCCCAGCCGGCTCGCCTGAAAACGACTTTAGCGCGGGATTTTTAAACTGTAATGCTTTCGGTGCTTGCCGAAACACCCTTGATCGTCCGGAAATTTCTGACAACGATAAGGACAATAACTACAGTCTTGACACGGACGCAATCACGCTCAATATGAGCTTTGACGTTAATGAGAACTTGACAGTCGTTTCGTCTACCGGATATCGGCAACTCGATGAGTATCGAATTTATGATTACGATGCCTCTTCATTCCCGCTCATTACCATTGAGCGTTTCAACGAGTATGACCAAACCAGCCAAGAGCTTAGGATCGATGGTAACTTTGATCGGTTGAGCTTCACGGCGGGTGTCTATTATTTTAGAAACGAGTTCGTTCAGGACTGGTATACAGGAGACGCTTTTTGGGGTGTTCTGTTTGGCGCTAACCTCGCGAACCCAGATTTGGGAGGTCCTGGTGTCAGCGGCTTAGAAGTCTGTAAAGCTGGAGGTTTTGCACCGATCGCTTGTGATCAAGGTATGACTGCTGAAGGAATCGCGTCGCAAAACATTCACCAGATTCTCTACGAGACACAAGAGACAACATCTACTGCAGTGTTTGCGCAAATGGACTATGACCTTACTGACGCCTTAACGCTCACCGCAGGGTTACGTTGGACGAAGGAAGAAAAACACTTCATCGCTGGTCAGTCTTATTTGACAACAGCTGATCGTGAAAGGTTAAGGCAGTTCCCTGAGTATGCTGACCTTGAGCAGGATTGGACAGAGGTGTCTCCCAAGATCGGTTTAACTTATACCATCAACGATAGTTCAATGGTGTTTGCGACCTATTCCGAAGGCTTTCATTCAGGCGGTTTTTTCGGGGTTAACCAAAACATTCGGGACTTCGAAAGAGACCAGTATGATCCCGAATATGCGAGCAACATCGAAATTGGCTACAAGAGCCAGCATTTAGATAACCGCTTACGGTTTAACGCGACTTACTTCAGAAATGATTTTGAAGACAAACAAGAATCGTTTGTCGCACTCGATCCGGACACCAAAACGGTTGCTTCTGTGTTCGATAATGCAGGTAGTGTGTTGTACTCGGGCCTCGAAATCGAGATTCAGTATGTCTTTAACAATATTGCCAGAGGGTTCATAAATTACGGCACTCTGGACGCTGACTACGAAGTCTTTGACACGGATATCAATCCAAATGATGGTGTTACGCTCATTGAGGATGCATCCGGATTAACGCCAAGGAACTCTCCTGAATACACCTTGGGTATGGGTGGTACTTTGACCTTCCCTGTTGGTGACGGCTCAGTAGACGTGTTCGCTAAAGTCACTAAGATATCAGCCTTTGATGCATCACTGCTCAATCTGAAACAATCGAAAGTAAGTGCTAGAGAAGACGTGTCGTTGTCTGTTGGTTACTATGCAGAGAATTGGGCGATAGAGGCCTTCGGTAAGAACCTGACCGATCAGCGGTTCGAGGTCTTCCAGCCTATTGCAACCTTGTTTGCTGCAGGGATTGTAAATCGTCCTAGAACAGTAGGCATTGAATTAAGCTATCAGTTCTAACGGTTGCTAGAGCAAGTTAAAAAACCCGGTTATTGCCGGGTTTTTTTTTGCTTGAATTAGAGGTGGCTCGGAGCTCCGCAGGGCAATCGTGGCAAACCAAAATTGGAATCATATGATTTGGCGTCAGAATGCGAGAAAGCCTATTTTGAGGTATGAGGTCTCCCAAGCGTTCTAATCTAAAGGGTGAGCCGGTCTTGGTTGACAGGTCTGAAACTGTAAACCGCTCTGTATATGATTAGGGATCGAGCGCGGGCTTCAGGTAGACTGGCCGTGTTTTGGATTCAGCACAATGACGTCTATGTTCCTACTCCGCCAGATTCTACCTCTGTTTCTAATGGTGTTATCGTCGGTGATTTTAGCGACTATAGCAGTGGCGGACCCTTTGCCAGTCTCGGAGTGCGCGAGCGAGCCCTCACAGGGCATCGAGCGGACCTTGGCGGTTAAGCGCCTACCGATTGTGCGCGCCATCGTCATGAAGGGCGAGCCAGTATTTGATCCAAGCCGTGAAACCCTTGGTGACGAAATCCTTGCCAGCTTAAACCGTCTGCATTGGCAAACCCGCGAATCGGTGATCAAGCCGCAATTGTTGTTTGAGGTGGGGTCAACCCTATCGCCTGCGGTGTTGGCGGAATCCGCGCGATTATTGCGTTCGCGACCTTACCTGATGGCGGCCAGCATCAAAGTTCGGAATCCCTGTGAATCTGAAGTTGATGTTGAGGTCACCACCCACGATGCTTGGTCCTTAACACCTCGGTTGGCACTGAATCGTTCAGGCGGAAGCAGTAAGACGGGTTTTGGGGTGCGGGAAAAAAACCTACTTGGTCTCGGGATCCAAGTTGAATTTAAAACGGTCAAAAACCTAGATCGTCAGGGGCAGCAGTTCGAACTCTCAACGAAGCATTTGTTCAACACCCGGGTTCAATCTTCGGTCTACATTGAGAGCAATGATGATGGTGATGTGCGCGCGTTTGCTATTGGGCAGCCTTTTTATGCGCTCGATACGCGTAAAAGCTGGGGTTTCGAAGTTAGCGAAACCAGTGAACAAATCGGGGTTTATCAGTTTGGCGATCGGATTCGTGACTCGCAGCGGATGCGCGCAGCAGGGTCGGTCTTTTACGGTGTCTCAAACGGTTTGAAGGCCGGTCGTAGTCACCGCATGACCTTTGGTCTGTATTATGAGGATCAAGACGTCTTCTTTGCAGGTGTCACGAATTTAGAGGCAGGCGAGATCAGGACCCGAAAACTCCTCGCGCCGTTTGTTCAATGGTCCAGTGTCAGCGATCAGTTTTTAAACGCACGCAACTTTGATTTGATTGGTTTTACCGAGGATATTGAGACAGGTCTGGTCCACAACTTGCGCTTGGCTGTCAGTCCGTCGGCCTTGGGCGGGGATCAAGACCGCCTTCAGGTGTCGGCATCCGCGGGAATGGCGGTCTTTGCTTCTCAAAAAGGGTTGCTGCGCTGGGATGTATCCCTCAGCGGTTTACGAGACTTGGAAGGCAATGAAACCCAAGATATTGTTTTCTCTGCCAGCATCCGAGGCTTAATCAAACCCAGCATTGGCACGGGCTACCATGCGTCGCTCAATCTTGATGTCGCGCGTAATGTAATGACAGGCCAGCAGTTGTTTCTCGGCGGTGAAACCGGTGCGCGGGGCTACGTCGATCGCGTGCAAGCCGGAGATCGGCGCCTGCGCCTGCGTCTCGAGCGCCGTCAGTACCTCGATCGAAACCTCTTCGGCTTGATGAATTTGGGCTGGCTTGTCTTCGCCGATGTGGGCCGG
>JAQWWC010000133.1 GCA_029249645.1 Pseudomonadales bacterium
GACCCACTTCTGCTTCAGCGACAATCCCTTCAATCAATCGAACCGCTGCATCTCTAGACTCAACACCCTCACCAAAAATCGTGATCGTGCCGTCATCATCAATATCGATCGACGCGCCCGTTTCTTCAGTGATCGATCGAATGGTTGCTCCACCCTTACCGATAACGTCCCGGATCTTGTCAGATTCAACCTTCATCGTGACCATAGCGGGCGCATTATCTGAAACAGTTTCTCGCGACCGGCCAATGACCTTGTTCATCTCATCCAAAATATGCAGCCGAGCATCCCGTGCCTGCTCAAGTGCCGTTTCCATGATTTGCTCAGTAATACCTTGGATCTTGATGTCCATCTGAAGCGCCGTAACACCTGTTTGCGTGCCGGCCACTTTAAAGTCCATGTCACCGAGGTGATCTTCGTCCCCTAGGATATCTGTCAGGACTGCGAAACCATCATCTTCTTTCACCAGCCCCATCGCAACGCCAGCAACAGGCGCTTTTAAAGGTACACCCGCATCCATCAGAGCAAGACTTGCACCACAGACTGAAGCCATCGAGGAGGAGCCGTTCGACTCAGTGATTTCAGACACAACGCGTGTGGTGTAAGGCCAATCCTCAAAACTAGGCAATACCGCGGCAATGCCCCGTCGAGCTAGCCGGCCATGGCCGATCTCACGACGTTTCGGACCACCCGAGAATCCTGTTTCGCCCACGCTGTAGTGCGGGAAATTGTAATGCAACATGAAATGATCACGGTACGAGCCTTGCAGCGCATCAATGATCGCTGAATCTCTGGTTGAACCAAGGGTTGTTGTAACCAGCGCCTGGGTTTCGCCCCGAGTAAATAACGCCGAACCGTGCGTCTTAGCAAGCAACCCAACTTCAACCGCAATGCCTCTAACCGTCTTAGTATCTCGGCCATCAATTCGAGGTTCACCTGCGATAATCGCACGTCGAACGGTCTTCTTCTCGATACTGCCAAAAATGCCTCCCACCACATCTGCAGAAGGTCCGCCGTCTTGGACAAATTGCGACATGGCAGCATCTCGCAGCACTTGCAATTGATCTTGCCGACTCATTTTTTCGGTAACACGATAGGCTTCTGCAATTTTTTCAGCGGAAAACTCGGTCATTTCCGCAACCAAGGTCGCATCGTTTTCGGCGAGCGTCCAGTTCCACGCATCAACGCCTACCTCTGCACAGAGTTCTTGGACCGCTTTGACGACAACTTGCATTTCCTGATGCGCAAAGAGCACCGCACCCAACATCTGATCTTCGGTTAATTCTTTTGCTTCAGATTCGACCATCAGAACCGCTGATTCCGTACCGGCAACAACCATATCCAAATGTGAGTCTTTGAGCGCTTCATAACCCGGATTTAAAAGATATCCCGCTTCCGTAAAACCCACTCGAGCGGCGCCGATTGGTCCTGCAAAAGGAATCCCGGAAAGGCTAAGTGCTGCCGAAACGCCGATCATCGCCGGTATATCTGCATCCATGTCTTTTTCAACAGAGACAACCTGACAGGTCACCTGCACTTCATTCATAAACCCCTTTGGAAACAGGGGGCGAATCGGACGGTCAATTAGCCGTGACGTTAGGGTTTCTTTCTCAGAAGGGCGACCTTCACGCTTAAAGAATCCTCCAGGAATCTTACCGGCTGCATAGGTTTTTTCTTCGTAGTTAACGGTTAAAGGAAAGAAACTCTGATGTGGATTGGCTTCTTTACGGCCAACCACAGCAACTAGCACCGAGGTTTCTCCTACCGTTACTAAAACCGACGCGGATGCCTGTCGTGCAATTCGACCGGTTTCGATGATGACTTCTTGGTCACCATAGGTAAACTTTTTTCTAACTGGATTCACATTATTCTCCATTCATAACGGACTTAATTTATCGGCGCAGACCTAATCTCTTAATCAACTGTGCATACCGACCCGTATCTTTACTCTTCAGATAATTTAAGAGCTTCCTTCGTTGACTCACCATTCTGAGCAAACCAATTCGAGAGTGATGATCATGCTTATGGGCCTGAAAATGACCTTGCAGTTTCTCGATATTCGCCGTCAACAATGCAACTTGCACCTCGGGTGAACCGGTATCCGACTCTGACGTCCCGTAATCTTTCACGATTCCTGATTTTTCTTCGTTTGATAAAGCCACGTGGCCTCCTTTTTATTAATATGCAGTTGCGTTGTCGCAACTTCCTTCATTGAACAGGTGCATCCACGCATATTTGCAGATGCCCTGCCGTTATTACGTCGCGATCAATCGCCGCGGCGCAACCTTGCCGTCATCGAGAATCTCCCCAACACCGACAAAAATCTTATTATCCATCGCCTCAGAATAGACTGAGACCAACCCTTCATCTTTAATCCCTGCAATTTGAACAGGCTGCCCCTGAACAAAATAACTCGCCGTTAACGCTGTCATTTCAACAACCGGGTAATCCGCAACCGCCGCTGACACCGGCAACAAAGCCTCGTCCAGAGCGCGCTCACCGTTTTCTGCCTTAAGATCTTCCAGTTTTTCCAGCGTACAGGTTTCGTCAATCGCAAACGGTCCAGCCTGCCTACGTCTCAGTCCAACAACATGCGCGCCGCATCCTATCAACTCACCAATATCTTCCGCGAGCGAGCGGACGTAGGTTCCTTTAGTACAGGAAATATTCAAAACCCACTGATCATGTGTTCGCTCAAGTAGTGTCAGCGTCATGATCGTTACCCGCCTTGGCTGCCGCTCTACTTCTATCCCTTGTCGGGCTAGCTTATAAAGCGGCTGCCCATTCAATTTAATTGCCGAATACATTGAAGGGATCTGATCTATCTCCCCCCTGAACGAATCTAAACAAGACTCGATCTCCTCATCACTTAATTCGGGCACACTCCGCTCGTGAACAATGTCGCCCTCGCTATCGCCCGTTGTCGTACGAACGCCTAACTGGATCGTCGCGATGTAACCCTTATCGGCATCCAATAGAAACTGAGAGAACTTAGTTGCTTCCCCAAAACAAATAGGGAGGACGCCCGTTGCGATGGGGTCTAGACTGCCGGTATGGCCCGCTTTTGCTGCGCCAAAGAGATGTTTAACTCTTTGGAGCGCGCCATTTGACGTTATTCCAGCTGGTTTGTCCAGCAACAATATGCCGTCAATGACGCGGCCCTTCCGTCGACTACGGCCCAAAATCTTCTTCCTCTTGGGGCGATCGAGCCTTGCGATCGGCCATTAATGCTCGGGTTATTTTTTCACCCTGAACCAAACTCGCATCATAGCTAAAGCGTAGTTTTGGCGTGATGCGAGTGGTTAACTGCCGCGCTAGGAGCTTCCTCAAAAAACTGCTGGCGTTACCAAGCAATTGTCCAGCTTCATCAGCACGCTCATCAGGAAAGACCGTAAAAAAAACCTCTGCGTACGCAAGGTCTTTGGAGACCCGAACATCATTGATCGTCACCATACCGAGCCGAGGATCTTTCAGCTCCTTGTGGATCAAAATCGCTAAGATCTTTTGGATTTGCTCAGCAACTCTATCGGTGCGCTTAAAGTGTGCGTCCATTTCGATTTTATCAGCAGTATTACAACTGCCGCGCGACCTCTCGGGTGTCAAACACTTCGATCTGATCTTTAACGCGAACATCGTTATAGTTCTTCACGCCAATACCGCACTCGGTACCACTGCGAATAGATTCCACTTCGTCCTTAAAGTGCCTAAGGCTTTCAAGCTCCCCTTCATAGATCACAACATTATCCCGCAACACACGAATCTTCTTGCTCCGATGAACCGTGCCTTCGATCACCATGCAACCCGCGATTGAACCAAACTTCTTACTATCAAAGACATCCTTGACCTCAGCGATTCCGACGATATCTTCTCTAATCTCTGGCGCTAACATCCCGCTCAGAGCATCTCTAACATCATCCACAAGATCATAAATCACTTTGTAATATCGAAGATCTAAGCTTTCTGCGTCAACCAGGCGCTTTGCTGAGGACTCCGCTCGAACATTAAAGCCGAAAATCACCGCTTGCGCGGTTAACGCGTAATTCACATCATTCTCGGAAATACCACCCACACCGGAGGAGATCACATTGACTTTTACTTCTTCATTCCCAAGGTCATGCAGCGCAGAAACAATGGCTTCGAGCGAACCGCGCACATCGGCTTTGACAACGATATTGAGTGACTGCACTGCCTGGGCGCCAAAGTTCTCCAACAAATTGTCCAGAGAAACAACAGGCGTTGCGAGTCGCTCGGACTTTTGTTTTTCACGACGAAATTCTGCAACTTCTCTTGCAGCCTTTTCGTCTTTCGTGACGGTAAACGGATCACCCGCCCCAGGCGTGCCGTTTAAACCCTGAATAGAAACTGGGGTCGCAGGACCGGCGGACTTTAGCGTTTGTCCATTCTCGTCGGTAATCGCACGAACGCGTCCAAAATTCTCACCCGCAACCACAATATCACCACGGGACAAAGTACCGTTTTGTACCAATAAGGTTGCGACCGAGCCTTTTCCTTTATCAAGCCGAGATTCAATCACAACGCCTTGCGCCGGGCCTTCTTTCACGGCAGTCAGTTCTAATAATTCAGCCTGTAAGAGCACCGCTTCAAGCAAGGCATCGACCCCATCGCCCGTTAACGCTGAAACGGGCAGGAATTGCGTATCCCCTCCCCAGTCTTCAGGGATCACATTTTTAGCAGCCAATTCGTTCTTTACGCGATCGACGTCGGCGCCTTCTTTGTCCATTTTATTAATCGCAACTACCAAAGGCACGCCTGCACTTTTGGCATGGTTTATGGCTTCTTCAGTTTGCGGCATCACGCCATCATCCGCTGCAACGACCAAGATAATTATATCGGTTGCACTTGCGCCCCGGGCACGCATTGCGGAAAACGCAGCGTGTCCAGGTGTGTCAATAAAGCAAATCTCACCCAGCTTGGTCTTAACTCGATACGCCCCGATATGTTGGGTAATACCGCCGGCTTCGCCGCCTGCGACTTCAGCGCTTCGAATATAATCTAGGAGTGAAGTTTTACCATGATCAACATGCCCCATTACGGTGACAACAGGCGATCGCGCTTCGGCTTCAGAATCGTAAACCAGGGCTTCTAACAAAGACGTTTCAACCTCATTTGCATCCAACAATTTTACTTTGTGGCCAAACTCTTCAACCACCAAAATAGCCGTTTCTTGATCGATCGCGGCATTCATATCCGCCATGACCCCTAACCCCATTAAGTACTTGATCACATCGCGTGCTTTAATCGACATCCGTTGCGACAACTGCGAGATGGTAATGGACTCGCCTACTTCGACTTCTCTTACTTGGTCTTGCGTCGGCGCGTTAAACTGATGCCGCGGTCCAGCCTTTGGTGCTGCGGCTCGCTTAGATCGCGCAACCCCCGTTAGCCCAAGCGTTGTCGGCGTCAAGTCATCATCAAGCTCGGCGCCCGGTGCGATCAAAATGTCATCGACCTCTTCAACCTGGAGCTCTTCCACGCGCTTTTTACGATTACCGTGCTTGGCTTTCTTTTGCTGA
This sequence comes from Pseudomonadales bacterium, assembly GCA_029249645.1. Lineage (GTDB taxonomy): Bacteria > Pseudomonadota > Gammaproteobacteria > Pseudomonadales > Azotimanducaceae > UBA9926. The sequence continues at coordinate 5,532 of JAQWWC010000133.1, forward strand.
ATCTCATCAATATCGATCTCTTTTCGATCGCGCTTGTCCTTACGAGAACCCGCCTTATCGTCGGAGTCTTTGGTGGCATCGGGCTTACTTGATTTTGCTTTGATGACTTCAGCTTGCTTCGCTTTTTCTGCTGCTTCTGCTGCTTCTGCCGCGGCCTTCTCTTCGCGTTCTTTTAGGACGTTTTTGCGCGCTTCAGCTTCTTTTTCAGAAGCGATAAAAGCCGCTCGACGAATTGCCTCAGGATCCATGGGCTTGGGTGGTAAATCGTCTTCAGGTTCCTCTTGAACTTCAACCGGCTGAACCACCTCGACAACGGGCGCAACAATCACTTCTTCTTCAACAATAACCGGCGCAACCTCGGCAACAACCTCGGCAACAACCTCAGGGGTTACCTCCGCGGCAACATCAGCGTCGTCCCGACGCACGTAGGTTCGCTTTTTACGAACCTCAACATTGACTGTTCGACCACGCCCTGCACTACCGCCCGCTTTGATCGTGCTTAAGGTACGGCGTTTGAGCGTGATTTTTTTAGGACCATCTGTCTCTTCACCATGACTTCGCTTGAGGTATGCAAGCAACGATTCTTTCTGCGCTTCTGCCACAACATCTGTTTCAGCGGCTTGAGGCAAGCCCGCGTCTTTCATTTGCTGTAGCAAACGGTCAACAGGCGTTCCCACTGCTTCCGCCAGCTGCTTTACCGTTGTCTCAGCCATACTTTATTCCCCTTGTTGCTGGTGCTGGGCGTTCTTTACTCGAACCACGGCGCACGAGCCGTCATAATAATTTCACCTGCCATCGCTTCGGTCATCGACTCTATTTCCATAATGTCATCGACCGCTTGTTCTGCGAGGTCTTCCATCGTGATGATGCCCATCGCCGCCAGATCATATGCTAGCTTTGTAGTCATTCCATCCATTGTTAACAGGTCTTCTGCGGGCTCTTGCGAACTCCGGCTTGACTCATCAGCCAACTCGCGATTGGTGATGGTGGTTCTAGCCCTCGTCCGAAGCTCCTCTACGATGTCGATATCGAACCCTTCAATCGCCACCATCTCATCGATGGGGACATAGGCTATTTCTTCTAAAGACGTAAAGCCCTCTTCGAGCAGAACGATCGCGACATCTTCATCAACATCCAGCTGCTCCATGAAATTTGTGACAACGGAGCCGGCCTCTTGCTCTTGTTTCTCAGCGGCCTCAGCTTCGGTCATAATATTTAAAGACCAGCCGGTTAGTTCGCTTGCTAATTTAACATTTTGGCCACCCCGCCCGATCGCTTGGGCTAGGTTATCTTCGGATACCGCAATATCCATACTGTGCGTCTCTTCATCGACAACAATCGAAACCACCTCAGCGGGCGCCATCGCGTTGATGGCCAGCTGCGCAATATTGTCATCCCAAAGCACGATATCAATCCGCTCATTGCCAAGCTCACCCGATACGGCTTGAACTCTAGATCCGCGCATCCCGACACAAGCGCCCACAGGGTCAATACGGCCGTCGTTCGTTTTAACGGCAATTTTGGCTCTAGAGCCCGGATCGCGAGCCGCGCCAAGAATCTCAATAATGCCATCGGCTACTTCCGGCACTTCTATTTTGAACAACTCGGTTAAAACTTCAGCGGAGGTTCTCGTCATTGCGAGCTGCGGTCCACGTGCTTCTGGCCGAACCTCTTTCAAAAGCGCTCGGAGTCGGTCACCAATTCTGAAAGTTTCTCTTGGGACCCACTCTTCACGAGGCAAAATCGCCTCAGCATTGTTACCGAGATCAACGATCACAGCTTCTCTCGTCACTTTTTTGACTTGACCATTAAGCAGTTCCCCAATCCTGTGGCGATAGGCCTCAACCACCTGAGCCCGCTCAGCTTCACGAACCTTCTGCACGATGACCTGTTTAGCCGCTTGCGCAGCAATACGTCCGAATTCCACAGAGTCGATCGCAATCTCATAGATATCGCCCGCAGCTAACCCCGGCTGCAATTCACCTGCTTGCTCAACGGTTAATTGTGCGTCTTCAAACTCGACCGGCTCGTCATCCGCCATCACAGTCCAGCGCCTGAAAGAGTCATAAAGACCCGTTTCTCGATCAATCGCAACGCGGACATCGGCTTCTTCGGAATAGCGTTTTTTGGTCGCGGTGGCTAATGCAACTTCCAGCGCATCGAAGATTATCTCTTCTGGAACGCCCTTTTCATTCGAAACGGACTCAACCACTAACAGGATTTCTTTACTCATGAATCGATCTCATCTTCATGCGAGACTCTCGCTATTATACTTACATCAATACTCGCGCTCGCTCTATGCTGTCCATCGGCAGCACGATCTCTTGCGCATCATCAACCCGGATCACAACCTCTTCGTCTTCAAGCCCACACAACAACCCCTTGAACTTGCGCCGACCGTCAAAAGCCTGGCGCAGGGTTATTTGAACTTTCTCCCCCTTACACACATTGAAGTGCTCGGGCTTAAACAACCGCCGTTCCACTCCAGGTGATGACACCTCCAACATGTACTCACCCGGGATTGGATCTTCAACGTCCAATATCGCACTCACCTGGCGACTGACGCGGGCGCAGTCATCAACATTAATACCTTCGGCAGATTCGATATAGATCTTTAAAACCACCTGCCGACCCTGTTGCAATTTTTCAATGCCCCAGAGCTCACAACCCAACTCCTCAACCAACGGCTCGATCAACTTACTTAAGCCTGTCTCACCCATGATGGTCCATTTCCCCTAAAAAAAATGGGCCTACTCGCCCACTTTGTTTGCCGCACCAAAGGCGGCTACATGTCGGTTTCAACCCTCCGGGAAAAACCCAGGAGACTTGAAACAAAAAGCCCCAAAATGGGGCTTTCCTAAAAGTGGTAGCGGGGGCAGGATTTGAACCCGCGACCTACGGGTTATGAGCCCGTCGAGCTACCAGACTGCTCCACCCCGCAACTACAAGGGGCGCTATTATAAGTTTACACGCTACAGCGGTCAACCTAAATTAAAGAAACACTGCCCTTTTCGTGTTTCCGCGGTGCTTTAAAATCAGATGGTGCCGAAGAGAGGACTTGAACCTCCACGGGGTTTCCCCCACTAGCCCCTCAAGCTAGCGTGTCTACCAATTCCACCACTTCGGCTAAACTGTTTATAACTCAGGTATCTCAGATTGATCTTTCGCATCAGAGGTCACCGGCACCTCGATCGCTTGAATCTGAGGAATGCCCTGATTACTCATCGTTTCTGAGCGCTGTTTGGCGACATACGCCAACCCAAAGCTCGTTATAAAAAAGGCAATTGCGATCCAGGTCGTGAGTCGCGTGAGAAAATTTCCCGCGCCGCCACTGCCAAACACCGTGTTCGAGGCACCGCCACCGAA
>JAQWWC010000134.1 GCA_029249645.1 Pseudomonadales bacterium
GCTGTGAGCTATGATCTTAATGGCAGCTCCAATAACGATGCCAATGGCGCTAACTGTGTCGCGACACCGGTCACGATCACGGCCCATAATGCCGGTCACTCAGCCGTCACAACCAGCAACACAGTGACGTTAACTACCAGCAGCGGAAACGGCGCCTGGGTCAGTAATGCTGATAATGCCAGTATTAACATCGGGTTTGGCGGCGCGAATGCCATCACCACTTACCTGCGCCACCCCACAGCCGGCGCCACCACCATTAACGTGACCGACGGCTCGAATTCAGAAAGCGAAGACCCAACCTATACCTTTAACGCCGCCAGTCTGGCGCTGGAATTTTTCCTGGACGCCAATGCCAATGGCGCGCCCGATGGTTCGGGTGATGACCTACCAACGCTCACGGCCGGAACCACACTCAACCAAGCTTTAATTGGTATCGTTGATGGCGGCAGTGTTTGCACTCAAGACAGTACCATCGCAAGCCAAACCATTTCGACCAGCCTCGCATACGAATGCGTTAATCCATCGACTTGCCAGCGGGACAAAGACCTCACCGTGACCCCAACTGGTGGCAGCGCAACCGGGGTGGAAGATAACAACAGTGGTGCCAGCCTCGCCTACCAGGCGGTAAACCTTGTTTTTAATGGCTCGGGGTATGCGCCCATTCCGCTGGTTTACAAAGATGCAGGGCGTATTAAGTTATATGGCGCCCTGACAGTCCCGGCATCCGGTAACAACCCCGCCGTCACGGTAACCGGCAGCAGCAACGAGTTTATTTCAAAGCCTTCGGATTTGGTTGTCTCAGTTGCGAGTAACCCCGCAACAACTTCCTCTGGTAGCGGGTTTACGACTGCCGGCACCAATTTCAACGTGGGGGTTCAAGCGAAAAACGCTCTGGGCGGCACCACGCCTAACTTTGGTCAGGAAAGCTCGGCTGAGACCGCCAAGGTTGCCTTTGTTGCCCTGACCTACCCAACTGGCGGCAGCAATGCGGGCACCCTCACAAGCGGTAGCTACAGCCTCAGCGGCAGTACTGATGGCGCGGGCACGGTCGTTGCAGGCTTTAATGAAGTGGGCACAATTACCCTTCGAGCTGAAATCGGCGATGGTGACTACCTCGGCACGGGTAACGTGACCGGCACCACCAGCGGCAATATCGGGCGTTTTTATCCCAATCAATTTTTACTCAGCAGTGACGGGGTTATTGACGCTTGTACCCCTGGAACAGACTTTACTTATATGGATGCGGCTAACCTCACCATTGCCTACACCATCACCGCTAAAAATGCGGCTGGGGCGACGGTTACCCATTACGATGCCAGCGACGGTTACGGCGTCGCCGGCATTGCCGCCGTCGCCGAGGCGACCAGCAACAATGGCACGAACTTAAGTTCGCGCCTAACCCATGCCACAACCGCTTGGAATGCCGGCATCTATGCAATTAGCGATACTGCCGCTAAATTCGCTCGGGGATCAAGCCCAGAGACTGAAATTGACTTGGAGATCGGACTTACACTGACGGATGCGCTTGATAGCAGGAATTTTAATTCTTTGGATATGAACGCCGGCACCAGCGGCAATTGCGCCTCGAATGCCAGTTGTAACAGTCGCGACCTGACAGGCAACCCAAAATTACGTTGGGGCAGAATGGCGCTGAACTCGGCGAGCGGCTCAGAAACCCAAGCTCTCGGTATGCCGCTTTTAACCCAGTACTACAACGGCTCGTCCTTCATCACCAACACCGATGACAGTTGTACGACGCTTGCACGATCTAAAATTGAATTTAACGATGGCGCGATCAATACCGCAGCCAACCTCACCATTGATATTGGCAGCGGCAGTAACAACAGCGCGGGCAGTTCAAGCAACATAAACCTTTCGAGCGCTGATTTAGTTATGGTCTCTGGTGATGGCAACCTTTCCTTCTCAGCACCCAGTGACGGGGATCGTGGGAGCTTCACCGTGGATATCGACTTAACCAATCTACCTTGGCTGAAATACGACTGGGACCTGGACGGCAGTCATGATGACTCACCGCCAGGGGTAACCGGCACCTTCGGGATCTATGGGGGACACAGTAAGATTTTGTTCCGCAGGGAATCGAACTAAGTCAAATGGGTTAAGCCTTGCGAGTAACGCCTATAACGCACTGATAACAACCGTTTTCGAAATGGCATCGCAGGTGCCTACACTGGTAATCTTGTAAACCGTTTTACCACTGGCCGTTGCCGAGGCGCAGGTGACCGCCGCCGAGCAACCGCTCATCCCGGCATCACTGGTGAACGAATAATTAATGGCCGTAGCCGAGCAGGTGACGCCGCCCGCATAAACCGGTGCGTCCGACGGGTCGAACGCCACATTCAACCCTAGATCGGCGCCCGTATCCGCCGCGAAGCTTGCTCGAAGACCCGTGATGTATTCGCTTCGGCCTGATGCGTTGTCTTGAACTAAGAGCCCCATATTGACCGCAAAGGCCGACAAAACGGTAATGACGAATATCGCGATTGGTAAACCAATACCCCTTTGAGCAATCTGGCTCGCAATCTGGGTCCTTAACCCAGCATTTAGAGGGACCACGTTTTCGCTGACTGAAGGCGAGGACGAATCATTATTACCCTTCATTATGGCGCGCTCGTTACTTGGATTTCATGCCGAATATTAATCGCTTCCACCCCATCCGAAAAATTAAGATCGAGGCGAACCGAGCCGGTGCTCTGCAATCTTGAGGAGGCAACACTGAAGGCTGAACGGCTGGCATTGCTAATGGAATCGGCAATTAGCGCTCGATTGGGCGCCGATGAGGCAAAGCAAGAAGACGTAGCCGGCGTACACTGGGTCGACTTTAGGCCCGAGGCCGTGTAGTTCTTGTAGCGAAATAATTTGCCATCTTGGACGCAAAAACTTATCGGCTCATTGGCCAAATAAAGACGTTGGGCTTGCGAACCGCTGTTAAACAAATGGCTAGTAGACAGCGTTAAGGTCTCAACACCTGCGTTCACACTCGCGCTGTAGTTGGTGACCGTGGCAAGCGGCCCTGGGCTTGATGCGCCATACAACCCGGCCGGCGTGATCGGAAAGATAACGACGTATTTTTTTCCCGAGAGCCCCGAGGCTGTAAACGGCATGGTCGTCAGAGAATTGCTCGCAGAAGCAAAATTCACGGTCAAATAACTGCTGGCATCGGCGACCGGAAAATATTCCAAGCATTGATTACCGCTGCTATCAGCTGCGGTCACCCGGATACTGTTCGGCACCGCCAGTCGAACCGCTTGCTCGAGCTTCTGGGTGGTAATGCGGCCAATAGCGCTGAGTTGATTTCGGGTCGCCGTATCCACATAGCTTTGGGTAGATGAAATGACAAAGGCGACCGTGCCCCCTGCTAGGATCCCCATCAACACAATCGTGACGACGAGTTCGACAAGGGTTACGCCGCGTTGTTTAGCGCCGCCTGAAACCATCCTTACTTGCCGCCACGGACTTCTAGAGATTGTTTCAAAACGCCACACGCCGACTGAACCGCGCTTAGACATCGACGTTGATCTAAAGCCCGCCATATTAATAATTCGCCCGATGAAATGTAAAATCCAAGGCCTCGCCATTGGGCTGCGTTATCGTAAGCACGACCTTCTTGCTATCACTCACACTGCCAGACCGCGGTGCAACGTCCCCCGAATAAGTGACCTGGACCTGCACCCTAAAATTTTCATAGCCAGACCGCGCATTACCTTCGGCATCTAGTAGCGAGTTCCCGCTACCACTGCCTTCATCCAAATCGTCATAATCATCGACATCATCAAATGCTGTGCGAGCCGCTTCACCCGTATCGGGCCCGAGCGCTGCGTTTGAGTTTGCAGTGCAACCACTGCCGCCCGATACGCCATCACAGGGCGGCACGCCGCCAACGGGCGAATTTTCATCATAGCGCTTGGCTTTGATTTCACTGCTGTACGATTGTGCCAGTTCTATGGCCTTGGTTTCATCATAGGTGTAAGCGCCGCTAACCGTGTTCTGCCCAATCATCTGCGTAATGGTTGTGAGGGCAATCCCTAAGATCACGATCACCACCACCATCTCGACCAGCGTAACGCCGGATTGAGCGAGGATTTGTGAAGGCCGTCGATTACGCATTGATCATCATTCACTGGTGACGAGTATTAATACCTTAAAGCCAAGGCCGGTTTACCGCAAAGCCAATCAAAGGGATACCCACTTTAGCTTGCAAAGGTGAAGATATGATCGCCATACATGGGGCAATAAAACAAGGTCCGAGTCGGGTTTCGGGTTTGTGATTTATCACAACCGCCAATTGAGCCGCAATCACAATTTCTTAAAAGCAGGCCCCTCTATGGGCAAAACCAGCTGGCGAGATACAAAGACTACTTTGACCGTTTAGACATATCGGAAAGCCGTCGCTATCCACGGATTCGACTTCACCATCACTCGCATAAGCCAGCGTGATCGGCGAACTAATCGCGCCGCAGGCAGTGCCAGACCCGACGGCACCCGCAGTTATTGCAACGTCGTTACTTGGGAATGTTTTCGTCGAGTCGATTGCGCCACTGACCAAGGAGGACACTATGACGTTGGAGCCACTCACAGATATCCTCAGTTGAACGTTTTGTTGTCCTAATGACGTCTGCTGAGCTCCTCGAGCTATCGAGAGAATGCCATCTCTAACAACAACTTCATCAAAGCCCCCAGTGCCTGCTAACCTGCCGATTGAAACAGACATCAAAATACCAACGAGAGCAATGGCAGCAATCAGTTCAACTATCGTAAACCCTGCTAACCGGTATTTCACTGGCGATTTAGGACACCAAGCCTTCTGGATTAACTTATGGTGCTGTTCCAACCGTTATCCCACTAATAACACCAGTCGCTACGGTATAAGTAAACTGCGCAGCATAGGCGCCTGTGGCGGCTGTCTCAGGGAGATAGACGAAATCACAAGTAGCTAAGGTTGCATTGTCGTCCACGGCATACCACTCAGTTCCTGCGGCAAAGCGCGCATCAGCCTCTGCCAATGCGTTCGTCCCAGTAGTGGCAGCAGATGTTCCTGTAATGACCGCAGGCGCTTGCGCACCCAAAGCGCCCGCGAAAATTCCCGCGCATTGGTCCACCCCGCCACCACCAGCGCCATCATCTGTTGGATAACCCGCAGAATTGATCACCAGGTCATCGGTGCCATCTTCATCCATATCGATGGGGCTTACTTTTGCACCAGCGATATACTTCGCCTTCGCCAATCCTATTGCTGATACCAAGGCGCCTCTGACGCCTTCAGCAACAGCAAATTGCGCATCATCTTGTACGTCGATGAATCGGGGCAGCGCTGTAGCAGCCAATATCCCTAAGATAATAATCACAACCACTAGCTCAACAATCGTGAAC
>JAQWWC010000135.1 GCA_029249645.1 Pseudomonadales bacterium
TTTCTACGGGTTCCTTCCAAACTGAATGACCTAGGTCAGTCGTTTTGTTGTCGATGTGATCAAAGATCCGTTGAAGTATGTCTGGTTCGCTGAGTAGCTGATTATTGGCGGCCATTAGATTCCCCTAAAGACTCAGAAGTTTGCTTGCTGAACGCGCTCGGTATGCCCCGTGCGCTTGCCCGTGAGTGTCCGTCGACTATAAAAAAAAATGGGAGGCCAGATCAACCCGAGCCTCCCAAAGGGGTAGCTTAGTGCTGGTAACGCAGCGTAACGCCGTAGGTGCGCGGGTCACCTGGATAGGCATTGAAACTGCCTGCTTGAATGACGGAATTAAAGATACCATCGGTGAACTCTTCATCGAAAATATTCTTACCCCACAGGCTCAAGCTCCAACGATCTGCAGCATCACTTATACCGATGGTGGCATTCGCAGTAACGTAGCCATCCTGGTCCGCAATTGGATTTTGCTCGCTGGTTACGTTGCGCTCGCCACGATACCTTGCCGCAAGATGCGCAAAGCCGTTGAACCCACTAAAACTCTTTTCGTAGCTGACAGAGGTACTCACAGTCCATTTAGGTACAAAAGATAATCGCCGACCGCTTAGATCTTGCGTGCTACCAGGCGTGGCCGGCGACCCTGTTGGGACGATGATCTTTGGTCCGCCAACATAGCTATCATATTTTGCATCTAGGTAAGACCCAGAGAGAGAGACGTACAAGTTCTCGGTAGGCGCGAAAAAAGTTTCGAACTCAAGACCATCAACCTGAATTCTACCCGCGTTGGTTAGTGTAAACGTGGTGCCATTAAATGCATTGGTTTGAAAATCGCGTAAGCGCTGCGCAAAGGCCGCAAGATTGATCTGCATCCGGTTATCAAGCGTTCGTATCTTCGCGCCCAATTCCCAAGCATCAGCAATTTCCTTGTCAAAATCTGCACCGCCCGAGCCGGAACTCACATTAAAGCCCCCTGCTTTGTACCCGCGCTTTGCGCTTGCATATAAGCTTACGTCGTTGCTGTAGTCATAAGAAACCGTAAGCTCACCCGTCGGCTCACTCTCAGAGCGTTTCTCTGAAAAATTAGGGACCGGTCTGAACAGCTGTACAGCTGCTGCTGCACCGCGCACCGGAAGCGGTAGCAACGCAACCACTGGATCGCTCGCAGGATCGCTAAAGTCGATCGCTGAATACGGCGCATCCGTTACAATAACGGCATCGATGTCTTTATCTTCCGTCGTCCAACGAGCGCCAAGTGAAGCTGTTAGCCGATCATTAATGTGCCAATCGAGTTTACCGAACACAGAGTGGCTGGTTGTCAGTAAATCAAAGTCGCTTTGCCTGCCAGTACCACTTGAAATGTAAGATCCAGCTTCGGCACCCTTAAGGCCTTCAACGGCTGTGACAATTCCACCGATCGCGAGATCAAAGAAAGGCCGAGCAAAACTTCCCAATCGATTCACTGCACTGGTATTTTGATCTGCGTCGTAATAGTAATAACCCACCAACCAATCAAAGCCATTGTCGCCGATAGATTGCAGTCTAAATTCTTGAGTGATTACTTGCCGATCTACACTGTTTTGTAGAACACCGCTAAGCTCAATATCGATAAAATCGGCATCGATATCGTTCGTCTCTTTGAAATCTCGAAGCGCGCTGAGGGAAGTGATCGTAAAGCTGTCATGCTCCCAATCAACCTGTGCTGAGAAACCGCTTTGTTCCTGATCGGTTTCAAGCGCCCGATCAAATTTAATCTCGCGATTGTAGATGTTGTCGGGCAAAAGCGTCGCGCCAAGGGCTGTTGTGCGCGCAGCATTGGCTGGCAGATTGAAAAAGAACGGTGCACCACAACAGTCTTCCGTGATGGAGGCGGTGTCGGCAATGATTCGTATTGAAAGCTCATCGCTAGGCTCAATAAGCAATTGGCCACGTAGCGCGTAACGATCTCTATCATTCACGCTGTCTCTGTTCTCTTGTACATTATCAATGTACCCATCTCGGCTGTTGTAGTTGCCAGAGACGCGGTAAGAAACAGACTCATTAATTGGCCCTGTAACCGAACCACGGGTAATCCTCGCGCTGTAGTCTCCAACGGTTTGCTCAAGGTCTATACCGAATTCTCGTTGAGGCTTCTTAGTGATGATCGAGATCACGCCGGCCGGCGTATTTTTACCGTAGACCGAGCTTTGCGGACCACGCAATATCTCAACACGTTCAACAGCGATGAAGTCATCAATCGAAGATGCCGCTCTACTGCGGTAAACGCCATCAATAAAAACCCCAACGGACGGCTCTAAGCCCGCATTGTTCCCAGATGTACCCAGCCCGCGAATACTAAACGTTTGTTGGGAGCTGCTTTGATTCTGACCCGTGTTCAAGGATGGAGTGGCTATCTCTAGCTCTTGAATGTCAGAAATACCCTTGTTTGTGAGATCTACTCCGGTCACAACTGATACTGCGACTGGTGTTTCTTGCAGCGTGGCCTCACGCTTCTGCGCAGTAACTACGACTTCTTCAAGGCCCGCATATTGACCTTCTTCAGTCCTAGCTGTGCTGGCCATCATCAGCGCCGCCGAGAGCGCGCTAACCTGCACCATCTTAATTAGTCTCATACTACTTTCTCCCCACTGATTTTTTTCGCTGTTGGTATTGGGCGCATTGCGGCCTGTTTTACCGCGGCTTTAACCCGTTCGAGCCAGCCCAGGAACTAATTTTTATTAGTGAAAATACAAATTAGCGCGAGGATGCTACTTTAGTATATCAATAATAACAAGCTACTTTAGCAGGTGTTAACTAAAAGGGTCCTGGGTTCAGGCTACCCATTAGAAAACGGAGACCATCACCGGATACAAGGAGAGATTTCGAACATAACCCGAAGCACGCCGGCCGGCTGAAGGCGCGGCTCATCAAGCCCAGCCGAAACGGTATTGAGACCGGTTTGAAGTGGGTGGGCTTACTGCGTTGAGACGACTTATAAGGCCTTGCAACTAGTCATCGGTTAACCCGTTCATGCCAGCCTTGATATAGGAAACGACCATGTCGAGGGCATGATTCCTGTTGACCTTAGACATAGCTGCCCACTCCGCAGCGGCAATAGACGCGCCAGAGGACATTGTGATCGCCAACTGTGCTTGCTCAATGGTGAGCTTGTAGGTTTTTGCTGTATTTTCAACAAGATAGTTCGCAGTGCGGATGCTCTCTTCCTTACGCAACGGCTTAATAATATCTGCGATTTCAGGCTGACTCAGCAGCATATGAACGATATTGCCGGGCGCGTGATGGTCAAAATTATTGGCAACGAACATTCTGATCACTTCTTCGAAGCTTTTCGCATTCATGACGTCCAGGAATAATGCGCTGCCGGTTATCTTATACTCACGCACTAGCAGTGACTGCAACAAAGCCTGGCGACTCGAGAAATAATTGTAGACTAACGGACTCGACACAACCGCAGTGCGCGCAAGGGCCTCCATGGTAAACGCTTGCAAGCCATCTCTAAGAATCATCTGTTTGGCGACATCCAACAACTGATCGATTCTTGCAGATGGTGAGAGTCGTGTTCGTGGTTTAGCGCTCATTGGTAGATGATTCCTTATTATTGACAGTCATAAATAAAAGTTCTACTTTAGGTTGTTTTTACCAACACACACTCTGATTTAAACAGATATGAGCTGTTGATTACCCAAAATCATTCATATGCAGGAAACAACCAACATGAACCAGACAACCGCACACGCCACCAATCGAACAGTTCACGATGCTGATAGCCACATTACGGAATCTGGTGGCTGGATGGAAGATTACGCCAGCGAATACGTTAAGAGCAACCTAGACAAACCCTTTATCGATCTCGAAAACATTCCTCAGTTAAAGCCTATTTTCGAACAAGCGAAGAATCGCTTAGCTGGGAATGACCCCGAACTGACAGAGCGTTTGAAATCTGATCTGTATGGTAACCCTGGAAAACGGAATCTGATGGCCGCTTATGGCGCCGTCGATGGCGAGGAGCGTCGAGACTCGCTGGATATCGCAGGCATTAACAGTCAAATAGTGTTCCCCGGCCTGGTGTTTTTTTCTCGCTTTGCAAATTCTAAAGACCCAAAAGTGGTTTACGGCGGTAGCGAAGCCATGAACAGAGCCATGGTCGATTTTTGCGCTGCTGATAGTCGCCGTCTTTTATCAGTGGGCTACCTGCCACTCAAAGACCCAGCGCAATCATTGGAAAGTGCCAAGCAAGCCATAGAGATGGGCGTTAAATCATTCTGGCTACGCTCAGACGCTGTTGAAGGGCGTGCGCCCTCACACGTTGACTACGATCCTATTTGGGCACTGCTAGAAGAAGCGGGTGTACCGATCGTCTTGCATATCGGTAGCGGCGTGCTCATGCCAAAAGAATACAAGAATACAGGCGCTCAAAGGACCCTCGACCCCATGTCGCTGAATATTGAAACGACCTCACCAAAGGATCTACCGGTTTTACATCATTCGATCGAGCGCTGGCTGACCTGCATGATTTTCGATGGTGTGCTGGAACGATTTCCTAACCTTAAGATTGGTCTCATTGAGCTTGGGGCAAACTGGCTACCCGCCTGTTTGGCAAACATGGACCTCGGCGTGTCACAGCTGGGTAAGTTCGATGTGGGCTTAAAGAACTTGTCGATGAAACCCTCGGACTACATGAAGCGTCAAGTTAGGGCCACGCCATTACATGTAGAAGATACCGGCTGGATATTGCGCAATGTCGGCAAAGAAATGTTGATGTTCAACACAGATTATCCGCATCCCGAGGGTGGTAGCGACCCCTTCGGTGATTTTGAGCGCAGCCTTGACTTGGTCCAGCCCTCGCCAGAGGAGTTAGACCACTTTTACGCCAAAAATTTTGAAGACTTGATGGGTATCAGTACCGGCAGTTAAGTCGCAACAGCAACCAGCGGAAGGCAACAATGGCCAATACAGCCAGGGCAAATCCACCTTCTGATGGCGGCGGCTCAACCCAAGATGACCTGAACTTTGGCCGGGTTCTGCAGATTTTTCTGCGTACCTGGCCATTCATCAAGCC
>JAQWWC010000136.1 GCA_029249645.1 Pseudomonadales bacterium
GAAGAAGATGATGGCCAATCGCTTTTGGGTGAGCAGCGCTCGATATTGCATGAAGACGCCGTGTTCTGGGTGATTGGCCAAGAGGTGATTACGTCGCTCTGGAGTAATCCGAGCCAAGCGGTTCGGGCAAAGTAGAAATCACGCGCGAGCGTTAATTGTTTGGATGGTGCTGGCGCCTTAGTTTACCGGATTTTCTGCTCGTCTCCCTGAAGTCTAAATTTGGGACATGGGGCCACCGGACGGGTGCATAGGGGACCAAGCCAGCGGCTATGGATTGTAATTTGTGGCCATATCTTCTTGGCTAAACAAGCGGCGAATTTTAAGCCATCTCCGGTTGTCTCGATGGGTTTCTGCCGGCTGCACATTGCACTGCCTGCTGTTTTAGCGACAGCTCCGGGCGTCTGGTGAGCGTCACAGTGAACGCCGTAGGGGCGGGGATAGTGGATGTTAAAAGAGCTCAGTAAATTGAGTTTGGACTACGAATTCATTCCCGTTTAGAGCGACGGTAAATGTGCTCAGCTAAAACAATAACCAATTTGGTGGTGTTAATTGCCAATAGCCAGGTTTTTAAGAAGACTGATGCGGGCGAAGTTTAATCGCGGTGCCACGGATCCCATTAAAGGCGACTCCGCGGTCGGTTCAACCCCTGATTGGGCACTACTATGCTGAGTTACAAAGACGGCTATATTTCAGACATCACGTACACGAAAGGGTACTACGAAGCTTTAAATCCGCTCAAGGCGAAGCTTGTTTTCCTGCAACAAAATCAAATGTTTCCTGAGATCGAAAATGCCTGTGAATTGGGTTTTGGTCAGGGGATAAGTGTGAACTTCCACGCGGCCGGATCTCAAACGAACTGGTATGGCACTGATTTGCTTGAAGCGCACGCTGATTATGCCCGAAACTTAGGCGCAGAAAGTAACGCCAGCCTCAAGCTATTTGATGAGCCGATCGAGGCGTTTTGTGCGCGAGAAGATTTACCCGATTTTGACTTCATTGGGCTGCACGGTGTCTGGTCGTGGATTTCAAGCAAAAATCGGGGTTTGATTGTCCGTTTTCTTCAAAAAAGACTTAGGCCCGGAGGCGTGCTTTACGTCAGCTACAACGCGTTGCCTGGAAGTCGCAGGAAGACAGAAATTAGAGACCTTGTTACCTTGTTTTATGACGATTTGAAAAATGGGACGAGTCCCATCAAAGGTGTGCTGGGGGCCTTTGAACGAGCATCAAACTTTGTGGACTTAAGTCCTCGTTATCAGAAATCCAATCCGGGGGTTATCGAATTACTGAAAAATCTGAAAGGTGGTTCTGCGCGTTACTTAGCCCATGAATTCTTGAACGAAAATCATGATGTTATGAGCTTTAGGGAGATGGCAGGCTTACTGACGGAAGCGGACATGACGTTTGTGGGTGATGCAAATTGTAATCGAAATATCAACAGTTTGAATTTAACGAAAGATCAGCGTTTCGCGCTTAAGGATGTAGACGACCCCATCCTGCGTGAAACAATGGCAGACTATATGTTGAATACAGAGTTTCGGCGTGACTATTGGGTTAAAGAGAATGGCTTATCAGAGAATACTTTTTGCAATGATGAGATAGAGCAGACGCGTGTGATGATGACGGCGCAAAAACCCAAACTACCATCACACATCACAACAAACGTTGGTCGAGTCCAATTAAAGACTGAAATATACAGCAGGCTGCTCGATGCCTTGGATGGTTACCAGATAAAATCGGTAGCAGACGTTCAAAGAGCGTTGATGATGGCGGGTATTTCAATCAGCCGAACCCGACAGGCTTTGGCTGTGTTGTCTGGTCTAAACCTGGTTTCGCTCGTGCACAGCGATGCTGAGGCGATGGCCGCTCACACTCAAACTCAGAAGCTCAATCGACATATTCTTATGAAAGACGCCTCGCTAGCCGAGCGAAACATCTTGGTGAGTCCGGTTTCTGGTGGCGGAATTCAATTAACGCGCCTTCAGATGCGCTTTTTCGAAATAGCGATGGTTCAAGGTTACGAGCCGGATCAATGGACGCTTACAGAAACGCAAAGGCAGGACCTTGTTAGAACAAGTTTTGGTAAGGTACGCGTCACCCAACGTCTAACGCAGGATCAGATCGTGAACAGAGCAAAGACCTTCTTTGGCGATCAAAAAGGGTTCTTGTCTGCTCTCAAATTAGTGTGAATAATCGCGAGTCGTGGTTTGAATGATCTCCGTTATTGGATCGTTCGTACCGAATATTAACCAACTTAACGCTAACCAGAATTAGGTGTCAGGCGGCAATTAGAGGGTGGTTGGTTCTGAAGGGTTACCTTGGTCCGGCTGGATAGGGAAATTCATCACCCAAAGAAGGCAGCTTGGGCAGCGTAGAAAAAGTCTGATTTACTGGCGGCCGGTTATGCGCAATGCGGCGCCTGGACGGCGTCCGATACTGGCGCCGAGGAGTGGTCTTGATTTCGATTCAAAGCGGTGCACTCACTTTATTTTACCTCCGATTTAAAAAAGACTAGGACCATTATGAAAATTCAATCAATCGCTGCTGTAATTTTGGGCCTGCTTGGATCTGGGTGCTCAACCTTGGTCTCCAAAGTATTCCCTTTGGATGACCTACCGGTACCCTCTGGCCCCCACGCCGTTGGCACGCAGTTTTTTGAGTGGGTGGACGAGGCGCGTGAAGAGCCATTCACCGAGGATCCAAGCGATAAACGTCGTTTGGCCGGTCAGGTTTGGTATCCAGCAGAGGCAAGCGATGGAGCCCGCAGGCAGCCTTACCTTGATTACCCAGAAAGGCGCCTGGATATGATTTCGTATCAGTCAGGACTGCCGCGGTTTATGGTGGCGCATATGCAGCGAGTGCAAACCAACTCAATATTGAATGCGCGACCTCTGCAGGACAATGAAAAGCAGCCATTGGTCTTATTTTCCCATGGCTTAAGTGGAATGAAGAACCAGAACACGATCCAAGCTGAGCTTTTGGCCAGTCACGGGATCACCGTAATCAGTATAGATCACGCCTATGACGCTTATTTGACGATTTTTGCCGATGGGTCGGCTGCCGATTACCGCTCATCCGATACCGAAAATCGCACGGGGGATGCTTTTTGGGCTTTTCGATTACCGCAGTTGAAAACCCGGGTCGCGGATCTGGCTTTCGTGCTCGATGAAGTTGCACGCCGTCGTGGTGAGTCTGGTAGTTTGTGGGCCAATATTAAAACGGACGACGTTGGCGTATTTGGTCATTCCTTTGGCGGCGCTACGGCGTTGATGTTGGCAGCCCAGGACGACCGAGTCGCTAGAGCCATGGCCTTGGATGGTTGGATGGTGCCCGTGCCGCCCGAGGTGATTGCGGCGGGCACACCCAAGCCGTTTTATTATCTCGGGCAGGCGGCTTGGGACGATCCAATAAATTACAAAAAGCTCGACAAGTTTTTGAGCGCGTCCCCCTTGGGCCAGAAGCAGTTGGAAGCTGGGACCAAACACTTCGATTATTCTGACGCCCCTCAATTCTCAAACTTGGCCAAGCGGTTTGGTCTATCGGGCAAGGTCTCGCGCTCAGGCCTCAGGGCATTAATAAATGACGCAGTCATGTCCTTCTTTATCCAAGACGTGAGCAGTGCTCAAGCGATCGAGGTTAATCTGGATCAATAAGGCCGTAGCGGTTTTGAACCTCGGTCACTGTCAGTATATGCCCGCTGAGTTCTGCCAATGCTGAATCAGTAGCAAGCGCTGCAACTGCGCGACCACTGAGGCGAACCGATTGCGCATCCCCGCCATCTAGTGACATTTTACCTGCTGCAACCATTTCCAGAATAAACTCGGTCTTAACCTTAGAAGGTGACAGGGAGACGGCTGAGACGCCATGGGGTTTGAGTTCAATGGCAAAATCTTGTGCCATGCGATCAACGCCCGCTTTGCCGACGCCGTAGCTCGCACTGAAGACATATCCGCGTCCGCCTCGTGACGAGATGTTTACGATGAGTCCTTGTTGATGCCGGATCATGATGGGTGCTGCGAAGACACTGGCTGTATAATAGCCCCGAAGGCCAACGCCGCATTGGTCATCCCAAACCGAAATGGGATGTTCCCAAAAGCCCTTGTTCATCGCCGGAGGATTGGGGATCTGATAGACGTTGTTGACGAGAATATCCAAGCGGCCCTGCTCTTTATCAATTCGTTCGAAGAGGGCGCCAACCGCTGTATCATCGTTGTGGTCCAGACAAACCGGAATCGCTTTGCCGCCAAGCTTGTTGGCCGATGCAGCGGTGGCGTCGATCGTCATCGGCGCCGGCGGCAGGTCCGAGCTGGTGCTGCGGCCAGTGAAATAGACCGTGCAGCCATATTCGCAAAGGCCCTCGACAATACCCTTGCCGATTCCTTTGCTCGCGCCCGTGACGACCGCAACTTTTCCTGTTAAATCAATCATGCTTTTGTTTTCCTTTTTAAACGTATTACCTTGTTTCCGATTATCGGTTAACTGTAACGTGGCTGGCGACCAAAAGTTAAACCGCTTGGCGTCAGTTGATTGAATCAAAGATACCGTTGAAACCTGTGGCAGCCTGAATCGTGATTAACTCAGGTTTGAATGAGCTCGGCCGCGAGCTTTTCGAGATCAAACATCATCGTCTCCTGAGGGTAGAATCCGAGCATTGGAATGACTCGTGATACGCCTAGCGCCTGATAGTCCTCAACCATCGCTTTAGTCGGCGGCTTGGGGGGCGTAATACTGATCTCTATGTCACCTAGCCAATTCGGGCGTTCATAACGGGCCTCAGCTGCTCTGAGTCGGGCGATCGTTTTACCGGCGGTTACGCCGTCCATCGCGAACCCGTACCAGCCGTGGCCCTTTGTTACGGTTCGCCGCAGTGCCGCGGGGCTTGCACCGCCGACATGCAATGGCGGACCGTCAGGTTGCATTGGGCGCGGTTGTGCTTGGATGCCGTCGAATTCGTAGTATTTCCCATGAAAACTCGGTTTCGGATCCCGCCATAGGGCCCTCATCGCATCGATGCTTTCATCGGTTCGGGGACCGCGGCTGTCGAAATCGACCCCGAGGGCCTCAAATTCTTGGTGCAGGTAACCCGCGCCGACGCCGAACAGCAACCGGCCCTCGGTAATGAGATCAAGAGTGCCGATTTCTTTGGCGAGGACCACCGGGTTTCTTTGGGCAACGAGCGTGATGCCGGTGCCTAGTTTTATGGTTGAGGTTAGAGCAGCAAGGTACGCTAAAAAAGCTGGTGGATGCGCCATGGGTGTATCTGGATCAGCGGGAGAAGGCGCTTGCCGCGGGTCTGGCAAGACTACATGCTCGCCGGTCCAAAGCGATTCAAAGCCTAAGACTTCGGCATGTTGCGCGATGATTGCAGCCTGTCTGGGCTGGGCAAGATGATTCATGTTGATACCAAATAAGCCAATCTTCATAGACGGTTCCTTTTATATCGATTTGCTATCTGCAGTTTTGTTTCGCGTGGCGCGAGCAAGGCGCGGGCGGAGGCGAAATATTAGTGAGGCGCAGGTTCAGCCCGAGCTATTATGGTAACTCTTTTCCGTTGGCCGAAGCACTACTAGATCTGCGGCTGTTTGTTGATCCTAATGCTGTTTTTGCGTTCCGATTGTTTTGCGCAGTAGGGTAATCGGCAGCCGGGGCAATCCTATGAGTTCGGTGTTTGCCAAGATTGAGCGCGTCGCACCGAGATTATTCGAGACAACTACGGCGTGCCGTATGTCCGTGCGAAGACGGATACGGATGCTGTCTTGGGGTTGCTCGACGCGCAGGCTGAGGATGATTTACTGCGGATCTAGAAAACCAAAGGTAGAGCACTCGGCCCGTTTGGCTGAAGTGAAGGGCGAAGCAACGCTCGCAAGCGATATTAGGGTGCGTCTGTATACGACACTGGATCAGGCGCAAGCAGCTTATGCTGGCGCGCCAAGATAACTGCAGGCGTCGGGTCAGCGCTTTGCCGATGGGTCGAATTGATATCTTGTAACGCATCCAGACGTCGCGCCGATTCTACTGGCCCGGTTTAAACCCTGGCCGCCATTGGCTTTCAGTGGAGGCTGGAATGGTCGTGATATTGAGCAGGGTCACCGGCCTGTTATGATTTACCGAAGATTGGTGGGCGCTTTGACCTTTTATGGCGCCAATGGTTTTGATGGTACTGAAAAGCGCTCTCGTGCTTCGGGTACCAATTTTCCAGCGGTGATTGCGTTTAACGAGACGGCTCGAGCCCAGCAACTTCTGGCTGCTGGGCAACGCGGTGACCCAACGTCCCGCCACTTCTTGGATGGGGCGAGGTTACCCACGGAAGGTTGACTCCAGGAGGTCGCTCATTACCGCGAGTGTGTGTTAGCTGGACGCAGAGGGAACATCAGACCAGCGCTGAAGGGGCCACCAATCCAGAACGGGGTAACACAAACCAAAAAAGGCCCTCAGTCAGATTGAAGGCCCTTTTTTGGATCGTGGCAGAATAGCTGCCTTATTGGCCTCAGACTATTTAGGCGTAACCGTCACCATCATTTTGGTATAACCCTTAACAAACGATGAATAGGTTCGTTCAGGTTCTGCTAAAACTTGGATATCATCAAAGCGCTCGAGGATTTCTTCCCACAGTATGCGCAGTTGCATCTCCGCTAAACGATTTCCCATACAGCGATGAATACCAAAGCCAAAACTAAGGTGCCCTCGGGCATTCGGTCGATCGATCACGAGGTCGTTGGGGCGTTCAAATGCGGTTTCATCCCGGTTGCCCGAGACATACCACATGAGCAGTTGATCACCGGCTTTGATGGCCTTGCCAGCCAATTCGATATCGTGATTGGCTGTTCGACGCATATAGGCAAGAGGCGTCTGCCAGCGGATGATCTCAGCCACCATGTTCGGAATCAGGGCTGGGTTGCTTTTAAGCTTTGCAAACTCCGATGAAAATTGATTGAGCGCGTAAACGCCCCCGGTCATGGAATTGCGGGTAGTGTCGTTTCCGCCAACAATGAGCAAGATCAAATTGCCGAGGAACTCGAGCGGCTGCATATCGTGGGTGTCTTCTCCATGCGCCAGCATCGAAACCAGATCGCTACCAGGGTTCACTTTACGCTCCTCCCAAAGTTGGGTGAAGTATTGCAAGCATTCAATGAGTTCAGCACGACGCTGTTCTTCCGAATCAACAATTCCCGCGCCCGGCACGGCGGTTGCAACATCCGACCAGCGGGTAAGCTTTCGTCGATCTTCGAACGGGAAATCAAAAAGGGTCGCCAGCATTTGCGTGGTGAGTTCAATGGAAACCCGCTCGACCCAATCAAAAGGTTCATTAACGGGAATACTGTCTAAAACCGATTGCGTGCGCTGCCGAATGAGTCCTTCTAGGTTGGCCAAATTACTTGGCGCAACAACCGGGGAAACCGTTTTACGCTGTACGTCGTGGGTCGGCGGGTCCATCGCAATGAACATGCTGACATTGAGAGCGCCTTCAGGCAGTTCGGCATCGATTGGGAATCCCAGCGTAATGCCGTGGGCCGATGAAAAGTTGTGATGATCGGAATCCACTTGCTTGATTTCGTCATAACCCGTGAGGGACCAGTAGCGTCCTGCCAGTTCCGTTTGATTGAAATGAACGGGGTCTTCGGCTCGTAATCGTTTGAAATAATCCCACTGCTTGTCTTCACTGAATAGACGAGCACTGACCGGGTTTAAGTCGGCTAACGGCATATCATAGGGATTCGGGATTTCGCCAGAGATCACATTTTCGCCGTCGCCGGGCCGCTTAAAGTCTGGGGTAGGCTGTACGTCGTTTTCTGGATTGGCTATTGCTTCGCTCATCGGTTGCGCCTCGGTCTATGGATCAATTGTCAGGCCAAGAGTTTAGCGCAATTGGCCTTGATCAATAAAGAGGTCGCTGACGGGGCTAGGAGGCAGCCGGCTTTGGCGCTCGGCGCTTGATGGTCTTCTTTGGAGCTCGCGCCTCGGTCGGTTTTGCCGTTGAGCGTTCCCTTCGCGGCGCGGGTCTTGCATTGTCTTTCTGCCAAGCAGGCTTCGGCTTGCCTCGGGCCGCGGTCTTTACGGCGCGGGGTGACTTTTTGCTGCGTTCCCTTTGAGCATTTGCTTGCTCAGCATCCAAACGATGAATGCTGAGGCGCCGACCTCGTATCCAAACGTTTTTAAGCGTCACGAACACCGTTCTGGGCAAGGCATTTGGCAGCTCAAGCAAAGTGTGATCCGCAAAGATCTGTATTTGCCCTATCTCTTTGCCATTTAAACCACCCTCATTGGCGATCGCGCCGACGATTTCTCCGGGTTCAACCGATTGATCATGGCCCACTTCAATTCGAAAAATAGCTTTTCCCTTCGACGGAGAAAATCCGGGCTGTGATTTTGGTGCCGGTGGTGGTGCGTCTGCCGCGGTGGATTGCGGCCTAGATCTTTCTTTAGTTTGAGGCCGTGACGATTCGGTGGCGGATGTTTTTCGATTGCCGGTACTGCGCTCGGGGAGCAGTTGACTGGCCATCACTGCCGCGATGGTTAGATGGTCGGTTTCCAATTCGTTGGCGATTCGGTCGATGACCTCGATGAGATCTTCGCGGGGCCCGGCTTCAACGGCCGTCTTTAAAGTGGCCGCGAAATCGGTCAACTGCTTTTGACGAATCATCGCAGCGGTCGGTAGGTGGTATTGCGTCAACTTGTTTTGAGTCTCGCGTTCTAGACCGCGAATCAGTCGTTCTTCTCGTTTGTTAAGAAAAATGATGGCTTCACCGCTGCGGCCAGCACGGCCTGTTCGGCCGATCCGGTGCACATACGTTTCAGCATCATGTGGCGCGTCAAAATTGATCACGTGACTGATGCGTTCAACATCTAAACCGCGCGCAGCAACATCGGTTGCTACCACAATATCGAGCTGGCCTTTGGACAGGCGTTTAATGATTTGCTCACGTTGACTTTGCGCTAAATCGCCATGGATGGCGGCGACTCTGTGGCCGTTTTTATGCACAAGTTCAGCGAGACTCTCCGTTTGCACCTTAGTGCGAACAAAAATCAAGACGGCATCAAACGCCTCGAAGTTGAGTAGCTTTTGCAAGGCCTCTGGTTTCTCTTTTGCTGCCATAATGCTGTAGCGTTGATTGATCATCGCTTTCGCGCCACTCAAGGCTTTGATCGAGACCGTCTCAGGGGACTTCATGAAACGCGTTGCGATGCGTTTAATTTCCCGCGGCATCGTGGCGGAGAACAAGGCCATTTGGCGAGTGTCTGGCGTTTGCTCAAGGATCCATTCAACGTCTTCCAGAAAACCCATTTTGAGCATCTCATCGGCTTCGTCCAGCACCAACGCTTCTAAAGCATCAAGTTTGAGCGTTCCACGGCGAATATGGTCCATGACGCGACCAGGCGTGCCGACAACCACATGCTGGCCAGCTCTTAACTGTTGGAGTTGGGGCCCGTAATCCTGACCGCCGTAAATGGACAGGGTTTTCAGTCCTTTTAAGTCAGCACCATACTGCTTCATCGCGGCAGTAACTTGAATTGCCAGTTCACGGGTTGGCGCCAGGACTAATACTTGGGTGGTATTTTTAGTCGGGTCGACGCGGGCGAGTAACGGCAGGCTAAAGGCCGCCGTTTTGCCCGTGCCAGTTGGCGCGTGTCCGAGCAGGTCATTACCAGTCAATAAATGTGGAATACTCGCCGCTTGAACCGGGGTTGGGTGCTCATAGCCCAACGCGGTCAGGGTGGATAAGATATTGGTTGGTAGTTCGAGGTTCTCGAACGTTGTTGGCACGTCAGTATTCAGCAAAGGATGGTATCCTGTCGGAGTTTGGCGCGAAGGCCGGGGAATGGCGCGAAGTATAAATGTTTGAACGATCTTTACAATCATTAGTTTAAGGCATGGGGCAAACTTGGGGCGACCTAATTATGAGATTCGTTTCGGGAATCCCTTGCGATGACACGGGTTGGGCGGCTGTCGATCAAGAGATTGATGGCTGGGTATCCTTAGCCGCAAGGTGCCTAATTCCAGTAAGGGGTTAACAAAATGACGCGGCGCGTATCGCTCGGGGTGATTTAATGAGAGGTTTTGACGGATGCTGACGGCGGATTCGATTAATCAGTATGCCTTGCCGGCTTTTGTGTTGGCACTTTCGGTTGAAGCGTTAGTGTCCTTTTTTTACCAAAAAGCATGGTATCAACCTCGTGACACGGCGTTGTCCTTGGGGCTTTTGGTACTCTCTACGCTGATTGATGTGCTGCCAAAAGCGCTTGCTGTTGTCGTCTTTTTTCAACTCTACGAGCTGTCGCCGCTTAAAACGATTGTTGGCACTCAGTGGTGGGCCTGGTGCTTGCTTTTTGTTCTCGATGATCTGATCTATTACTGGTTTCATCGGGCCAATCACGAAGTGCGCTTATTCTGGGCTGGTCATGAAGCCCATCATTCTGCACAGCTCATGAATTTTGGCACGGCACTGCGCCAAGGCGTGGGTGAACGGATCCACAAATACTGGTTTTGGTTGCCTTTGCCGTTGCTGGGCTTTCACCCTGTCATGGTGCTCACCATGATCAGTATTAATCTGGCCTACCAATTTTGGGTGCACACCGAGGCAGTTTATAAACTGCCGGCCTGGTTTGAAGGGATCTTTAATACCCCCAGTCACCATCGGGTTCATCATGGTTCGAACGTTGCCTATTTGGATCAAAATCATGGCGGTGTGTTGATAATCTGGGATCGATTATTCGGCACTTTTGTAGAGGAAGTCCCAGAGCAACCTGTGGTGTACGGCTTGACCAAAAACTTAGAGGGGCGAAATCCACTGTATTTTGCGGTTGCCGGATATCTCGCGCTTTGGCGTGATCTCAATACCTGCCAAACCTGGTCGCAACGACTAGGGTTTTTGTTCAAGGCGCCGGGCTGGCACTTCGACGGGCCAGATATGCGTGCCAAGACCCGTCGCGCTGCTTTGCAGGAATGATGGTCGTGCCAAAATTTAAGACCAAACGCTGCGGTTGACTTTTGGCAAGGGCTGCGTGTTCGCAAGGGCTGCGCCTTCCCCTAGCAGGGCCTCCTGTTTTATCGGTCTAACGGGTGAAGAACTTTCGGTTAGCCCCCGTTTTGTCGCACGTGTTCAGGCCGGCGCGCTAGTCCTTAAGGTCTTGCGCGACGCAAGCGTGTTGTAAGCGGGTTTCGTCATGAGCGACGGTCAGGTTGCGCGCACTATTTGTTCGGTACCAAGATCGCCATGAATGCGGTTTTTTAAGGCTTAATGCACCTGTCTTAACGAGCCCGCTCACCCACTGCATTTCTTGGATCATTGGTTTATAGTCTTTTGAGAGACTCATTAGGTTGCACTGACTGATGGGTTTAGCAAGTAGGCGGCGACGCCATAGGCGCAGCCGCGCAAGATAAACCAAAATAAGCAGTATCAGCGCGTAAAAGGCCGGCCCTCAACACCACTTGATGCGGCCTGTAACGCAGACTAATCATTCGTTGGGAGCGCACTATGGATTTTCGTCAAACGACAATTTTGGATCTGACTCAGCAAGTCCAAACTGGGCAAACAAGTTGTGAGGCCCTGGTGACGGCGGCGCTTCAGAATATTCATCGCCTCAATCCGATTATCAATGCTTTTTGTGCGGTTGACGCCGGACAGGCGCTCGACGAGGCTGCCAAGATCGATCAACGTCTCGCCGCGGGTGAGTATCTGCCCCTGGCTGGAATTCCATTCGGCGTGAAAGACCTCGAAGCCGCCCAAGGCTATGTCACGACTTTTGGGTCCGCTTTCCATACCGAAGACGCCCCGGCGCTTGAAGATTCTGAATTGGTCCGACGTTTGCGTGCTGCGGGCGCTATTGTGGTTGGTAAGACCAATACCCCTGAGTTTGGCTACAAAGGTAAAACCGATAACGTGCCGTTTGGGACGACTAAGAATCCCTGGGATTTAACGCGAACCCCTGGGGGTTCCTCAGGCGGGTCTTCGGCGGCAATTGCCGCGGGGATGGTTCCTTTAGCGACCGGTAGTGATGGTGGCGGCTCGATCCGAATTCCAGCGGCCTTGTGCGGCTTAAGCGGCATTAAGACCTCGCAAGGTCGTGTGCCGAACGGCGGTCCGACACCGACTGGCTCCGGTTTGCTCACGGTAAAGGGGCCTATGACTCGTCGCATTCGAGATGCGGCTTTTGTCTTAGATCAGTGCATTGGTGCTGAGCCAACCGATATTTTCTCGTTACCGGCGCCGAATGAGCCGTGGTCACCTCAACTTGATGGCGCGCTCCCCGAGGCGGTGATCTGGTCTCCGACGATGGGCATCACAAGCTGTGATGCAGAAATCTTAGCGATGTGCGAGGAGGCCATTGCGCAGTTGCGCCGTGCGGGCGTGCAGGTGATCGAGCAGGAAACAATATGGGATAAACATCCCTTCGGGGATTGGCTGGTCTTTTGGACTGCAGCTCGAGCGCGCGCCCAAGGCCATTTAAGAGGCACAAAAGATTGGGGGAAAATTGATGCGGCGCTTCGGCCTCAGATCGAAATGGGTCTGGACCGGTTTACAGCCGCAGATTATGCCGTGGCCATCGATCACTGCCACACGTATGCCTATCAGCTTGAAGCCGTTCTGCAGCAAGCGCCTATCTTAATAACACCGGTAACCCGAGGTCATGCGCCGACCTTAATGGGTGACGGTTTCGTAAATGGAGAAGAAACGCCTGATTGGGTTTCGTTTACGATGGGTCTTAATATGACGCGCAATCCTGCGGGAAGCGTGCCGATTGGATTGGCAGCAGACGGTATGCCTATTGCAATGCAGGTGATTGGACGTCAGCGGGATGACTTGACGGTGCTGAAGGCGATGGCTGCCATGGAGGATCTGATGGACTTTAACGCGTTGGCCCAAGGCTTTTAAGAACAGTAGATTTAAGAACAGCGGATTTGAGAACAGCGCATTGGATTTAACTGCGGTGTGATCGCGGCAGATTGAATCCGCACATCTTTGTGATGGTAATGGGATGAGTGGGCGCTCGCGTCCGGATACAGCTCACGCGACCGGTCAACGGCCAGAAGAAGGCAAGGCTGTGCAAAAGGCGGTGCAAAACGAAGGTTGCTTAGTCCCCAAGCCTTGATCGATTTGTCTCGATTAAGGCATCACCCGGTGCGGTGCACGAATGAGGATGAAAGCGTGCTTAAGGATCATGGTCGTCCCTGGCGGAGGCTCGCTGGGTTATTAAGCGTTTTTAAAGGAGAGTCACATGTCAGTTGAAGCACGGGTTGTTGTTGTCCCTCAAAATGTTGGGCCACTCGGCATACACACGGTGAGTTTGCCGTCGCCAGGGCCTCATCAAGTTTTGATCAAACAGTTCGCCAGTGGTATTTGTCATAGCCAACTGCACACGATGCACCGCGCCCGCAATGGCCCGGAAGTCTTGGGTCACGAGTCAACGGGTGAAGTTCTAGAGCTTGGGGACGAGGTTTCACATCTGGCGATCGGGGATCGCGTGATGGTCACTTGGGTCCCTCGCCAAATCAGTCCTGGTGATCGAGTGCCTGAAGCGGCTCGGGTGCAGCTCGCTGATGGACAGGTCGCGACCAGTAGTAATGTGTTCACTTGGGCCGATCATACGCTGGCCGATGAGCGTTATGTTGTAAAGGTGCCTTCAACCATTGAGCCGCTCGTAACCTCTATTATTGGTTGCGCTGTGATGACGGGCGCGGGCGCTGTCGAAAATACGGCGAACGTACAAGCGGGTGACAGTGTCGCAATCTTTGGCGTGGGTGGCGTCGGTTTGTCTGCTGTGGTGGCGGCTCGCGCGCGCGGCGCGAATCCATTGATCGCCATCGATTTGGATGATGAAAAGTTAGCATTTGCCAAGCAGTTTGGTGCGACTCATGTGATTAATGCCGCAAAAGAAGATCCGGTAGCCGTGATTCGGGCGCTGACAACTAAGGCCGATCGCCATACGATTCGCCGAGCGACGGTCGCCGGCGCCGATTTTGTTTTTGATTGTATCGGCATTCGAAAAACTATGGAGCAAATTGTGCCAGCTGCCCGAACCGGTTTTTTTGGCGCAGAGCCGGGCGGCACGGCAGTGCTCGTTGGGGTGCCAACGACACCGGTTGAACTCGACCCGATTGACCTCTTGATGAACGAGAAACGTTTTGTTGGCAGTATTGGCGGCTCGTGTAGTCCCGATCAAGATTTTCCGCGATACATCAAATGGTACGAAGAAGGCACGCTAGATCTAAACGCCATGGTGACCGCGCGATATGCGCTAGACGACATTAATGAAGCAACGCGGGCGCTGACGGCAGGCGAGATCCAGGGCCGTGCAATCCTGGTATTTTAAGGCCGCCCTGCGGCGATTGGGTAAAAAGGTTCAGTGGCCTGATGCTCGACAGTGCGCTGCAGGGATTTTAAAGAAATCAATCAGCGCTATTGATTAGTGAGTGCGGTCTTCTTAGACGGATGCTTTGATGAGGTAAAAAAGTGTTTGGTAAGTTGCTGCGTTTCGGGACGGGTGAGGTGAGTGTTAAAGGAGATCAAGGTTGATCCAATCAAATTGGAACTATCCGACCCAAATTCATGTTGGGCCAGGGCGGCGCGCAGAGCTTGCGGCCTACTGCCGCGCTTTGAAGATTCAGCAGCCATTGGTTGTCACGGACCGAATGCTACTGGCGCTGCCTATGGTTCAAGAGGTGCTTGCCGAACTGTCTTTAGCGGGCCTTGAACCGAGGGTCTTTTCTGAAGTGAACGGCAATCCGACCGGCTCGGAAGTCTCGGCTGGCTGCCAAGCTTACCTTGCCGGCGGTCATGATGGTGTCGTGGCCATCGGGGGTGGCAGCGCGATGGATGTCGGTAAGACGATTGCCGTGATGGCGCATCAACGCTGTGCGCTCTTTGATCTAGAAGACATTGGAGATCAATGGCAGCGAGCGGATGCTTCCGTCATTCAACCCATTATTGCCGTACCTACGACTGCTGGAACGGGCTCAGAAGTTGGTCGGGCGGCGCTGATTGTTGATGCAGAAACTACCCGAAAGGTCATTATTTTTCATCCGCTGATGCTGCCAAAAATCGTCTTGCTGGACGCCGACTTCACGGTTGGACTGCCGCCGCATCTAACGGCCGCCACTGGGATGGATGCCTTGTCGCATCTATTGGAGGCGTATTGCTCGCCTGTGTTTCATCCGATGGCTGAGGGGATCGCGCGACAAGGGATGGTCATTGTTCGGGACCATCTGGTCCGGGCTGTCGCCAATGGCGCTGATCTTGAA
This sequence comes from Pseudomonadales bacterium, assembly GCA_029249645.1. Classification (GTDB taxonomy): domain Bacteria; phylum Pseudomonadota; class Gammaproteobacteria; order Pseudomonadales; family Azotimanducaceae; genus UBA9926. The sequence continues at coordinate 15,236 of JAQWWC010000136.1, forward strand.
GCGCGAACGCAGATGCAAATTGCCTCAATGATGGGGGCAACGGCGTTTCAAAAGGGTTTGGGCGCGATGCACGCATTAGCTCACCCGCTTGGCGCGCATCACAATGCACATCATGGACTGCTAAACGCTATTTTGATGCCCTACGTGCTGCAGGCAAATCGGTCCGTGATCGAGACGCCGCTCGCATCGCTGGCTCGCCAGTTAGAAGTTGGTAGCAGTTGTGAGGATTTTTTGGCGTGGGTGTTGGCGTTAAGAGACGAGGTAGGTATTCCGCATCGGTTAACCGAGGTGATTTCCGAAGCGGTGGACGTGCCGGCCGTCGCCGGTGCCGCAGTCCTTGATCCGTCTGCGGCAACCAATCCGATCAACTTTAAAGGGATGGATTATGAGCGTGTTCTGCGTGCTGCATTGAGCGGTGTGGTTGATTCTGCGTCAATCTAAGCATGAGGGGGACGACAAAGGGCTCAGACAAAAGCTGCTCTGCACCTGAGCGGTTGTCTGAGCGTCTAACCAGGGCGACAGACTACTGGGGTTTTTTTTAGCCGTAATAAGGCGGATCAATGGACCCGGTAGGAGGGCCGTCTCGAAAGCGCTTCAATGAGGCG
>JAQWWC010000137.1 GCA_029249645.1 Pseudomonadales bacterium
CTCGATCAGAATCAAGCCGCTTTTTATGACATGTTTGATGGCTGGGCCGTCGATCAGAGGCGGCTAGACCCAACGCTGACAGAGCAGACCTTGTCGTCCTTTCGGGCCAATTTATATGACGCCGAGTTTGTGTTTAGTGCGTCCAGAGCGGACGTCGCCCAGTGTGACAAGCCGCTTTTGGTGCTGATGGGACAAGACCTTTATCATCCCGAGTCGGTTTCCCGTGATATTGCCGCTTTGGCACCGAATGCCGAGCTCATTACGGATTGGAAGGACGATGGTGAAGCGACTGCCGAACGGGTCCGGCAATTTTTAAGGGCTCAGACCCCGAACTAAACGCTAAATGCCGGTGGTCTGATCGTGGGTCGTAAAAAGTTACGAAGCAATGGCGCGGGGTGCACGATTCCGCGCGGCCGGCGGTCGTGTCCTTTTTAAAGTATGAGGATAATTGGGCCGCGCATCCGTCAGTCTTGCGGTAAGCGTCGCGCACGCAATACGCGCTTCGGCGATGTTTTAAAGCCATGCGAAAGTGGGCCAAGCTGGCGCAGCTTATAACGGTCTTGCTCAACCGCCGTGTGCCTTAATAACGGGTCAGCTCAAAAAGAAGGTGCGGTTGAAGACGGTTCGTCGAAGCATTGTGCGTTGGCGTATTTTTGGGTCCGGACCCTGAGCCAGTTGTTAAATGCTTTGAACGAGCCGGTTGACACCGAATTATGTCAGCCTTGGCGCTGTTTTTTTTGGTGCGTGACCGAGGACCGGGCAATTGGCGCTGGACATTGCGAAAACACAAGGGTTTAAATGTGGGTGCGTTGAACGTGGCACCAGCTGACGTTTGCGCAGAGTGAAAGTGATTCATCAACGTCAGATCATGACAGAACCAAGGAGTAGGGTATGGGCATATTAGACAGATTTCAGATCAGTGGGCAGGTTGCTGTGGTTACCGGTGGTGGCCGTGGTATCGGCGAGGCCATTGCGCTCGGTTTGGCTGATGCCGGTGCTGATGTGGTGGTGGCGGCAAGACGAACGGCGGAAGTCGAAGCGGTTGCCGAAAAAATCCGAGCCAAAGGCCGGCGCGCACTGGCAGCCACCTGTGACGTAATGGATATCGAGCAAGTTAAGGCGCTTGCGGCGCGCGCTCGGGATGAAATGGGAGGGTTAACCTGCTGGGTCAGCAATGCCGGAGGTGCAGATGATCGGGTTGCCCGCACGTTGCTCGAATTGCCAGAGCGGCAATGGGATTTTCAAATGAACCTCAATTTAAAAGCAGTCTGGACCGGTGCACAGGCGGCGGCCGACATTATGAAAGATAGTGGTGGCGGCACTATTATTAACATCTCGTCCCAGGCAGCCAATCGCGCTTCGCCGTTTAATGGGCCTTATGCAGTCGCAAAAAGCGGCGTGAATAATCTAACGCAGACCTTGGGCGCCGAGTTGGCTCGGTACAATATTCGGGTCAACGGTGTTTCGCCGGGTCCGATTCCCACCGAAGTGTTCATGGAGTTTCTCGGCCTAAAAGAAGAAGATCTCCCACAGATGGGCGAGCGTATGAATATTCCGCTGGGTCGATTGGGCGACCCAGAAGATATCGCGCCAGCGGTAGTGTACCTTGCGTCAGAAGCCTCAAGTTGGATGACGGGGCAGACCATAACGATCAACGGCGGCAGTTAAGCGCTGGAAGGCCAATACCCGCAGGGGTTTAAATCTGCGGGTATTCAGCGTTCCAACAATTGCCTCGAGCGCCCGGATGTACTGGGCACACTTTGTGCCCTTCGCCTTGTTTCAGGGCGCGGTTAAGTGCGGCGGAAGTTCAACCCACGCCCCAGTGCCGCTGGCATTATCGGGCATCGATTGCCAAAGCGGTACCAACTGTAAATCGTTGAATAAAACACGATTATTGCGAATGGTTTTTCGCCACCACATGCGTTTTCGAAGCTCTTCCGGCGTAAGGTCATCGATTGTGAAGGGCTCGCTGCCCAGCTCGATTCGACCGGGCTGTTCATTCTCGAACGCCGCGGCCCGCCAGATTGCGCCTCCCATACCAATATAATAGATATACATAACCGTACACATCGCCGCAAATTCCGCTTCAAATTGCTCGAATTCATAATCCGGATAGCATTGGGTTTTTGTTTTAAACAGCTCAAAAAAAGTTCTGAGGATACGGTTACGATTGTCGGCTTCATAGACTTCAGGTAAGACACTGCCACTGCTCATCAAGTAGGCCAGATCAGATGGGATAGGCCCTTTGAACATCAATTGAAAATCGATCGTTAACCACCCATGAGAATTCGTCTCGGTCTTAGGGCAAAAAAACAAATTATCACCCCGCAGGTCGCCATGACTCAGCGTGCAGGTTGCGCCGAGCGCCGGGTCAATTTTCGAAAAATGGGCGTCGAGCTTGTTGGTAAATAACTCGGCAACACCGGTGCCAAACAAGGTTTGCCAAGAGGCACCGTCGTTGAGGTCAGACTCGACCATGGAGACAACTTTGTCGAATAATTTGGCGCCTGCTGGCATCACATCTTTATACAAGGCGAGGTTTTCTGCTGAACTCCAGTGACCGACCCCGAATTCAGCGAGGGTGGCTGCGCGGTCGCCCGAATCACAACCCTCCCAAGCGACGGCGCAATCCACGAGCCCCGGGATCATCTGCATCACTTCATCGAGCGTTAATTCTGTTTCATGAACCTTTTGCTGAGCATATTGATCGACGTCCTCCATGATGAGGCCCCATCGGTTGTTCGTTTGATCAAAGTCAGCGAGATAGACAACCGGTCGCGGGAAGAATTGCTCGGCGGGAATCATGTAGCCTTTGATGTCCTTGATGAACATGTCACTGATGGCCTCTCCAGGCAGCATCTCAAAATCTGGCCAAGCCTTCGCGACAAAATGCGCGGGACAGTTGGTCGGTGATTTAAAGAGGCAATGGATTTTTTTGATGTCTGAAAAATAGCCCGCGGTCATGCCAACGCCTGCCTCCTCAATGGCAGTGACCTCATTGTCAGCTTCGAGTAGACCTCGGGCTGTGAGCAATCGACTCAGGAAAGCCGCGTTAATATTGGCTAGTTTGGCGGGGAGTTCCATGCCCTTTGGGATGGTTGTGTCGGTTGGCTGGTTGGTCATGGTGTCCCTTCTTATCGGTTTGTCTAGAGGTTTTATTCAACGTCGCGGGCATAAGGATGTCAATGACTCGGGCCAATGGTTTGACATTGCAAGGATCGGGTTTAAATGTCACAGTCCTTGAAAAGGATAATCGGGATACACCGCGATGAACGAAGCATTTGATCCATTGAGCGTAGAAGAGGATTTGTCCGGGATCGATGTGTCGAATCCGATGATTTTTAAGAACGATGCTTTTCGTCCAATCTTTGCGCGACTCAGAAAAGAAGCGCCGGTGCATTATTGCAAGGAGAGTCCGTTTGGACCTTATTGGTCCATTACTCGTTTCCACGACATTATGGCGGTGGATAAAAATCACCACGATTTCTCCTCTCAGGGCGGGGTCAGTATCGGTAATCGCAGTGCGGATTTTGAGGCGCCCAATTTTATCTCAATGGATCCACCCAAACACGACTTGCAACGCAAGGCGGTGACAGGCGTTGTGGCACCCATGAATTTAGCCAAACTTGAACCGGTGATTCGTCAGCGTGCTGGCTGGATATTGGATGATTTACCCACGGGCGAGTCCTTTAACTGGGTCGAGCATGTGTCGGTTGAGCTCACGACTCAGATGCTGGCGACAATATTTGATTTTCCGTTTGAGCAGCGCAGAAAATTAACGCAGTGGTCTGACTTGGTCACATCCAGCGTGGCCACAGGGGGCACGCTGCCGGATGAGGACCGTCGCGAGGGTCTTATGCAGTGCCTGAGCGAATTCACTGATCTCTGGAACGAACGCGTGCATTGGGATCCAAGGGAGCACAATGACCTGATTACGTTGATGGCAAATGACCCGGCAACCTCGGAGATGGATCCGATGGAATACCTGGGAAACTTGATCTTGTTGATTGTTGGCGGGAACGACACAACTCGAAATTCGATCTCCGGCGGCGTTTTGGGGCTGAACCAGTATCCAGCCGAATATCAAAAGCTGACTGCCAATCCTGGGTTGATTCCTTCTATGATTCCCGAAATTATTCGGTGGCAGACGCCGCTGACCCATATGCGGCGCATCGCAAAACACGACGTGCAGTTTCGGGATCAAGTGATTAAAGCCGGCGACAAGGTTGTCATGTGGTATGTGTCAGGCAACCGAGATGAGACGGCGATTGAAGACCCTGAGCGGTTTTGGATTGACCGGCAGAATCCACGTCATCATCTATCGTTTGGCTTTGGGATTCATCGTTGCATGGGTAATCGTCTAGCGGAAATGCAGCTGCGCATCCTGTGGGAAGAAATCTTGAAACGCTTTGAGCGCGTGGAAGTAGTTGGCGAACCTGTCCGGGTTGCATCGAACTTTGTCCGAGGTATTGCTGACCTGCCAGTCAAGTTGCATCGTCGAAACGTCCGAGCGGCGTGAGGCGCCGCAGTCCTGCAGTTGGGTCGAGCCGGCGCCGTCGAAGGTTAGAATGTGGCGATTGATCGGGGTTAGGTGCGGGTAAAAGGACTGCAAATAAAAGCGCTGCAAATACAAGAGCAGCAAATATAAGAGCAGTAAATACATGGGCAGCAAATAAAAGGATCCAAATAAGACGGCACGCAAAGTCAAACCAGCCTTGTGTTTGACGCAAGCCGCCTGTCTCCTCGCCGAGCGTTACAAAGACTTCTGAACGATGCGCCACGGCCAGATCATCAATCAAGTGACGTTTCTCGATTAATCTCTCCCAAGGTCGGTTGGCCTTGATGCGAGACCGCGCAGCGGAGCGTCTTGGATCAAGCTTATTCGGTGCGTTGATCAAAATACCAAAAGGTAAACTGGGGGTTAGCCGTTAGATTTTCTGCACACCATTTCGGTACTGACCACGCTGGGTTTCAGCGGTTCGGTGCTCAATAACTGGGGTGGTGCCAGGCTCAGACTTTGGTCGAGTTACATATCGTGCAAACCAGTCGGCAAGGCGCCCGCGGTCATTGGCTAACGCTTGAACCATAGTTTGTAATTGATCGATGTGTGCATCGGTAATCTGATCGTGTCGCCAAAGCGCCGGGGCGGGATCGCGATAAACCAATTGATCAGGTTCGGTGACCAAGTCGGTGGCAAGGTCCGAGATCATCTCGCCGAGCGTTGGGGCGCGGAAGCCGACCGAATAGGTCAGGCAGTTGTCGAGTGCAACACCATGATGCGCGACTCCGGGCGGCAAGTAGAGCATATCGCCAGGGGATAACGTGTGCTCAGTCTCCGTATGGAAATCCGCCAAAATACTCAGATCTGTCCCCGGTAATAGGGGCGTTTTTTCATCACACCGTTGGCCTATTTTCCAATGTCTGCGGCCCTCAACCTGAATCAAAAACACATCGTACTGATCAAAGTGTGGGCCGACGCTGCCGCCGGGGGGCGCAAAGCTCACCATGATGTCGTCGAGTCGCCAGCTCGGTAGGAAATGAAACTGATGTTTTAGCGCTGCAATTTCGGGAACCCACAGATCGGTGCTCTGTACCAATAAAGACCAATTGGATGTCGGCAGCGTTGCGAAATCAGCGGCTTCAAACGGGCCGAAGGCC
>JAQWWC010000138.1 GCA_029249645.1 Pseudomonadales bacterium
CACCATGCTTGAGGGCTTCGGTAATGGTCTCCCAGCCATACTGAACCAACTTCGAGGCGTACGCGGGCTCAATGCCTTTATCCACCATCTTGTCAAAGCAAAGCAGAGAACCGGTTTGCAGCATGCCACAGAGAATCGTCTGCTCACCCATAAGATCCGATTTCACTTCGGCAACGAAAGAACTCATCAAGACCCCGGCACGATGCCCGCCAGTGCCAGCAGCATACGCCTTGGCAATGGCCAGGCCTTCTCCGCGAGGATCATTGTCAGCATGCACCGCGATTAAGGTGGGCACGCCAAAACCGCGCTTATATTCTTCTCGAACCTCGGTCCCAGGACATTTCGGCGCCACCATAACAACCGTTAGATCCGACCGTATCTTCTGGCCTTCTTCAACAATATTAAAACCGTGGGAATAAGCTAAACAGGCATTAGCTTTCATCAACGGCTCAACATCCGCCACCACGGAACTGTGTTGCTTGTCCGGCGTCAAATTCAAAACCAAATCCGCCGTCGGGATCATTTCCTGGTAATTACCAACTCGAAAGCCATTACCTTCTGCATTCAAGAAAGACTGCCGCTTTTCGTCAATCGCGGATTGCCGCAAGGTGTATGACACATCAAGGCCGCTGTCGCGGAGGTTTAGGCCTTGATTCAAGCCTTGAGAGCCACAACCGATCACCACGATCTTTTTGCCACGCAAATAATCAACGCCGCCTTCGAACTCGGACCCGTTCATGAACTCGCATTGACCCAATTGCGCCAATTGCGCTCGCAAAGACAGAGAATTGAAATAATTGGCCACGTCGCGCCCCTTGAAAAAAGCCTAACTCTAAGGGAAAACGGTCTTAAAATAAATTACTTCATCGACTTTGTTCAACCGTTAGGCGGTTCCTTTGAAGTAGGGCCCGCCCTCAAAACACGCTCGCCACGATATTTTGGGTGGAAAAGCCAGGTTAAGCGGGGGTGATCATTACAACTGACGTCCTGATCCCCGCCCACTAAGGTCACAAAACACCGCCCAATGCGCGTACTCACACTCATTGATGCGCCTGCAGCGCCTCGCCCTCAATGGTGATTCGATGCATTCTACGAGCCTGCCCTGGGTAGTCGTTCTGGGCAAAATGCCACGTGGCCCGATTATCCCAAAACGCAATGGTTCCGGTTCGCCAATCCACCACTTCGACCTGCTCGTCGACCACCGCCGATTGATAAAGGTAGTTTAGTAAGGGCGCAGACTCTTCTTGGGTCCAGCCCTCAAACCGGATTGTAAAGCCCGGATTGACATACAGAACGGGGCGCCCGCTCAAAGGATGCCGGACCACAACAGGATGTATGGGGTCGGGCAAGGCATCGGCCAAGTCCGGCCGACTCATCCTTTTTTGACTAATATTTGTTTGCATGTACTCCGACTTGTTGCCAAAAACATGCTTGGCAGAATGCACTGCGTTCAGGGTCAGCAACAGCGTTTTCAAACCATCCGACAGCTGATCGAAGGCGCGGTACATGCTTGCGAACCAAGTATCCCCGCCGGTTTCCGGCAACGTCCGCGCAACCAATATCGAGCCAAGGGCTGGAACCTGGTCATAGGAATGATCGGTATGCCAGTCACCACCGATATTTTGAATTTGATCCGGAGCTTTATCAACCAGAGCGATTTGTGGGTGATCGGCATGGGCTTTGAAAAATCGATTGGTATTAATCTGACCCCAACGCTCGGCGAGGTCGACATGGTCGGTCTCTGCCAAATCTTGATCTCTAAAGATCAAAAGTCCATGTTGCGAAAAGGCAGCTTTGAGTTGCACATCCTGCGCATCGGTTAGGCCTTTTACATCCACCTCGGTAACTTCAGCACCGACCGCGCTCAACGGTGTAATCTTCACAAACTTTGCTCCTATTTGAATCTGCTATTTTTGCCGACCCGCGATGGCGTCTCATACTGCCGAGTCTCGAAACCAGGATCAATCCTTCCCCCTTAGCATTGGAGAACTAACTCGAAAATCTGTGCCAAAAACCCGCAACTCACAACGATCAGGCCATGAACGCTTAGGCGTTGGCAACGCTGTACTTTCACTGACTCAAGCGCCCTTCCGCGGCCGTGACCTCCAGCCCAAAACGGATTTGACGGGACGGACGTTGGTCTGCGTCCAAAGCCCGGATTATCGCTCAGCCCTAGGCGAGGGCTAACAAACTATTTGACACTATCTCAATCAGTGCGTTACTCAAGACCATTGTCACGGATCATTTGCTTGATCTCATCGACGTAGTCCTGCCCCCGTTCAGAATAACGCATCAAGCCCTCTGCCATAACGTCGCCAGTAACCGCCTGACCCGCTAATTGAAGATCTTGCCGGCGCGACCGAAGCGAGGCATAAGCCGGGTGCGAATTAAGCGTGAGCAAATAGTAAGCAACCCCCGCGCGAACCGAATCAAAGGCTGCGACTTGGTGGGTTGATTCCGCACTGGCTTGTCGAGGTTTCACGCCGCAGCCTTTGGTAAAACACCAAAGCCCAAAAAAATTTCGATAGTCTCGCGCGAACCGCGAAGTGCCCCAGGCTGATTCGTTGGCGGCTTGCGCCAAGGCTAATCCTTCCGGTACGACATCAACCCGAGACATTAGGTCTATTAAAACCTCGTTGTCAGACAAGACATCTCGATTGGGGACTCGATATTTCTCAGCCAGCATCCTGATTTGACGAACCTCAAAATCAGTGTAATCTGCCTCAAAAGCGGTTGCCTTAATGTCCAAAAGAGCCTGACGCTCCGCCAGAATTAAGCTGTTTTCGATTCGAATGCTTGGTCTGACAAAATCGAAAAAAGCCTGCTTTTTTTCTTCAACCACGGCGTAAGCGGCAAAGTCAGGCACAACTTCTGGCGACACAGACCTTTGCCAGAAATTAATCCCCAGCAAGACCAAAACCAACAGACAACCCGCCAGCATTACCGATTTGACGTCCAGAATCCGCTTCAAGGTGATCGCTCCGCGCCGAGTCGTTCTTTTAATTGACGTTTGATTTCTTGATGCCGACGCTCATCAATGCGGTAACCGAGATACATCAAGACCCCGAAAACGGTGAAAACGGAAGTCGCAGGCCCTGCGATAAAGCCCAATAACCAAACCGTGTCCTCTGGGACCGAGCCCATCGACGCGCCTCGCGGAAATGCGATCAAATCGAGGAGCGTGCCGCCAAACACGAGGCCCATCGAACTGGTAGCTTTGACCGCGAACGATCGCGCCGAGAAAATCACGCCTTCCCGACGAAAGCCCGTGTCCAGTTCATGCTCATCCGCAATATCCGCAAACATCGAATTCAGCGTGGCAAAGATAATAGGCGCCAGTACCGCCGTCACCAACCCGCTCAAAATTAACACTACCAGCAAGCTTTGACTGCCTTGCGCAGGAAACCAAGAGACCCCGGAAAGCGACAGCACAATCGGGATGTTGATATTCAGAATAACCAGTAAAGCAGACACAATGAGTGTTCGCTTTTTATCCAGCCACCGGGTCATCATCGGCAGCAGCGATAATGACAGAAACAGACCAACAAGCTGGGCCAATGGGATCCAGCGCAATTGCTCGGTTGTTAATCCCCAAAAATGGAAGCCCATAAAAGGATTGAAAACGCCTTCAACCGACAAGACCATTGTGCTGAGCATCATTCCAAAAAATATGGCTCGGAAAGATCGATTATTAAACGCTTCTCGGAATTCTTGAATTAACGCCGATAACCGCATCATTTGGCGGGCATCCTGATCGACCCGCTGAACCAAGCGCGGAATCTCTCGGCGAGTCCCAATGACGCAGACAATAATCGCAAAGATCATCAAACCGGCAGCCATTAAAGACCAAGGTTCATACGCGGCTTTATTGAGCAATGCAGGGTTAAAAGCGTCCGTTGTTGGGAAAAACAAGGTGTAAGAGACGGGCACAAATAGCGCCCCACCTAAAAACCCAAAAAAAGTGCTCATGGCGTACAGGGTCGAGCGCTGATGATAGTCCTCTGCCATCTCAGCGCCTAAGGCCAGGTGCGGCACATGATAAAGCGTTAAAGCAGCCCGAACCAAGATTGCGAAACCCAATAACCAAATAAAGTACGCCCATTCAGACGTCATACTCGGTGGGTTAAACAAACAATAAAAGCTCAGCCCCAACGGTAGGGCGGCCATTAATATTAGAGGATGGCGGCGACCATACCGGGTCCGTAACTTATCCGAAAAAGACCCTACTAAAGGATCTGAAATCGCATCAAACATCAGCGCGATCGCGAGTGCGATTGACGTTAACGTTGCCGAAATTCCCAGCACTTGATTGTAATAAAACAATAGAAAAACATTAAACCCTGCGTTCTTAATAGCCTCTGCGAGTTGCCCGAAACCGAAGCTAAACATGACCGGGAATTTTAATCGATGGACCGTCATTGACTACCAAATTGCGCGAAGACAACCCAGTCTCTGACAAATTACGTGTCAGCACAACGCCCATGAAGGTCGAACGAGGAATCGACCGGGAGTGATGCGCCAGTCGCTCAGTCCGGCGTCAACGCTTGGCGCTAGATCGCCCCAAATAATGCCCGCAATGAGGCGGGATTTCAGATTTTAAACAATCGAGCAGAACACGGCGCAGGTGCGCCTGAAGGACATGCTGGCACGGCCAGCGCAAAGGCCAAGCAAACAAATCCCGGCGCAACGGTAAACCGATCAGGACGATCACCTGGCGAGCAATCGCTTGCCCTTCGAGCATCGCCATTCTCAGTTCGTGATCAGGTTGCAAGACCTGAGATCAGAATCACCAAAATAACACAGGGCAACGGGTATTTGAGCAGCCCGTACCAAAGTCGAAACTGCCAAGCGCGCGGAAAGACCACCTCCGCCGAAAGCTGATCCCGTTCAAGAACCCAACCAGCGAAAACGGCAATCAGTAACCCTCCAACAGGTAATAGCAATTGATTGGATATAAAATCGATCAAACCGTTTAAATCGCGGCCCCAAATTTGAAGACTCGACCAGGCGCTGTACGTCAAAATACTCACCAGCGATACTAAAATGAGAGACAGCACCATCAAACAAGTGCTTTTCAAACGACTCATGCCCGTTAACCGCGCGAGCGTCGCCACTAGCGGCTCCACAAACCCGACCATTGAGGTCATCGCTGCAACCGACAGCAACAAGAAAAAAAGGCCACCGACCAACGCTCCCAAGGGCAGCTGACCAAAAGCAATGGGCAACACTTTAAAAATGAGCCCAACCCCCCCAGCCGGATCTAATCCGTACCGGAAGACCAAAGGAAAAATCATTAAACCGGCCAAGAGCGCGATAGCGGTATCGGCAACGATAATCAAGAACCCATAACGCACAATGGACTGCCCGGGCGGCAAATAGGCGCCAAAAATCATGAGTCCGGCCATGGCAACGCCGATTGAAAAAAAAGCTTGCCCAATGGCCGCCAAAAAGACTTGCGGTGTGATCTTTGAGAAATCTGCTTGGAACAGGTAGTCCCAGCCCACCCAAAAACTTGGGTGAAACGCGTTATACACAACCAGCCCAACCATTAGTAAAAACAGCAGTGGCATGAGCACCCGAACAGCGCGTTCGATGCCCTTTTGAACACCGCCTGAAATGATGATACCAGTCAGGATCATCGCGAGCGCCATCCACAAAAACATGGTCAAAGGGCTGGCGAGCAGCGCCTCGAAATATGCATTGGACGTGTTCTGATCGATCGCAGAGAAAGCGCCGCTTGATGCCGACCAAAGGTAGTAAAGCACCCAGCCCGCAACCGTTGCATAGGTCGCCATAATTAAAAATGCGGTTAACAGATTCAAACCGCCCACCCATCGCCAGAGTGGCGCCGCGCCAGAGGCCTTAGCAAGTCTGCCGAAGGTCTGAAGCGGATCCCCTTGCCCCCGTCGACCGAGGGCAATCTCAGACATGACAATCGGCAGTCCAATAATCAGCACACAGGCTAGGTACACCAAGACAAACGCTGCACCGCCATTTTCCCCAGTAATATAGGGAAAGCGCCAAATATTACCAAGACCAACCGCAAAGCCAACCGCCGCCATTAAAAACCCTAAGGGCGTTTTAAATGTTTCTTGTTTGATAGGCCTAATCCCCGCTAATTAAGTGATTGATTGAGAGCTGCTAGCAGCAACCTCTGGTTGGTAAATGCCAGACGCTTTTATCGATGCGCTGGGGCATGACGCATGAGCACTATCGTTAAAACGAGTATTCAAGCCTGCTTGAATCCATTGCCGGCTCAGCGAGCCTGCTCCCTTTCTCCTCAAACATCGTACAAGTAAGGGGGCCTGTAAAGAAAGGTTAAACCGGCGCAAGTTGTCGTCAACTGATGACCCAAAGCAAGCCGCACCAGAGCTTAAGGCCATCTAAAAGACTTGAATTCTTCACCAAAAGACCCTACTAAAGTGTTAAAGGGAGTTGACGCACATGTTTCGAATTATTATTTTCTCCGCGGCGAACATTGGTATTCTGCTGGTTATGGGCGTTCTGTTTCAGCTCATTGGACTTGATAGATGGCTCGTCCAAAGCGGCACTGGTTTCAGCACCGCTGGCGTGTTGGCTTTCGCGGCCTGCCTCGGTTTCGGAGGCGCCTTTATCTCGCTCGCCTTATCAAAATTTATGGCGAAACGCGGCATGGGCGTTCAATTGATTACCGCGCCTAAAACCGCTCAGGAGCGCTGGTTGATTGACACTGTCCACCGCCAGGCGAAAAAGGCTGGGATCGCGGCACCAGAAGTTGGCATCTTTCAACAACCACAGCCCAATGCGTTTGCAACGGGCATGACGCGCAACCGCTCGCTGGTGGCCGTCTCGACCGGTCTTCTTAACACCATGAGCCAAGATGAGGTTGAAGCCGTTTTGGGGCACGAGGTCGCGCACGTGGCTAATGGCGATATGATCACCATGGCACTGCTGCAAGGTCTGCTCAATACTTTCGTCATTTTCTTATCTCGCCTTGCTGGCTTTTTTGTTGATAAAGTAATTCTCAAGAATCAGCGCGGTTTAGGCATCGGTTATTTCGTTACCTCAATTATCGCGCAGCTTTTTCTGTCGTGCGTTGCAACCGTGATTGCACTTTGGTTTTCACGACGACGAGAGTTTAGGGCCGATGAAGGGGGCGCCCGTTTAGCCGGTAAACAAAAAATGATTAATGCTTTGAAAAAACTTCAGCAGGTCCAAGAGCCACAAGATTTACCAGGCGAATTTGCAGCCTTTGGGATCTCAGGGTCTCGGAGCGGGATCAGTCAACTCTTCCTCAGTCACCCGCCACTTGAGCAACGCATCGAGACGTTACAGCGCGCACAGATCCTTTGAAGCAATCCTTTATTGAGCCTAGAGGCAGACTTGGGTAGGGTTACGGCACTTAAAAATCATCGAGCGATACCCTATGCCTGAAGCCAGCGACATTACTGATATCCGTCACGCGGTCAGACAACTCTGTGCCAAATTCGGCGAATCCTATTGGCTCGATCTAGATCGCGACCGAGGCTATCCCAAGGAATTCGTTCAAGCCCTCACCGACAGCGGGTTTCTCACCGTTTTAATCCCGGAAGCCTATGGCGGGTCCGGACTTGGCGTGTATGAAGCATCTATCATCATGGAGGAAGTTTGTCGGTCCGGGGCCCACGCGGGCGCGTGTCATGCGCAGATGTACGTCATGGGTTCGGTGTTACGGCATGGCAGTGAAGCACAGAAACAGCATTATTTACCCAAAATTGCGGCTGGTGAATTGCGCCTACAAAGCTTTGGGGTCACTGAGCCGACAACCGGCACCGACACCACGAGCTTAAAAACGACCGCCAGACTGGATGGCGATCATTATGTGGTCAATGGGCAGAAGGTCTGGATTAGCCGAATTGAGCATTCAGATTTAATGGTGCTCCTTGCGCGTACGACCCCGAAAGAGGAAACCAACAAAAAGACTGAAGGTTTATCCGCCTTTATCGTTGATGTCGGTAAAGCCGTCGGTAATGGCCTTGAGATCCGGCCCATTGATTCCATGATCAATCACCATTCCTGCGAATTGTTCTTTGATGATTTAAAGATCCCGCGCGAAAACCTCCTCGGTATTGAGGGACAAGGCTTCAAAGTCATTCTCGATGGCATGAATGCAGAACGCATTTTAATTGCTGCAGAATGTGTCGGCGATGGCCGGTACTTTATTGACAAAGCAAGCCGCTATGCGACCGACCGGGTTGTCTTCGATCGACCAATCGGCCAAAACCAAGGCGTGCAATTTCCAATTGCGCGGTGTTACACCGAGGTTGAAGCCGCGTGGTTAATGGTCGAGAAGGCGGCACACCTTTTTGACGCCGGCGAGGCTTGCGGCGCTGAAGCTAATATGGCGAAAATGCTGGCGTCGGAGGCGTCTTGGCGAGCGGGTGATGTCTGCATGCAAACCCACGGCGGCTTTGCCTTTGCAAAGGAATACCATATCGAACGCAAGTTTCGGGAAACCCGTCTTTACCAAATTGCGCCGATCTCAACCAATTTAATTTTGAGCTTTATCGGCGAGCATGTCCTGAAGATGCCGCGATCGTTTTAGTCATTTTGGCGTCTCTGGTATTGGGGTCTCCGGTGTTGCGCCTCAAGTAAGGTGATCGCCAACGCTGATTCGGCCAAGTTTGAGCGGCGCAATATAGGTACCAAACATGACGCCGCCGGCATAACCGTTGTTACGCCGGCGATAGCGGCTCAAAGTCCGTAACGGCTCCTTACTGGCCAGACCAGTCGAACCCTCTGGCGCTTGATCAAAAGTCGTCACAGCGCACCGCTCACAAGCGGTCACGGCTTCAAAGGCCACCCCACCGACACTCAGCGCATGAAGATCGTCTTCAGCGTAGGCTGGGAGTCCTGAGACCACAATATTGGCTCGAAATCGGTCCATGGGCACCGGCGCTTCCAGTCGCCGATTTAAATCATCAAGGGATGCTTGATTCGTTAACAGAAGCGGCGCGACATCCACTGTCTTTGATTGCACCGTGCCTTCAAGACGCGCAAATACCGGCAAGGGAATCGATATAGCTTCGCCTGCCGCCGCTTTAACTAAGCGCAATGGTCTGCCGAACATCTCGGTGAGCCAACGCGCAACGGGTTCTCCGAGATCAATAACCCCGACGGTTCTACCGATCAACGGCATCGGCTCTTTTTCTCGAGATTCCTCAAACGGCACTTGAAAGGGCTCCCCGCCTTTGAAGGTCAGGGTTAGCTGCCCTGCTTGCCAAGTTGCAGACAGGTTTTTCAGCGCGCGTAGACTTTTTTGACTTTGCGGCACACCGCCGTCAGTCAAGACAAATTGTCGATCCCCCTCAAAACCCTCTATGCTAAAATTGGCCACATCAAGTGCTTGACCTCGACAACCTTTAATTGGATAAATCCATAAACTGTCAACGCGCATTACCGGCCTCCTGTGAGCCAATTCACCAATTGACAAGATAGTCCACCATGAGCCAGAGCACCACGAATAATACCCGGATCACTATTTTGGAACGATTTCGTGGCCCGCCTACCTCAGGACATGGCGGCTACGTCAGCGGTCGATTTGCAGCCTTCGTCGATCTCAACGCTGACGAAAGTGCAGAAGTGACGCTGCGGTCGCCTATTCCACTGGATCAATCGATGTCGGTCTTGTTCGACCAAGACAGCCCGAGCAACTGCCGCATCCAAGACAACGATACTTTGATTGCCGAAGTCCGGGCCGTGCAGCAGCCCTTAGCGGTCCCCAACCCACCCGACTGGACTCAAACCCTTGCAGCAGAATCTCGATCCGCTGCATTGATGCCCAACATCAATCCGCTGTTACCAGGCCAGCAAGGCTTTCATCCGATCTGTTTTTGTTGCGGTCCCGAGCACGCTGAAGGGCTAAAAATTTTCGTCGCCCCGGTTGGTCGTCAAGTATCAGCCATCTGGGAAACTAAAACCCAATGGGGGGACGACGCAGGAAATCTCCCACATGCCTTCCTCTGGACCGCGCTGGATTGCCCTGGACAGTATGCTTTCTTAGCAGAAGGTATTCGCACCGGCCTACTGGGCCGCATGACGGCCAAGGTAATCACCACCCCAAGGGCCGGCAGCCAATTGCAAATCACCGCATGGACCATCGAAATCGCGGGTAAAAAGCACCTCGCGGGCTCAGCTTTATTTGACGATCAGCAAACCCTTGTGGCGTATGCCACAACGCTTTGGATTGGAAGACAACCCCTAAGGCTCTAGCCCATCCTAGAATAATCTAGGCCACTTGCATGGCGCGCCAAGCGGTTCGCCCCATCGAGACAGCCGACCGAGTAAAGAGCGCTAGCAGAAACACGGCGACGATAA
Organism: Pseudomonadales bacterium; assembly: GCA_029249645.1. Classification (GTDB taxonomy): domain Bacteria; phylum Pseudomonadota; class Gammaproteobacteria; order Pseudomonadales; family Azotimanducaceae; genus UBA9926. The sequence goes on from JAQWWC010000138.1 coordinate 10,336, forward strand.
GGTCTGGGTACGCCGAACCGGTCCAATATACTAAGACCGCGGTCACAATCACCCCAAAACCCTCAAACACATCATTACGGGAACATTCCCAAACCGACGCCATATTGACGTCGTCTGAGCGATGAGGCGTCAGCAACATCAGACAAAAACTGTTTGCCACCAAATTTAATATCGCCGCAATCCCCATGGTCTCAACAATAGGCACCTCTGGATTCAAGCCCTTCAAGATGAGTTGCATCAAAACCGCGAACGCCGCAAACCCAATGAGAAGGCTTTTAAACATAGCCGCCTTGGCTTTGACCTGCACACTCGCGCCAACAACCGCCAAACTCACCATATAGGCCAACGCATCTCCAAAATTATCAAGCGTGCCGGAGAGCAATGCGGAGGACCCACTCATCACGGACCCAGTAACCATCATCACAAAAGTCGCCAGGTTGATCAGCATCACCCAGATTAAAACTCGGCGCTGGCGAACGGCGAGGCGACTAACGTCTATCAACTCTTCACAACAACCCGTGCTCATTACTTCTACCTAACCCACCTGCTGAATTTAGAGATCATCATAGCAAGATGAACGACCGCGGACGTAGTTGCATCCCGGCCTTAATTTCGCTACAAAGGAGACCCGTTATGGTTACATCCAGGAAAAAAACGCGTTGAAAATCTTAAGGAAATCAATCACCCCGGCGCTCAATGCCACCTGGGAAGCCGTCGCCGAGCAACATCTACCGACACTCGACCGAGACCACGCCGTGGCTCAGCTTCAAAGCTGGAATCTCCATATTTTTGCCCGCCGAGTCGTGAACCCAGACAATGACCCAAGCCAACATTCGTCCAATCCAATTTTACCAAGCGACATTCTTTTTTTAGAGCCGCCTCACACGCAAGCAGTGGAGACCTTAGGTTGACAGCGACCATCTCAATGGTGCGGCTCGGCGCAGCGCACGAAGGTCACGCCGAACTGCTTGTGACGTTATCCTTTGATAATGGCGGTGAGTCCCAGATACCATTGGATCCCAAAACCTGCGATCGATTAATGACACGTTGTGCGGCCAACGCCATCGAGGAGCTTGTGGGCCAAGATTGGACTCATATTCGAGATGCCTTAACCGATTCTTTTAACGGCCCATAGCCAAACATGAAACCCCAAAAAAACGTTATGTCAGGAGCATCAAAATGGACTTAATCATACGAAACGGCACGATTGCTGATGGCTCTGGCAACCCCCTGTTTTCTGCAGATATTGGTATCACTGGCAGTCGCATAACAGCCGTCGGTACGCTCACAGAGTCGGCCCAAACCGAGATTGATGCCTCTGGTAAGATCGTCAGCCCGGGTTTTATCGACCCCCATACACATTTTGATGCACAGCTTCTTTGGGACGGGGCTGCAAAGCCCGCCATCGAACACGGCGTCACCACCATTGTGCCGGGTAACTGCTCCTTATCCCTGGCCCCGCTCAAAGCGGAACACCGAATGAAGCTCGTTGGCATGTTCAACCAAATTGAGGAGATGCCTCATAAAGCCTTTTCCGAAGGGGTTACCTGGGATTGGGAAAGCTTTGAGGAATACATTACTCGAATCAAAAAAGATCTGAGCATCAACGTTGCGCCCTTGGCGGGCCACAGCCTCCTTCGGCTTTGGGTCATGGGCGACGCGGCGATGACCAGGATTGCTGATTCAGGAGAGGTCGACAAAATGTGCGCGCTTTTAAAAGACTGTATCAGCGCCGGCGCGGTGGGCCTTTCGACGAGTTTCGTCGACATGGACGAACGTTTACAACCTGTGCCGAGCCGCTGGGCTAGCACAGAGGAACTTGATGCCTTATGTGCCGTTTTAGGCGAAACCAAAAAATTACTTCAAGTTGTTCATGAATTTTATGACATCGACTTGACCCTTGCGCGAGTCGATCAACTTGCTGAACTCAGTCTCAAACATGACATTACAACGACCTTATCGCCTTTGTTCTTAAACGCCGACAATGCCGACGGCGTCGCGGCCATCATGGCCCGAGTCGACGAACAGATGGCGCGCGGCGCAAGGGTCTGGCCACAAGTCCAGACTCGTCCAATCGACATCAGTTTTTCTTTGGAGGTGCCGAGTTTGTTATTTATGCGCCTGCCAACTTGGTATGCCCTCATCCGGTTTGGCACCAAGGCTGACGTCCTCGACGCCCTCAACGATCCAGCCCAGCGGGCTGCGCTCACCCAAGAAGCCGGGCCCATGATGCCATTGTGGTCCGCCTTGGTCGTACGTCGCGTCCAGAGCGATGCAAATGCCAAATTAATTGGAAAAACGCTGGCTGAGATCGCCAATGCACGCGGCAACACGCCGATAGATGTCATGATCGATCTGTCTTTAGAGGAGGATTTAGACGCGCATTTTCTTGCGGCGAGCATGGGTCATAATGACGTCCCGGCTGTCGGAGAATTACTTAAGCACCCCAACGTCATGATCGGCGCCAGTGACGGTGGCGCGCACATCCTCTCCTTTTCAACCTATGGTGACACGGGCTACTTGTTTTCAAAGTTTGTCCGGGACAGCGAAAGCCTCAGCATTGAAACCGCCATCAGAAAAATTACCGCTGAGCCTGCTGCGATTTGGGGTATCCAAGATCGCGGGCAACTTGTACCGGGCTATATCGCCGATATCACGATCTTTGATCCTGAGACCATCGATCGTGGCGCCGAGCATTATGTTCAAGATGTGCCAGGAGATGGTTACCGCTACACCCGCGATGCGATTGGCGTCTCTCATGTCTTAATCGGAGGTGCTATCGCCTTTGAAAAATCGGTGGGTTATACCGAGGCTCGAACCGGTCAAATTGTCTAAAGCTAAGGCCCTGGGCAGGTGATCAACATTCAAGACTCAGCGCCGAATCTTGCGCCTACCTGCGCCAGATACAGCGCTTTTAACTATTGATTATAGCTAGAAAAAGGCCACTCGCTCATGGATGCGTCGCGCGTAACGCGACTGCGCCACAGTCACCGCGACATCCACCTAAATCAATATTTTTGCTAGACTACCGAAACATTTCAATATCGGACTGAAACCGCCCACAACCAGCCAAAGAGGTTCAAAGCCATGCCCGCATCCCCCACTTCCAAACAAATCGCCATTGTCGGCGCTGGCATCTGTGGTCTCTGCACGGCGTTAGGTCTTGCGAAACAGGGCCACAGGGTAACCGTTTACGAGCGTGATGACCCCTTACCCGATGGTGATCCGGACGAAATTTTTTTCGAATGGCTCAGACGCGGCGCTTCTCAATTTCGTCATCCCCACGCCTTTCTAGCGGCCATGAGCAATTTGCTGACCGAGCAGTTTCCGGACCTCATCGAAAATTTTTGGCAGGCAGGGGCTCGGAAAGTTACCTTCCAAGAAATGCTGCCACCGGAGCTCAGTCAAAGCTATACGCCGGCACCGGAAGATGAAGCACTTTGGCTCCTAATGTGTCGTCGTGCCACCATGGAAATGGTTCTGAGGCGCTACGCACTTCAACAGCCCAACCTCACCATCGCATCTGGGATACGGGTCAACGCTATGGTGACCGAGATGATCGGTACCCAAATGCAGATCACCGGCCTAACGGTTCAGGCTAGGGCCGCCAAGGCGCAACCTTCAATTATCAATGCCGATATCGTGATCGACGCGGCCGGCCGAGGCAGCCCCTTCAAACGATGGTTTCAACAGAAAGGTCTTGTCATCGAGACCGAGTCCCATGATGCAGGCATTGTTTATTACACTCGGCATTATCAATTCAAGCCCGGCGTTGATGAACCCAAACGAGACGGGAAGAGTCGCTCTGCCGGGGACTTAGGTTATTTGAAATACGGCGTTTTCCCGGGTTCTGGCGGGCACTTTGCCGTGATCCTGTGCGTGCCTTGTGACGATACCATTTTGCACGACGCCGTTAAGGACGATGCCACATTTGATCAAATTTGTTTAGCAATCCCAGGTTTGCAACCCTGGCTTGGGACTGATCAAGCCGTCGCCACTACGCCATCGTTTGGGATGGGCAATATTAAAGCGGTTTGGCACGATTTCAGTCATGACAAGCAGCCCCTGTTATTAAATTATTACGCGGTGGGTGATTCGTCTGTGCGAACCAATCCGCTTTATGGTCGGGGCTGCAGTACCGGCGCCATTCATAGCAAGATTCTGACGGACGTTTTGTCCCAAGACCAAGACCCCGTGAGCGCAGCCATGCAGTTCGCCGAGGAAACCCGCAAACAGTTACGGCCGATTTGGCAAGCCAGTCTTGATGAAGATCGAACCGGGATAAAGCGCGCCCAAACGATTCTCGCCGCGTCTAGCGCCCCGGCGGCCCTTACCCTAAAAAAACGTTTCGCCATTGCCTATGGCGATGCTCTCACGAGATCTACCCAGATCCATATGCGCGTGTTTCGCGGCGCCTTTCGAACGTTCAATCTCATGGAGCTACCCGGCGCGTTTCTAAAAGATATTGGCACCCAAGTGTTAATCTTTTGGACACTCATCCGTTACGGTGCGGAAAATAAAAAAGCCCGTGTTGTACCTGGTCCGGATCGAGATGAAATGATTGCGTCCCTTGCGCCGGAGGCCGCTCGACACGCCGCTTGATTCTATTTCAAAGCAGGCCGCAACTTGATCGACTTTTGGTTCAGAGCGGCTCGCAGGAACGCAATTACCTTTAGTCGATCGACCGAAAACCCGCCTCCCGAGATGCCCTACTGGCGCCCCTAACCGTCATGCAGAGCTGAATGGCACACTGGCCTGCGCTGAAGCAACTCGTCGCGGCACCCACTGCAATGCCTCTGACAAAACGGATTTAGTTAACAGTCAGCCAAAGAGAACCAGCCGACGCGCAAAAGCAAACCATTGCGCCGATCTGCTCCAAAAAACCTGAGTTGCTTCAAGCGACTGATCAACGCAGGCTACGAACCGATGCTGCAACAAATGATCACCACATCCGATTTTTTACCGCGGCTGTGGACCTCTAGCCCAGGCCCTAAAACACC
>JAQWWC010000139.1 GCA_029249645.1 Pseudomonadales bacterium
GCCATCATCGTGCCGCTGCCCCGAGATCCCAGATCGGTAAAAACACGCCTAATGCTAAGATCAATACGAGCACCGCGATGAACATAATGAGAATTGGTTCGATACTGGCTGTCAGTCGGTTCAGGTCGTATTCCACTTCGCCATCGTAAAAGTCGGAGACCTCATCGAGCAGATCCGGCAGACTGCCGCTTTCCTCACCGACGGCGATCATTTGCAGCACCAAGGGCAGAAAAATCTCACTGCGCTGCGCCGTTAAATATAAGGATTCACCTCGCGAGACACCGCCGCCCATACCCGCGACTTGCTTGCCGATATACTTATTCCCCACCACATCAGCCACCACGCTGAGTGCGGTTACGATCGGCACACCGGAGCGCCCTAAAATCGCAAAGGTTTTGGCAAATCGGGCCAGCGCAATCCGCTCAAAAATATTGCCGACCAATGGCATCTTGAGCCGAAGCTTATCCCATATTAGGCCGCCTTTTGCGCTCTTGGCCCAATATTGGAAGCCGCCGTAGCCAATGACGATCAAACTTAAAATGACCGGCCAAGCATTAACCGCAAAATCCGAAGTCGCAATCAGCGCCCTCGTTTGCCAAGGCAAATCCGCGCCCAGCTTCGAAAACACGCCCGAAAAAGCCGGGATCACAAACACCGTGACCACCGCAATCGCGCCTGCCATCGCCATTAGAACAAACATCGGATAACGGGTTGCGCTTTTCAATTGCTTATCAGTATTACGCTCAATCTCCATGTAGCGCCCAAGGTCTTGAAAGGCTAAATCCAGCCGTCCGGTATTTTCACCCACCCGAACCAAGCTCAAAAAAAGATCGTTAAACACTTTCGGGTGCTGGCTCATCCCTTCGGATAGCGTATTGCCGCGCTCTAAAGATTGGATGACCGATTTCAGCACCCGGCGCATGGCAGGGTTAGACAATGATGCTTCAAGGCCTCGAATGGCCCGGTCTAACGGCAGCCCAGCTTTGGTGAGGTTATACATTTGCCGGGAGAAGGTGATTAGTTCGATAGGGGTAATTTTATCTTGAATCAAGATTTGCTTGAGCGAGCGTCCACCCAATACATCATCCTCTGCCAGCTTTAACTCAATCGGCGTAATTCGGCTGCCCAGCAACGTGTCCGCTGCCGCATCGAGGTTCGCTGCATCAATGATGCCATCAACCAACCCGCCCTCGATATTGCGGCCCTTATATGTATAAGACGCCACTAGTTGAGCCGCTCAAGGGTGAGTTCGTTAGTTGCAGCACTGGCCTCGCGCTCTGAGCGCAAATCCGATTCTGTCGCCGACAACACCCCATCGGTTTCAACCCTTGTTGGCTCATAAGTAGTCGGCTCATCGGGCGCAAGACTTGGCGCCTCAGCCTCTTCAAACTGCTGGGCAACCCGCAGCACTTCGCTGATCGTGGTGACACCATTTACCGCATGCTCAAGCGCACTGACGATGAGCGGTTTAAAGCCGGGTTGGGCGTTGGCCAACTGAACAAATTCTGAAGCATTGCCGCGACGCAGTGCGTCCGCAATATTATCTTTGATCACCAGCATCTCGTAGATCCCAATCCGACCGCGATAACCGGTCTGATTACAGTGCGCACAACCCGCTGAGGTTCTGATGCTGGCATTAGCAATCACATCCGGCGTTAAGTAACGCTGCATCCAACTGGCTTCAATGTTATCGGGCTGATAGGCCGTTGCGCATTCGCTGCAGAGCTTGCGGACCAAGCGTTGGGC
>JAQWWC010000140.1 GCA_029249645.1 Pseudomonadales bacterium
CGAACCTTCGATGAGGTTTTGCAAGAGGCCCAGACGTTAGGCTATGCCGAAGCCGACCCAACCTTTGATATTGAAGGCATTGATGCGGCGCATAAGTTAGCGATCCTGTCGGCGCTCGCTTTCGATCAGCCGCTTATGCTTGCTCACGTTCAGATAGAGGGAATCTCATCCCTCGACTCAGTCGATTTTAAATTTGCGCGGGAACTCGGCTTCAAAATCAAACACCTTGGTATTGCTCGTTGCCAGAATGGACAGCTTGAGATGGCCGTGCATCCTAGTTTCGTGCCGGCGACCGCCATCTTGTCTCAGATCGACGGTGTTCAGAATGCCGTGCTGGTCTGCGGTGATGCAGCAGGTGAGATCTTATGCGCGGGTGCTGGCGCGGGCGCAGGGCCCACGGGCAGTGCGGTGGTTTCAGATTTAATCGATTTGGTCCAAGGCACTTCTTCCAGCGGCAGCCTTGGTGGCCGATCATCGGCGCTCAAGGCGTTACCCGTCAGGCCTGCAGCAGAGGTTGTATCAGGCTACTATTTGCGGATTAGTGTGGAGGATCAACCAGGGGTTATGTCTGCAGTGACCGCCATTTTAGCTCGGCGGACGATTTCGTTAGACAAAATACTTCAAGAAGATATCGCGCCGAACCGATCCTTTATTGTCCTGGTGACGGATCCAATCCAGCACGGCGTGATCTCAGATGCCATCAATGAACTTCAAGAGATGACCTCCGTGATTGCGCCCGTCCAATCGATTCGAGTGTTTCGTTAACCTGTGACGATCGAACTGATTCGGCGACCGGGTCAAACGGCAACGGATTTAGCAAGCCTTGAGACGCTTTTGTCGGTTCGCGGCATAGCGGTCAGTACCCAACCACTCTACGCGTTAGCGGGTTTGGTGCCCCCCGACACGATGAAAGGGTTGGATCCGGCGGCAAGCCTTTTGGTCACGGCAATTCAGCAGCAATCGAGGATCCTGATCATCGGTGATTATGACGCCGATGGCGCGACCAGTGTCGCGTTAATGATAGAAGGCCTGAGGCTGCTTGGAGCCCGTCATGTCGAGTATTTGGTCCCGAATCGGTTTGAGTATGGCTATGGTTTAAGCCCTGAATTGGTGGACCTTGCGCTGACCCAGCGCCCGGATCTGATCATTACAGTCGATCAGGGGATCGTCAGTTTTGAAGGGGTTGCCGCCGCCAAGGCTGCGGGCGTTCGCGTCATTGTGACGGATCACCACTTGCCGGGTCAGGGCTTGCCGGCGGCAGATGCGATTGTGAATCCGAACCAAAATGGTTGTGAATTTCCCAGTAAGGCTCTGGCTGGCGTTGGTGTGGCGTTTTATCTGCTGATCAAGACGCGGGCACTGTTGGTTGCCGTCTGGCCCGAGGGCAGCGATCGAATTAATTTAGCGCAACTCTTGGATTTAGTCGCGCTCGGCACAGTTGCTGATCTCGTCCCACTCGATGAGAACAACCGTCGCCTGGTTCAATCTGGGATCAAGCGTATTCGTGCGGGTCGGGCAAGGCCTGGAATTCAAGCGCTGATTGAAATCTCAGGGTTAGATCATCGTGTTTTGACTACAACCCAGCTGGCCTTTAACGTTGCGCCAAGGTTGAATGCGGCCGGTCGGCTTGAGGATATGTCGCTCGGTGTGGCCTGTTTGCTTGCAACATCTGAGGCCGCTCAGGCATCGGCGGCTCGCCTGGATGAGCTCAATCGGACGCGCCGGGAAATCGAGCAGTCGATGCAGGCCCAGGCAGCTGAATTACTGCTGGCGGTGGGCCGGGCTCCGGATTCGGCACGATTTGGCATCAGTCTCTTTGATTCGAGATGGCATGAGGGCGTTGTTGGTATTTTGGCCTCGCGCGTACGCGCCCAATGTGCCAGGCCGGTATTCGCCTTTGCTGAGGCCTCAAATGGGTTGCTTAAAGGATCTGGCAGGTCGATTGAGGGGTTGCAACTGCGGGATTTATTGGCAGAGATGGATGCAGCCCGGCAGGGTTTGCTGCAAAAATTTGGGGGGCATGCGATGGCGGCTGGTGTCACCATTCGCCAAGAAGATTTTTCTGAGTTTGCAACGCTATTTGACCTGCACGCCAAAACGCACTTGTCAGGCCGTGACCTGAACGAGCGCATTGTATCGGAGGGCTTAGTGCCCAGCTTCGATCTTGAAAGGGTAGCAGGCCTGGTTCGAGACCACCCTTGGGGGCAAGGGTTTCCGGAGCCGATCTTTGACGAGGGCCTCGAAATTGTAGAACAGAAGGTACTAAAAGGCGGGCACCTAAAGCTCAAACTCCTCAGCGTTCGATTTCCAGCAGCCCTGGAAGGTATCTTCTTTAACCAGGATCGCGTGATTGATCGTCGAAATGTTCGGTTCGCGTTTAAGTTGGATGTGAATCGGTATCGGGGCGTTGATCGAGTGCAGTTATTGATTGTTCATTATTGGCCATAGCTCGGTTGAACGATGGCTGGGTAGCAAACCATGGTTTACAATAGCGGAGCCTGCAGCGCGTCGTCGGCTGCAAGCGTAACACCGCGCGAGTCTGTTGCGTCGGTAAAGGGACCTTATGTCGACCAGCACCTCATTAGAAGGTTCATTATGATTGAAAGTAACGCGCTCTTTGCGAAGATAAAAGATTGCCAGAATCGAACGCAGGTTCTTCGGGGGTATCTTTGACTACGACGACAAAAAAGAGCGGTTGGCCGAAGTTTCGTTAGAACTCGCGGATTCTAAGATTTGGGACCAACCCGAACGGGCTCAAAAGCTGGGTCAAGAGCGTGCTGCGCTTGAAACGGTTGTGCTAACGATTGAACGATTGGTACAAGGCCTAGATGATTTGACGGAAATTCTAACCCTTGCGGTTGAGGAGCAAGATCAAGACTTGTTCGCTGAGGCGGCATCTGACCTTGACGGTTATCTTGCAGACTTAGCCAAACTGGAGTTCCAACGCATGTTCTCTGGGGCGATGGATCCCAATAGCGCCTACCTTGAGATCCAATCTGGATCCGGCGGGACCGAAGCACAGGACTGGGCCGATATGCTGCTTCGAATGTACCTTCGATGGAGTGAGAGCAAAGGCTTCAAAGCAGAGATTATCGAATTGTCCGATGGTGATGTCGCAGGGATTAAATCCGCGACGGTTCGGGTCGCGGGCGCGTATGCCTATGGTTGGTTGCGTACCGAGACCGGTGTGCATCGGCTTGTTCGAAAGTCTCCGTTTGATTCGGGCAGTCGTCGCCATACTTCCTTTGCGTCAATTTTTATTTCGCCGGAACTGGATGATGACATTGATATCGCTCTCGATATGTCCGATGTTCGCGTGGATACCTATAGGGCGAGTGGCGCCGGTGGTCAGCATGTTAATAAAACCGATTCCGCGATTCGTTTGACCCATCAACCGAGTGGGATTGTTGTGCAATGTCAAAACCAACGTAGTCAGCATAAAAACAAGGATCAGGCGATTAAGCAGTTGAAAGCGAAGCTCTACGAATTAGAAGAGCAGCGTCGCAAATCGGAACTCCAGGAAATCGAAGACAACAAATCCGACATCAGCTGGGGTAGTCAGATCCGGTCTTATGTATTGGATTCAGCCAGAATTAAAGACCTCAGAACGAATATTGAGACCTCCAATACCCAAGCGGTATTAAATGGTGAGCTCGACTTTTTTATTGAGGCCAGCTTAAAGCAAGGGCTTTAAGAGACAGCCAACGTTTAATCAGGAACCCTTTTAGGAACCGCTATGGAATCAATCGATCAAAGCTTGGACGAGAACGAACTATTTGCATGGCGCAAGGCCAAGCTGGATGCCTTGCGAGAGACGGGCCAGGCTTTTCCGAATGATTTTCGTCGAACCCACTTAGCGGACGTGTTACAAGTCGAATTTGAGGGTGCGACCAAAGAAGGTTTGGCTGAAACGAAAACGCACGTCAAGATTTCGGGGCGCATCATCTTAAAGCGGTTAATGGGGAAAGCCAGCTTCTTGACGGTACAAGATGGGTCAGGACGGATTCAGCTTTACGTTACGCGTCAAGGTCTGGGCGAGGACGCCTACGAGGATTTTAAAAGCTTCGATATCGGCGATATCGTTGGCGCTGAGGGCGCTCTGATGAAAACGATGAAGGGAGAGCTCTCCCTTGAGGTCAGCCAGATTAGGATGCTGACCAAGAGTTTGCGACCTTTACCTGAAAAACATAAGGGTTTGACCGATACTGAAACTCGGTATCGGCAGCGCTACCTAGACTTGATGGTGAATGAAGACAGTCGCTTGGTCTTCGTGCGGCGGGCAAAAATAGTGGATCAAATTCGCCGTTTCTTCGTGGATCGGGATTTTATGGAAGTTGAAACCCCGATGATGCAAACAACGCCTGGGGGCGCCACTGCAGCGCCGTTTGTGACGCATTATAATGCGCTCAATACAGAGATGTATTTGCGCGTGGCGCCTGAGCTTAACTTGAAGCGGTTAGTCGTAGGTGGGTTTGAGCGGGTGTTTGAGATCAATCGAAATTTCCGCAATGAAGGTGTCTCAACGAAGCATAGTCCTGAATTCACGATGCTTGAATTTTATTGGGCCTATGCTGATTACGAAGACATTATGAGCCTCACTGAATCCTTATTTCGGACAGTCGCTGAGCAGGTCCTTGGCAAATTGACCTTCACCTATCAAGGCTGTGAGGTTGATTTTGGAAAGCCTTTTGCTCGGCTGACGATGGCCGATGCGATCGTTAACTACGTGGCGGATATCTCGGAAGAGGCCATTGCGACGCGGGAGTCAGCTGAAGGGGTCGCGGGTCTGCATGGGATTAACGTGCCCTCGGACTGGGGTTTGGGGAAGATTCACCTCGCATTATTCGAAGCCTTGGTTGAGGATCAAATTGAGCAACCCGTATTTATCACCCAGCACCCGATTGAGGTCTCACCCTTGGCGCGCCGAAGCGATACCAATCCAGAATTAACCGATCGATTTGAGTTGTTCATCATGGGTAAAGAAATTGCCAATGGGTTCTCAGAGTTGAATGATGCGGAGGATCAGGCGGGTCGATTTAGAGCGCAGGTTGCAGCAAGGTCGGCAGGTGATGAAGAGGCTATGCATTACGACGAAGACTATGTCACAGCGCTTGAATATGGGCTGCCCCCGACTGCAGGCGAAGGCATTGGGATTGATCGCTTGGTCATGCTATTAACCGATTCAGCTGCGATTCGAGATGTAATTCTGTTTCCGCATATGCGTCCTAAAACTTAGGCTGTGATTCAATCGCAACTGCTTGATCCGGCTTGGCGCTCGCTCTTACTCAATGATGCGATGCTGGGTCATCTGGCAAGGCTCGATGCGTTTTTGGTCGCAACCCGCGCGGCCGGCACCACCGTTTATCCAGAGTCGGACCGTTTTTTCAGCGCGCTAAATGCCGTGCCGCCGTCGCGGGTTAAGGTTGTGATCCTCGGACAAGATCCTTATCACAGTGAGGGTCTTGCCAACGGGTTTGCATTTGCGGTGCCGCAATCCGTCAAGCCGCCGCCTTCTTTACGCAATGTTCTGAGCGAGGTTCAGCGCGACCTTGGACAGGGTAAGGGCCCTTCGTCGCAACACGATTTAATGCTTTGGGTTGAGCAAGGAGTATTGTTGCTCAATACAGTGCTTAGTGTCTCGAAAGGGGTCGCGGGTTCCCATCATGGTCGAGGCTGGGAGTCTTTTACCGACGCTGTGATTACGCACTTGGGTGCAAGGGCTGAGCCGACTGTTTTCATGTTTTGGGGAAAGGCGGCACAACGCAAGGCGTACTTTGTCCAGCGAGATCACCACCTTGTTTTAACTGCGCCGCACCCATCGCCACTTTCGGTCTACCGCGGGTTTGCCGGCTGCGGCCATTTTTCTCAATGCAATCGGTTCTTGTTGGATCAGGCTCAATCGCCCATCGATTGGTGATATTGACCGCGTCCGAGGACCACTAAGGCGTTGTCCGGCACGCTCGTGAGTGCTGTTGGGCGCAGCGGACGGGCTCGAACGAGGGCTCTTTCGCGAGGATGCCGGCCACTGATTCAGTTACAGAATATGATGCGAAGGGGCTTGTGTGGGCCGCGACCTGTTGAGGCCCTTTTGGCACGGGTGTTGGGCGGCGGCTTAAGCAAGGGCCCGGAGGTCGTAAAGGATATGAACGCCGGCCACGCTTTTGATCGATGCGGAAGGCACTCTGGTCCTAAGACTTTAAAACGAAGGGCCTTGACCGAATGGTTAAGGGTTGATCCAAGACATCCGCTTGAATAATGACACTGCAATCGGTGGCAGCGCCCACGGCGGACGCGTTAATGACGTCGCCGCAAGGCTTGGCGGACCCCGCGTAGATCGAGTCGCCGGGTTGACAAGCGACTTCGGCGGCGCCAATCCGAAAAACACTTTTTGTTTTACCGCGATAGTGGACCCGCGCAATGATTTCTTGGCCGAGGTAACACCCTTTCTGGAAATCAACACCAGCGTTATCCGCCATGCCCAGCTCAAAGGGTTGATATTTTCCGGCTTGCAGTTGATTAATCCATGTTAGACCGGCGTGGATCTCCTGGCGCTGCCAAGTGTCAAGGTCAGATGTTGCTTGGATGGGCGCGCTTGTCCAAAGTTCATAGGCCTTCGGTCTCTGAGGAATCTTAACAACGAGACCGGAAGGTTCGAGTAATGCCTCATCGCAGCCAAAACAGGCGATGTCTTCAGAGCGATCGATCAGGGTTACTTTCGAAAATACGGCATATTTGGCAAGGAAATCTCGAATATAGGGCAGGCAGGAGCGTGACATACGCAGCAAAATGCTAGGCGCATCCGATGGCGTGAACATATGCGCCACATCAAGGCTTGCGACGAAGGTGGTTTCTACGCGTCCTTGGATATTGGTAATGGCGCCGTAAAGGGCCTGGTTTTCCGTCAACTTCAGAAGATCGCAGGTACAATACCCCTGCAAAAATTTGACAGCATCACGGCCTCTGATTTCAAGAATACCTTGGTCTGTTAGGGCGGTTACAGTCATAAAATGGTCTTCAAATTTAGGCATCAAGGATGGTAGTGCTTTTAAAAAGGCCGCAACAACACCCCGAGTATGAACCGGGCCAGCAAAAGTTCGTAGATTAGAGTAAACCCGCGCTTTGTCAAAACCTTTGGGTAGCGGGCGTGCAAAGCATTGCTTTCGAAAGGGCGTCCCTGGTCGTGAGAATGTGGAAACGTGGGAATGTGGGATTGAGCTAAAAGCTCATTAGGTCGAACTGCCTGGGTTGTTCAGCCCGGCGCAGGGTGGTGAGGGCAGAACGGTTTTGAAGTTGTGAAGAGCGCACGGTACTGGATTAAAAAAGGAGTGGATAAATGGCGCGTACACCAGCAGAGTTGAACAGGATCCGATGGCGGTCCAGACGGGGTATGGCGGAGCTTGATATTTTATTTATTCCCTTTTTTGAGGAAGTTTTCCCCTTTTTGTCGGAAACCAGGCAAAACGCGTTTGTGCGTATGTTAACGGAAGAGGATCCTGAGCTTTGGGAATGGTTCAGTGAGCGTGCGATGCCTGAAGATCCGGAGTATCTTGATTTGGTCACGTTGATCTTAGGGCGTCTGCAGCCCTGAAAAGCCTCCGTCACGAAGCTGTGATAGAACGAGACGTCAATGTGGGCCACGGATTTGTGTTTGACCTACAATTCAACCATGACCAATGGCAGTTTTGGGCTGGCATGATTGGCTTGCTCGCAATCGTTATGGTTGTGCCGATCATCGATTTATCACAATCCTGGGTCGTGGTCGCTTGGCTGACACTCTTTATTGTTCAAATCGTTCAAATCGTTCAAAAGGTAGTCGCTGGGTTGCGAGGGCCCTCAGTGACCGGCGTTTATTATGGACGCGACTATCGCCTGCGATTCGAAGATGGCTCTGCCGAGGCTTGTACGGTCGTGTGTTTAGTTATGCAGCCAATTGGGTTTTTGTTGCGCCTTAGAACTGTTTCTGCCAAGCAGTACACTGTACCGGTTCTGAAGGCGTACACCGACCCTTGCGCGTATCGTCGCGCGAGCGTTTGGTTGCGGTTTTATCCGAAGTAATTCGTTGGCATCAGAATGGTTTCAGTGGCGGCGCTGCTTTGATCAGGATGATCAAGATTATAGTGCAGGCCGCGGCTTTCCTTTCGGCTCAAGGCAGACCGGACAATTAATTCGGCAACTTGCGCGAGATTTCGAAGTTCGAGCAGGTCGCGATTAATGGTGTGATGTGCGTAATAGTCGTTGATCTCTTGTTGTAATAATTGAATGCGTCGCTGGGCTCGTAAGAGCCTACGATCAGATCGAACAATCCCAACATAGTCCCACATGAGTCGTCGGAGCTCTTCCCAATTATGGGCGAGGATGACGTCCTCCCGAGAGCGCGAGACCTGACTATCATCCCAGCGTGGAATGGGGTTGACCGGCAGCTTTCGTTTAGGCGTTTTTCGAATGGATTGCGCCGCTGCCCGACCAAAGACCATGCATTCGAGTAACGAATTACTGGCCATTCTGTTAGCGCCATGCAATCCGGTATAGCTGACCTCCCCAATGGCATAAAGGTTTTTAATGTCGGTTTGCCCGCTGAGATCTGTGACGACGCCGCCGCAGGTATAGTGCGCAGCGGGCACAATCGGGATCGGCGCTTGCGTTAAATCAAAGCCATGGCTAAGGCATCGCTCGTAGATATTCGGAAAGTGGGATCGAATCAAACCATCGTCTTTATGACTGATATCGAGCAGTACAAAGTCACAGCCCAAACGTTTCATTTCGAAATCGATCGCGCGGGCTACGATATCCCGAGACGCGAGTTCTCCTCTTGGGTCAAAGTTCTCCATAAAAGGTGTGCCGTCAGGGAGTAGGAGCCGGGCGCCTTCCCCTCGGAGTGCTTCTGAGATTAAGAAAGACTTGGCCGTCGGATGATACAGGCAGGTGGGGTGGAATTGATTGAACTCAAGGTTTGCGACGCGACACCCAGCGCGCCAAGCCATTGCGATTCCATCACCCGATGCCGTGTCTGGGTTGCTGGTATACAGATAAACTTTGCTGGCGCCGCCGGTTGCTAGGACTAAGTTTTGACAGGACAGCGTCTGAGTCTCGGCGGTTTTTAGGTTTAAGGTGTGGACGCCACAACAATATTTCGACGATTCTCCCAACTGATCACTGGTAACCAGATCAATCGCGATTTGGTCCGTGAAGAACTCAACACCTTTGCGTTCATTGAGTGCCTCAGCGAGTCTTTCGGTGATTTCGCGGCCGGTGGCGTCAGCTGCATGAATTACCCGGCGATGGGTGTGACCGCCCTCTTGTGTTAAGTGAAACTCTGAACGGCCACTATTGCTAACGCGGGTGTCAAAATTCACGCCGAGCGTCACGAGCCAATCAATAATGCCAGGGCTTTGCTCTACCACGAAAGCCACGGTCTCCGGGTTACACAGGCCGTCCCCTGCAACGAGCGTATCATCAATGTGCGCGCCAATGCTGTCATACTCATCGAGTACCGCGGCAACACCGCCTTGAGCGTAGTAGCTAGAACCTTCAAGGGGCGCTTCTTTGCAAAGAATTGCGATGCGGTAGTCATCTGGTAAATGCAACGCCAAGGTCATGCCGGCGGCGCCGCTGCCAATGATAACAACGTCAAAATGATCTGGTTTAGGCGTGAGCACTGAGGACGTCCTATTTGGTTAGCGTGATTTCGGAGGTGCCGTAGCCGGACAGCGCCAGACCAATATTATCAATTCGGGTGATGGAATGTGTAAAATACGTTAAAACACGAACCTAGATTGAAATCCGTGGTCTATAGGTTTACATGAGTGTCGCGGCAAGGGATAGAGTTTGTTTTGAAATCTGAGCACGAATCTGACCAGCGGCTGGTTGTAAGAGCCCAGCAAGGGGACAAACGTGCCTTTGATGTGTTGGTTTTGAAATACCAGCAACGAATTGCAAGCGTGGTGTCGCGCTATCTTCGAGATCAAGATGAAGTCGCTGATGTGTCTCAAGAGGCCTTTATCAAAGCCTATCGCGCACTGGCGAATTTCCGGGGTGACGCGCAGTTCTATACTTGGCTTTATCGAATCGCGATCAATACGGCAAAAAACCACCTCGTTGCCAAATCTCGACGGCCGCCGAATACGGATAAAGACATTAACGACGGGGAATTTTCCGAGAATTCAGTTGTCCTAGAGGCTGAAGATCAACCTGAAGCATTGCTGGCGCGGGATCAATTGCAGGCTGTCATTTTGGCTGCGGTGGATGATCTGCAAGAGGACTTGAGAACGGCCCTCATGCTACGAGAGTTTGATGGGCTTAGTTATGAAGAAATCGCCGAGATAATGGCTTGTCCCGTTGGTACGGTGCGGTCAAGAATCTTTAGAGCCAGGGAAACGATCGAGAAAAAAATGCACCAGATGGGTTAATCCGGTTCATAAATGTGGAAAAAGGGCGCCCAGTGAGGGCGACAGAGAGAAAAGAGCGGTTAGAAAGAGCGGTTAGAAGAGAGCGGTTAGAAGAGAGCGGTTAGAAAAGAGCGGTTAGAAGAGAGCGGTTAGAAGAGAGCGGTTAGAAAAGAGCGGTTAGAAACATCATGAGAAAGAGCGGCTAGT
>JAQWWC010000141.1 GCA_029249645.1 Pseudomonadales bacterium
AAAGAAATCGATAAACAGTACAAGTTCGGCGAAGCTTGCGCCCGTAGCTCAACTGGATAGAGCATCGGCCTTCTAAGCCGAGGGTTACAGGTTCGATTCCTGTCGGGCGTACCACTTCATTTGATAAAAAAGACCCTTTGGCATCACTCGATGGCCTTGGTCGTGAAGGCGGAAAGTTTGAAATGGTGGGCGTAGCTCAGTTGGTAGAGCTCCGGATTGTGATTCCGGTGGTCGCGGGTTCAATCCCCGTCGCTCACCCCAGACTTTAACGGCTGATGAAACCACTTTGCCTGTAGAAATACCACCTCGCCTCCAAAACGAAGGATCCCCTTAGATTCTTGACGCGATCTTTAAAGGCCGCAGGTGTAGTCAAACCCCAAAAAAAACAAGCTTGACTGTCTAAAATAATAAAGGCAGATTACTCGCGTTCTTAAAAAGGGGTTTTCAATGAGTAATTTAATGAGAGAAGCCAAGAAGAACCTGAGCGCAGTAGGGCGTGCAGGCTTGGTTGGTGTATTCATGACCGGGGCATGGTTATCTGGTGGTACAACGGTTCTTGCGAGCCAGCAGTCGGCTGTTCTTGAAGAAGTCGTTGTGACAGCCCGAAAACGCGATGAGTCGATTCAAGATGTTCCTGTTTCGGTCACCTCAATTGGCAAAGAATTGAAGGAGTCTACTGTTCGCCGGCTTGAAGATATCCAGAATTTTGCGCCGAACATTGCGATTCGGCGAAGCCCGGGAATTGCCAGCGGCGCAAACATTAGTATTCGTGGAGTATCAACCCTTGATTCGGACAAAAGCTTAGATCCAGCCATCGGTGTGATGATGGACGGGATGTTTTTAGGGACCTCGAGTGGTGTGCTGCTGCAAAACTTTGATATCAAGCGAATCGAAGTACTGCGGGGACCTCAAGGGACGTTGTTTGGAAAGAATACAACGGGCGGTATTATTAACGTGGTCCGTGGCGACGTCACAATGCAAACCGGCGCAGACATTAGCGTCACGATGGACGGTAACGGTCGGGAAGACGTGAAGGCGGTTGTAAATTTGCCGATTGTTGCTGACGAGCTTGGGATCAAACTGTTCGCAGCTCAAGTCAAGAGTGACGGGTTTGTCTACAACACAACCCTGCAGGAAGATGTAGGCGGTGATGACATCCGAACCTACGGCTTCACGACATTATGGGAGCCGTCTGATGTGTTTAATCTGAAGCTGCATTACGAGCGGTTTAATGATGCCAGTGACCAGGGCTCGTACGTCAACGTGAATCAACCAGGTGAATTAACCTGTTCCCTCTCGGGTTTGCCTTGGAATGGTCAAGTCGGTTGCGAAGCGGATTCCAGCGATGGTCCCGATCAGAATTCAGCAGATGGTCGCAATGATAGTGACAACGAATACGAAACGTTCATCGTCACGGCAAACCTTGATCTAGATGATTGGCTGGTAACCTACATTGCAACCAGCCGGGATATGGATGAAGACAACATGCAGCACTTCGACGGTGCGCCCATGAAGTTTTTGACTATGCGCTTTTACAATGATTGGCATCAGAAGAGCCAAGAATTCCGCATCACCTCTCAGTTTTCTGACAATGTTGACATCATCGCCGGTATCTATCTTTGGGATGTCGATTATGTCCAGCGTTGGGATGTTGGTGATTTGCATTATCAGCTATCTCGCATCGGTGCCTATCCTGGTCCACTGGCACCAACGTCGTTGAACAGCAATGGTCAAGAACAGGTTACTGAGTCATTGGCTGTGTTTTATTCAATGGATTGGCATCTCAATGAGCAATGGACAGTCACGGCCGGCGTACGCTGGACGGAAGAGGAAAAAGTCTTCCTTGGCGGCAACGGCGGCGTTCCTTACGACCCAGCAGCAGGTGATCCCATCCCAGCTCTTCTTGATCCTGTGAGTTACCAAAACAAATGGAACAGTGTGACGCCGAAAGTGGGTGTTCGATATGCCCTGAACAATGACCTAATGATTTTTGCATCATACAGTGAAGGTTTTAAGAGCGGCGGCTTCTTCGGTCGGCAGGCAAACTTCGATTTGGATGCAAGCTATGATCCTGAATTTGTTGAGAACTTTGAGATTGGTATGAAGAGCACTTGGATGGATGGCAAAGTCATCTTCAACCCAGCGGTTTTTTGGAGTAAATACAAAGACAAGCAAGAGTCAATTCTGATCCCTGTAAGCCTCAGTAACGTGGCAACGGTTGTAAGAAATGCGTCATCAGTCGATATTTTTGGGGCTGAGCTTGAATTGCAGTATCAAATTAATGAAGCGTGGTACGTGCGCGCTACTTACGGGTACATCAACGCTGAATATAATGCCTACTTAGCGGATATTACCGGTGATCAGATTGTTACGGACAACTCTGGACTAACGCCGCGAAATACGCCTGAAGGCACCATGGGGCTGACAACTACGTACACCACGCCGGTCGGTAGTGGTGATGTAAAAGCGATGTTGTCGTACCGATGGCGCGATAGTGTTGAAACCATCGCGACCAATGATCCGCTGGGCACATTACCGAGTATCTCAGATATCAGTGCGTCGGTTAGCTATGCTTGGTCGGATGAGCGGTATCGCATTACGGCGTTCGGCCGAAATATAACCGACGAGCGCGAGAAGCAAGTGTCTCGGATAACGCCGCTAACGACGCGAGGCTATTGGAATGAAGGCGCGACTTACGGCGTTGAGCTCTCAGCGTCTTTTTAACCTGCCGAGGTAAAACTGTATGATTCAGTAGTAGAAGATTATGCAGCGTTTTTCAGGAAGGCTTGATGGACTTAAAGGTTCATCAAGCTTTTTTTTTGCTTGGTTTTGAGGCTATCGTGATGCCAGAGGACGAAGGTCAGCCCTAGGTCTGACCGTAATGGTTTTTTAGACGAAGGATCGCTATGGGGAATAAAAAGGGTTGTGGTATTTCAAAAGGGTAGATCGGGTTGACCCGATTAAAAGTAGGCGACGCAAGGGCAAGGATTAAGTCAATCAGTGGGGTTCGCAGTTGTTCTACCTTGGAACATCTGAACACGAACGCGGCTTGCTGGCTGCCTGAGGGTCTATCGTGTTCCCAAAGCAGCATTTTGGGATCGAGTCAGTTGTAGCAAGTTGGTTTGCTTGGCCAAGTTGAAGCGATGTGCTTTGGGTTGTGTCGGTTTACAATCGGCAAAAAAGGGAGCGAAAGTGCTGGATCTCTACATCGCGAATAAAAACTACTCGTCTTGGTCGCTTCGGCCGTGGGTTTTAATGAAAATGCTCGGGGTTGCCTTTAACGAGCATTTGACTGCCTTCGAAGGCCCAGACAATTTCGAGCGATTCCAGTCATTTTCGCCTAATGGCAAAGTGCCATGCTTGCATGACGCTGGCTTGGTCGTGTGGGATTCCTTAGCGATTATTGAATACTTGGCAGAGCGTCATGAAATGGTCTGGCCGCAAAATGTCGCAGCAAAAACTTATGCGCGTTCGGCTAGCAGTGAAATGCATGCCGGCTTCGACAGCTTGCGGGGGCAGTGTCCCATGATTTGTTCCGCTCGGTTTCAAATTCGATCAGGGTCAGCGGGTCTTGATCGCGACCTTCGTCGCCTTGATGATCTGTTCAGCGAGGGCTTGGCGCGCTTTGATGGTGATTTTTTAGCGGGAGACAATTTCTCGGCGGTTGACGCGTTCTTTTGCCCGGTGGCCATTCGGGTTGCCAATTATGGACTGCCGCTCTCGCAGCTAAGTCTGGATTATTGTTATCGACTTTTGGCGCTGGAACCCATGCGGGCTTGGGTGTCGGCTGCACTAAAGGAACCTTGGCTTGATGAGGCAGATGAAGCAAGCGCGAGAATTCATGCGGATTTGATCGAGGATCAACGGATATTGATCTGATGAATATCTGGTCCGTGTGTTGAGGCCGTTTTGATTGGAGAAGTCGTTTGCTATGCTTGAGCAAATACGCGCATATGACCAAGTGTCCTAAAGGTCAAAAATCGGCAATTCCGAGCAACCAAATCTGGGTGTGACGAGCGCTTGATGCGATGTCTGGGTTCGCCTAGAGCACAGGGTGAGCGTATGGATGAAGGGCTGTTGCGCCCTTTGGGAGCTCCGCCAAAACAAGGCGGAGCGGCTCGTAAAGTAGCAGCGAAGACGAACATGACTCGAACACACGAAAGGAATTAGCATGACAGAGCAGGCAATTAATCTCGATACGTTTCGAGCGGAAGTCGCAGGATGGTTGCAAGAGAACTTCCCAGAAAATCTGAAAGGGCAAGGGATTGCGCCCTTCGGTGGGGTCGAAGGCGATCGAGTGGTCGAGGGCGATGCGGCCCTTTGGCGCGACCGGCTTGCGAGTCGGGGTTGGGGTACACCAACCTGGCCTGCAGACTTAGGCGGCGGTGGATTAAACCATGAAGAAGCGAAGGTCTTATCGGAAGAAATGCACCATGTAGGCGCCATCAATCCAATCCCGCTGCTGGCGGGAATGGGCGTGACAATGGTCGGCCCAACGATCATGGAATATGGCACTGAGGATCAAAAAAAGCGCCACATCCCCGGGATCTGCAGTGGCAAGGTGCGGTGGTGCTTGGGTTACTCAGAACCCAATGCCGGTTCTGACCTTGCATCCTTAGCCACCAAAGCTGAGGAGAATGGCGATCATTGGCTGATTAATGGTCAGAAGGTATGGACGTCTGGCGCGGACATTTCTCAGTGGTGTGGCGCGCTGGTGCGGACGGATAGCGGTGTTAAGAAACGCGATGGCATCAGTTTCTTGATGCTTAAAATGGATCAGCCTGGGGTTGAGACGCGGCCGATCAAATTGATTGCTGGAGCGTCGCCTTTCTGTGAAACCTTCTTCAACGATGCAAGGGCAGAGAAGGATGACTTGCTCGGCGCGCTCAACGACGGCTGGAGTGTTGGCAAACGGTTGTTGCAATACGAGCGGGCCAGTCAAACTGGCGCGCGTCCTACCAGCAATAAAGTCTCCGGTTCCTTACAATCGCTTGCCAAATCCTATGTAGGTGAGACGGCAACCGGTGAGCTTGCGGACGCGGACCTGCGCGTTCGAATTGCAGACCATCTGATGCATACCAGAGCGCATGGTCTAACCATTGCGCGAATCACTGCAGAGGCCAAGGGCAATCCAGAGGTGAGCGCCGCGGCTTCAATTCTAAAGAACTCAGCGACGAGAGTCTCTCAGGAACGTGCTGAGCTCACCTTGGAGTTTATGGGCCACCAAGGCTTAGGCTGGGAAGGCGATGACTTTAGCGAGGATGAAATTGAGCACGTTCGAGGATGGCTTGGTGGTAAGGCGATCTCGATCTATGGCGGGTCATTCGAAATCCAAAATAATATTATCGCTAAAAATATTCTGGGTCTGCCAGAAACGACACAAAAAGGTTAAAGGGGCATCACTATGGCCGCATTGAGTGAAGAACAACGAATGATTAAAGACCAGGCCTCAGCCTGGGTCCGTGAACAAGCGCCAGTCTCAACTTTTCGAGCAATGCGAGATCAAGATGTTGCGCAAGGTTTTTTTTCTGAGACCTGGCAAGCGATGATTGAGATGGGTTGGACTGGTCTCGTCGTACCCGAGACTTATGGCGGAGCAGGTCTAGGCTATCAGACGCTCGGGTTGGTCTTGGAACAACTGGGGAGAAACCTTGTGGCCTCTCCTTTATACGCCTCATCCGTAGTCGGGGCCGCGGCCCTGATGCACTCGGGCTCCGAAGATCAAAAGCAAGCCTTGCTCCCGAAAATAGCCGATGGTGGTCGATTGGTCGTGCTTGCGTTGGAAGAGGGACCAAGGCACAACCCTAGCCAGATAATGTGTCGCGCCGAATTGACCTCGAGCGGTGTGACGCTGTCAGGCACTAAACAATTTGTCATGGAAGGCAGCGCGGCAACGGATTTCGTTGTGGCCGCCAAGGTAGATCATGGGGCGGGCGAGACTGGCGTTGGCTTGTTTCTGGTTGCTTGCGATACCCCAGGCGTTCGTCGTCATGCTGTCAAAACGATGGACTCCAGAGGCTATGCGAGTGTTACGTTTAATGACGTGGCCCTTGATTTAGAGGCTATGTTGGCTGGGCCCGATACAGGACAAGCGGTACTCGAAGCTGTGCTGGATGTTGCAACGGCGGCGCTCGCGGCTGAAATGCTTGGTACAGCCGCGGCGGCATTTGATATGACCTTGGATTATCTCAAAACGCGGAAACAGTTCGGTCAAGTCATCGGTGGTTTTCAAGCGCTCGGTCATCGCGCTGCAGGGCTTTACTCTGAAATGGAGTTAACCCGATCTTGCGTCGAAGCGGCGCTCGCAGCCCTCGATAACGACGCGCAGGATGCTCAAGAATTGGTTGCGCTGGCAAAATGTAAGGCGAGTGAATTTCTGCATGAAATGTCGAGCCAATTGATTCAAATTCACGGTGGTATTGGCATGACCGATGAGTTTGATGCTGGTTTTTACCTAAAGCGCGCAAGAGTGCTTGAAAACGCTTTGGGTAATGCCGCCTACCACCGTGATCGCTATGCTAAGTTATTGAATTTTTGACAAAATTTACCTGGCGAGCAATGATCTTAGGTTTAATTGGGTCGGGTTCTGACTCGGCGGTTGTGATGGCTTCATATAGGCTTTATAATTGCTGCCCCCGAAGGGTCTAGACTCTCGGGTGCACCGGTCCCGTTACGGATAAACCTGGGACTGGGGTGATCAAAAAATGCGAAAGTGGCGGAATTGGTAGACGCGCTGGATTTAGGTTCCAGTACCGCAAGGTGTGAGAGTTCGAGTCTCTCCTTTCGCACCACTTTTAAAACAACAGCAAGATGCTAAAAGCCCCAAGGGCTTAAGGTTGGTCTGCGAGTACCATATTGAGGTGGTGAACGGTTATGCAAGTCACGGTTGAGACAGTTTCAAAACTTGAGCGCAAAATGCGCATTACAGTGCCAGCCTCGGAGATTTCCGAGAAGGTCGAAGTGAAGATTAAGCAAGCGGCGGCGCAGGCCCGTATCAAGGGTTTCCGGCCGGGTAAAGTCCCGATAAGAGAGGTCCGTCGTCGATTCGGGCCAGGCATCCTACAAGAAGTCTCCAGCGAAGTGATGCAACAAAGCTTTGCGGCTGCGGTTGATCAGCAGTCTTTAAAGCCTGCTGGCATGCCTGAAATCAATGATGTGGTAATGGAACTGGATAAAGACCTCTCGTTCTCTGCGCTGATTGAGATTTTCCCGGAAATTAAGTTAGGTTTGTTTGAGGATATTAGCGTAACGAAGCCGGTGGCTGACGTGATGCCTCAAGACCTTGAGACGATGATCGAGAAGCTCAGGGAACAGCGGAAGTCTTTTATAGCCGTGGACCGTGCGGCGGCACTTGAAGATCAGGTGACCATCGACTTCTCAGGTACGGTTGATGGGGAAGCCTTCGATGGCGGCCAAGCCGAAAGCAATAAGCTGGTTTTAGGCTCCAATTCGATGATCCCTGGATTTGAAGATGGCGTTGTTGGGTTAAAGACTGGCGATGAACAAGATGTCACGGTTACCTTCCCAGAGGATTATCAGGCGGAAAACTTGGCAGGAAAGCAGGCTGTTTTTGCGATCAAGGTTCATGAGGTAGCTGAATCGACTTTGCCAGAATTAGACGACGATTTTTTCAAGGAATTCGGCGTCGAAGAAGGCGGCATGGATGCCTTCCGAGTCGAAGTTCAAAACAACATGGAAAAAGAGCTGAAGGCCGCAGTTGAAAATAAGGTCAAAACACAGGTAATGGATGGGTTGATTGAAATCACCTCTGTTGATTCCCCGAAGGCTTTAGTAAATGAAGAATGTAACCGTATGCGCCAAGAAATGGTGCAACAGTTTGGCGGGGGACAGCAGTTCGATGTGAACATGCTGCCGCTCGAGCTGTTTACCGATCAAGCTGAGCGGCGGGTTAAGCTTGGCCTTATTGTGAATGCGATTGTAGAACAGAACAATGTAGTCGCTGATGAGGCGCAGGTGCGGTCCAAGATTGAAGAAATCGCGAGCAGCTATGAGCAGCCTGAGCAGTTGATCAACTATTACTACAGTAATGAGCAGCAGCTGAATCAGATTCAAAGCTTGGTGTTGGAGGAGCAAATCGTCGCCTTAATTCTAGCATCTGCGAATATCGAAGAATTACCTGTGAGTTACGAAGAGGCGCTCAAGCCAGCCGAGCCGGAAGTCGCTGAAGACGAAAGCGAAATCGAAGGTGAAGGTGAAGGTGAGGACGGTGCCGCAGCTGAGGTGATCGACGACGCGAGTTCGGAGGAGAAAGCCTAAAAAGCGAGCAATAAAAGACGTTCGCCGCGCGAATAAAAGGCGGGTTGGGCGCCAAGTTTTTTGAAAAGCTTTTTGTTGAGGCTTTTTGTTAAGGCTTTTTGTTAAGGCTTTTTGTTGAGGCTTTCGTTAAAGCTTTCCCGGTAAAGCCTTAACCTCAAGG